>CAYOZX010000455.1:0-1523 GCA_964408515.1 uncultured Acidobacteriaceae bacterium | reverse complement strand
CGTCGCCGAGTGTCTGCTCTTGGCCCCGGTTCCGGCCTGTGGGATTGAAACCGACAATAAAGGGCTGTCCGATCAAGCTGCTAGAGACAGTCGGAAATCAAAGAAGCGATCCCCCGCTACCAACTTCCCAAAGTTCGTTTGTGCCGGAAACGCCAAACCTCGACATCAGTGTAAGCGCGGCCAATTCTCCGTCCGCAGCGCTTATGACAATCCCGCAGTTGCCTTCCGTTCCGGGCAACCGCAAGCTTAAGGGCAAATTACAAGGGGGCCTTCCATGAAAAAGCGATCCGTCTTCCTTTCCATCCTCGCAGCGACGGCCGCGGTGGCAACGGCCGCCGTGCCGGCAGCGGCTTCTGACTCGGAACAGGAAGGGACCACCCTCGCCCTCGGCGACAGTGTGGCCTTCGGCTACATCACGCGGGCAGGTTTTCAGTACGTAAACCCGAACAACTTCGTTGCGTATCCGCAGTATCTGGGTGTGCTGCGGCATGTACACACGGTTGACGCGGCGTGTCCAGGCGAGACCACGGGCAGCTTCCTGTCCTCAACCGTCGTTGACCATGGCTGCCGGGAGTATCGCGCCGCGGCGCCCCTGCACGTGAGCTACGGGTCGACGCAACTTCAGTTTGCCACGAGTTACCTCAGGCAGCACCACAACGTGCGGGTCGTCACCCTCCAGCTCGGTGCCAATGATGTCTTTGTGCTAGAGGACTCGTGCGCCTCTGCTCCTAACCCGCTGCTGTGTATCCAACTGGGTTTGCCGGCGGTGCTGCAGAGCGTGGCAACGAACATCGGCACCATTCTCGCCTCGCTGCGGGGGGTGGGCTACGGAGGCACGATCGTCCTGGTCAACTACTACTCGCTTGACTATCACGACCCGACCCAGACCGGACTGAGCGCGCTCCTGAATCAGGCGATCAGCGCGCCCGCGGCTGCCTATGGCGCGATCGTGGCCGACGTCTTCGGCAGCTTCGCGGTGGCCGCGTCCGGGGCTGGCGGCCAGACCTGCCATGCGGGCCTGTTGAACGTGAACCCCTTAGACACCACGAGCTGTGACGTTCATCCTGCCCAGTCGGGTCATCAGTTGATTGCCGAGACGGTGAACGGCAAGTTGCCGGCCGCAGAGGACTAGGCTCGTCAGCACTGCGCGCCTTCGTCTTTAGGCGCGCTCTCCGAACCGATCCCGAGTGGCGGGCCCGGGATCGGTTGCTCCTCGGTCATGCCCCCTTCCGCTGGCTTCGGCGCCAAGCCGCGGCGCGCGAGAGCGCCGCACTTTCGGCAACGCCAGCGGCTGCCGCGCTCGGCTGGCACCAGGTTGTCGGCCGTGAGTTCGTGGCCATTGGCACACTAAGCCGGTGGCACCGGCCGCATGAATGAACGTTCGTCGATTCGTGGCCAGGACAATTGCTCTTGCCGGCCGTCACGCGAATCGCGCCCTCGCTACTCACCTTCCTGATCTGCTCCGGCCTTACAGCCGCGCCGCTCACCACAGCGGCTTGCTCAGATTCTCCGTGAACGAAGAA
>CAYOZX010000454.1:0-1524 GCA_964408515.1 uncultured Acidobacteriaceae bacterium | reverse complement strand
AGGGACTGCTAAATAATAATATTTACAAAATGACGAGTTTCCTATATTCCTTGAGGCATGCGAGACTATGGGCACATGGCCTCGAGGACGGTCACATCGGACGCGGAACGGCGGTGGTTGAGAGTGCTGAGCAGCCTCAATGAAGCGCAGGCACGCCTGTTTGTCGCCGCCAGGGCGCTGGAGCTTGGCCGGGGAGGAATCAGTCGGCTGTGCCAGCTGACTGGGATGTCGCGACCGACGATTTACAAAGGGGCAGCGGAACTGCGAGCCCGAAGGAGCCCTCTGACAGCGCAGTCTGAGCGGATTCGCCGAGCAGGCGGCGGGCGTAAGCGCGTCGAGGAAGTGGCACCGAAGCTCAAACGGGAGTTGGGCCGGATTCTGGAGGAAACGACGGCCGGCGATCCGATGAGTCAACTGAAATGGACCGGCAAATCGACACGCTTGATAGCCGAGGAGCTGACGCGGCGAGGCTATCCGGTCAGCGGGGTCACGGTGGGGCGTTGTTTGCATGAGATGGAGTATTCGCTGCAAGGCAATATCAAGAGCCTGGAAGGATCTCAGCATCCGGATCGGGATGCGCAGTTTCGCTATATCAATGCGCAGGTCAAGGCGTTTATGCGTAGTGGCGACCCGGTCGTGTCGGTGGACACCAAAAAGAAGGAGCTGGTGGGGGCCTTCAAGAATCCTGGCCGGCGCTGGCGCAAGCAGGCTGAAGTGGTCCACGTGCATGACTTTCCTCAGCTGGGTGAAGGCAAGGCGATTCCCTATGGCACCTACGATGTCGCGCGCGACAAAGCGCTGGTCAACGTGGGCGTAAGCCATGACACGGCCGAGTTTGCCGTCGAGAGCATTCGGCGCTGGTGGCGCCTGCTGGGGCGCAAGAGCTACCCCCAGGCAGCCCGCCTGCTGATCTGTGCGGATGCGGGCGGCAGCAACGGCAACCGGTTGCGTGCGTGGAAGGTGCATCTGCAAGCGCTGGCTGCAGAAAGCGGCCTCGGCATCACGGTGTGTCACTACCCGCCGGGTACGAGCAAATGGAACAAGATCGAGCACCGGTTATTCTCCTTCATCAGCATGAACTGGCGTGGCCGGCCCCTAGTGAGTTACGAGACGGTGGTGAATCTCATCGGCGGCACCCGCACGCGCAGCGGCCTCAAAGTCAAGGCGCTACTGGATACACGAGACTACGAAACCGGGCAGGAGATTTCCAGCCAGCAGATGGAAACCCTGCATCTGCTTGGCCATGCCTTCCATCCCGATTGGAACTACACACTGTTGCCCCGTTGACACGCGAACCATTACTTGTAAACTTTATTATTTAGCAGGTCCTATGAAGAAATCAACTTGGGTTCGATGAGGGCGTTCCCTTCTGACAACCTGATCGTGTCCCATATCTTTTTCGCTGGACACAGGCGGTATTGCGATGCCGCACCGGGTTAAAGAAACAAGCCAGCTGCCCCTCTCCCCCGCGAGCCAGACCGGAACGGGACGGAATGCCACCCCAGCCGCGGGGAGAGGGGTTCG
>CAYOZX010000453.1:0-1570 GCA_964408515.1 uncultured Acidobacteriaceae bacterium | reverse complement strand
AGATGGCGAATCCCCAACCGCCGGCGCGTGCGGTTTCGCCGCGCCCATTGCGTCCGTATGCGATCGACCCGGTGCCGGCAATCACAATCACACCGGGTTCGCTGCCAAAAGCTGCCTCAAGTGTGATCACCATGTCTCCAACGACATCGACTTCACCGGCGACCAGTTCCGCGATGAAACGGTGCGTCGGATTGCTGACCTCAGGCCGCGCGGCTCCAGCCACGCCAGCGCAGGTTCGCTGTATTTGTGAGGGGCTAATGTTGGCAACAGCGCAAGCCTGGCGGATGGCCACGGCCAGCGCCTCGCGCGCCCGGGCTTCGCCCACGCGCACCGGATTGCTGCCCGGGGCGGTGCCTGCGCCCAGAATCGAAGTCTCATCGCCGATCAGGCAGGAAGTTTTGCTGCCTCCGCCGTCAATGCCGAGGAAGATGGCCACGAGCGTAGTTCTATCACAAGGGTGTGCCTCGATTTCGCGGCGCGGAGAGCGAGAACCGGCTTGACGAGCTGGATACCCCGGAGCAGATCGTGAGATTTTCTCCGGTAAAGCCCGCTACTCTGGAAGCGCGCTTCGGAGGGGCGAAAGGTTCCAGTAGCGCCGGCGTCTCGCGGCGGTCGCGGAAGATCCCGCCCATTGGGAAGAAAAGATGGCCGTCGCAGTGTCCCGCACAATGCCCGGCCGGTGCTACAAGATTAAGATCGCCGATCAAACCATGGGCCTAGACAAGCTGGACCTGACGATTATCGCGCTCTACCTGGCGGGAATCACCCTGTTTGGCTTGACTTTTCGCAGAAAGCAGCGCTCCCTGCGGGATTATTTCCTCGCGGATCGTGACATTCCCTGGTGGGCAATTTCTCTGTCCATTGTCGCAGCGGAAACCAGCACTCTCACCATCATCAGCATTCCGGGCCTGGCCTACGACTCCAACCTAATGTTTCTGCAAGTCGTGATGGGATATGTGGTGGGGCGTGTCATGATCAGCTTTCTCCTGCTGCCGCACTATTTTCGTGGTGAGCTCTACACCGCCTACGAACTCATTGAACGCCGCTTCGGTACGAAGCTCCGGTCGCTGACCGCTGGCCTGTTCCTGATAACGCGCGCCGCCGCCGAAGGGGTGCGCGTCTATGCAGTCTCGATCGTGGTGGCTATCGCTCTGGGGACGGGGGAAATCGCATCGATTGCCATCATTACCGGGTTGACGTTGATCTACACCTTCGAAGGCGGGCTGGCCGCCGTGATCTGGACCGACGTAGTGCAGACTGTGATCTACGTGGGCGGAACGCTGGTGGGCCTGTTCACAATTCTGCACCTTGTGCCCGGTGGCTGGCCCGCCATTCACAACATCACCGAGAGTACGAGCAAGCTGCGGGTGTTCGACTTCACCCTCGACTTCTGGAGACCCTACACTTTTTGGGCTGGATTAATCGGGGGAGCGTTTTTGACGACGGCCAGTCACGGGACCGACCAATTGATTGTGCAGCGTCTGTTGGCGGCCAGGAACCAGCGCCAATCGGTCGCCGCACTGCTCTCCAGCGGAATGGCGATTCTGGCCCAGTTTGCCTTGTTCCTGCT
>CAYOZX010000452.1:0-1591 GCA_964408515.1 uncultured Acidobacteriaceae bacterium | reverse complement strand
CTGTCCCTCCCTCTCACCAGCCCACTTTTTACAACTTTTTCTCATTATCAGTGGACCTATTTTCGGGGAGCACATCAATCTCTCTTTTTTGTAACCCTGACAGCCAGAAAGGTGTTATAATCCATGTTTGCCAGACAGCCAGAGGGAGACTGAATTCTGGAAATTGGTATGAACCCTTTGTCCTCCAAAAACGTAAATGATTCAGTGAATGGGAGGGGCATCGTGAACGCCGCCGCCGCCACCCTGACCGTGCCGCCGCTGATTCCGGTCCGTAGCGTGGCGAAGCGTCTGCAGCGAGAGACGGTTCAGGCTGAAGTTGCGCCTACGGATGAACGGCTCTTTGAACTGGCCAGCGGCGGAGACCGGGAGGCGCTGGGGACGCTGATTACGCGCTACGAACGGTCGCTTTACGGCCTGCTGGTCCGCATGGCCAACGGCGATTCGCACCGCGCGGATGATCTCTTCCAAGACACGTTCCTCCATGCGATGCGCGCGGCGGAGACGTTCAACCGGAAGATGAACTTCAAACCGTGGATCACCGCCATCGCGGTGAACCTGGTGCGGGACGATGCAAGGAAGCGCAAGGTCCGGGGTGAAATCGCGCTCGACGGGCGGCAGCCGGATGAAGACCAGGCGGCGATGCCTGAACCGGCGGCGGGCGGAGAGTGTCCGCGCCAGAGTTTGGAGCGGCAGGACCGGGAAGAGACCGTGCGCCGCGCGCTGACGATGCTGACGGGATTGGAGCGGGAAGTGGTGCTGCTTCACTTCTTTCAGGATATGACCCTGGTGGAGACTGCGCAGGCGCTCAGTGTGCCGCTGGGCACCGTAAAGAGCAGATTACACGCCGCACTGACGCGCTTGAGCCACACGCTGGAACGAATTGACGCTTAACGATTGCAGGCGAGAACTTCGCAGGAGCGAAGACCATGAACCGAGACGAATTTGAGCTGCCCGACCCGAAGTTGAAGCAGGCTGCCGAGGCGGTGGCACATCTTTCCCGGCCCGAGCCTCCCGCAGACCTCGTTGCGCGCACATTGGCGCGCGTCGCCGCCGGTTATCAGCCCATCCGGAGCAGAACGTGGATTCTGCGCCCCATCACGCATCCGTTAGCGCGTGTTATGGCCGCGGCGGGAATTATGCTGGCGCTCTTTCCGATGACTGACCTGGAGGTCGCCGACCCACTGGGCTCGCAGATTGAACACCGTATCGTCGGCCCTAGTGTGGTGGACCGCTTCCAGGATTTTGTCGATCATCTCCTAGTCCGCAGCGGCCCCGGAAGCTACTCACAAGCCGACCTTGACGCCTTCATGGGGATTCCCCAGCCGGCGATGACCCCACCGCACAGGGGCCAGAACGTCAGGATGCACATGCATCAACGCGTGTGAGCGCCCGTATCAACTCTGGCTTATTGGCCTCGCTGCGGGCGGCGGCGGGCTTCCCTTCTTTCTGACACCCCAGATGCGCACCGGCAGAACGACCATGGGATAACCCAGCCATTGCAGCCGGTTCTGAATAGCAATCGCCGTCCCGTTGTGCAGCAGCCGCTGAAAGCTGCTCTCGCGCTGGAAGCCCAATTTGCCCGCGAAGAACA
>CAYOZX010000451.1:0-1605 GCA_964408515.1 uncultured Acidobacteriaceae bacterium | reverse complement strand
AGCGCGCCCGAAAGGGGTCTTCCGGGCAGATCTCGAGGAGCCGGTCCAGGATCTGTTCCACCCGGCCCTCCGCTCGGTTATCCGGTAGGCGGTCGATTTCCTCCCAGTTCGGCTGCACGTCCGGCCACACCACCACCTGGAACCGCTGCATCAATCCGTCATCGCCCGCACCGCCCGTCACCGCATCCGTCAGATACCGCTGCAGTCGAGCAGGCTGCAGGCCGCCGAAAACCGATAGACACATGTGGCTGGCATACTTTTTGCCGCGGCCCACGCGGTCGAAGGTAAAGTCGCTGTCTCCATCCCGTTTCTAGAAAGAAGGCGCGATCCCGTTCCCTCCCGCGCTGATCCAGTTGCGCCATCCAGCCGCTCAGCTCATCCCGCAGGTAGAGCACTCCCTGGGGGTTCTCCTTCAGAATGACATGCACCTTCTCGATAGTGGCCTCGTTGACCAGGTACCGGGTGCAGACCGGCGGCGTGGGAGTTTCGGCATCCCAGGCCGCGCCCTTCTCGTGGTCGTGTACGGGAGCGGCGGCCGCGGGTCTGCGCTTGCGCCTCTGCGCAACATGCGTCTGTAGCTGGTGTTGATACGCGTCCCTTTCGGACTCATAGACGGCCATCGCCAGGGCTTGCCGCCGCCGCAGCGGTCCCATTACTGCGTGCAGCACCGGACTCTTCATGACCCCAGACCGGCCGATGATAGCTCCCCAGACGTTGGGGATCACCGTCCAGTTGTCGTGTCGCTGGGGACGGATCGAGGCCCGCCGACCGAGAGCGCCCGCCAACATGACGATCACCGCCGCCGCCGGGTAGCCCGCAGGCACCTGCAGCCTTTCTGCCAGGTCCAGGACCCACGGCCGCAGAGTTTCGGGGAGCAGGTCCGCGTCGAAGGGGCTCACTTCCGCCAGTGCGGCGGACAGCGGCCGAGGCGCTGGCCAGGCTTCCGCTTCCCCACGCACGTGCGGCCTGGCGCCTTCCGCTTGCTGGTGATCTGTGGCGAGCATTCCTGTTTTCAGCTTTTCACTCTCGACACCATCACGACATAGAAGATCCGGTGTCGGTCCCAGCCCCCCAGCCAGCACACGCGCCAGCCTTTAATCCGACGGCCCAGTTCCACCGGCTGGCGCAGGCGCAGGAACTTGGTCTCGACGGGCACGGGTGTCCTGGGTCAACAGACATCCATGCCTCCGCAGGGGCCAAAGTGTCAACTGCCTCCACCCTGATCGACACCTCGGATATCGGGCGCGAATCGTTAACTACTGGGGCATTTCCGAATCGATTCGGGCACCCGAATGATTCTCTTTCCCCCCGCCGTTAACGCGCTCACGACGACGCATTGCACTTGCCCTGAACACGCCAGAAGCCGCGCAGATGGCGAACATGCGGGATGTAAGCACCTCCGAATGAGCACCTTCGAGCTTCACGCGACACCTCGCAAACAGCGATTCGCATCTTTTCTAGGCGCTCCCGTGAAATAAGATTTTGTGAGCTAGGCCGTTAACTATCGGGGCGATTTTCAAAAGCGTTTGGGGAGGCGAACAAAACAGCCCACCCGCCCGTTAACAGCCCTCCGACGGAAAAGGCTATGAGGTTCTGCACATGATC
>CAYOZX010000450.1:0-1605 GCA_964408515.1 uncultured Acidobacteriaceae bacterium | reverse complement strand
CTCGATCATGCCGCAGAAGAAGAACCCCGACGTGCCGGAGCTGGTGCGCGGCAAGGCCGGCCGCGTCATCGGCGACCTGCAGGCGCTGCTGGTGCTGATGAAGGGCCAGCCGCTGGCCTACAACCGCGACAACCAGGAAGACAAGCAACCGCTGTTCGACGCCCACGATACCGTCGCGGCCTGCCTGCGCGTGTTCGGCGCCATGCTGCCCAACCTCACGGTGGAGCGCGAGGCCTGCCGCGCCGCCGCGGCCAAGGGCTTTTCCACCGCCACCGATCTGGCCGACTACCTAGTCAAGAAAGGCCTGCCGTTCCGCGACGCGCACCATGCAGTCGGCTCGGCCGTGGCCTACGCCGCGGCCAAGGCCTGCGACCTGTCCGATCTGTCGCTGGAGGAACTGCGCCAGTTCTCGGCGCTGGTGGAGCAGGACGTGTACGAGCGCCTGACCCTGGAGGGCTCGCTGCAGGCGCGCAACCACTATGGCGCGACGGCGCCGGCGCAGGTGCGCGCGGCGATCGCCCGAGCACGCAGCAGGAAGTAAGCCGCTCTCACTCCCGCCAGCGGGAGGGAAAGCCCGGAGTCGGGTGGGCGAGGGCCATTACTGGCCCCCGCCCCCCTTAGAACCGGACGTGCGAGTTGTCCCCGCATCCGGCTCAAGCCTCTACAAAACCTCCCGTTGGGGAGGCCGGCTCCACATACATCTACCTCGGGTGATGAACCTGCCGGTGACAATTCGGATGCCGCATTTCTAGATTTGCCGGTTTGTTGGTGCCGCCGTGCAGGCGTTGGACCTTGTGATGCACATCCCACCGGTCCTCTGCCTCAATCAGCTGCCCACATCCCGGACAAATTCCGTCCTGCTGCCTCCAAACCTTTAGCAGAAACTTCCGTTCTTCCAGCCGCCGGGTCATCGCCTTGCGTTTCCGCTCCGCGAAATACAGATCCCACGACGGGTCGAACGGATTGGCCTCTGCCTGCACCTTAGTGTGATAGACAATCGGTGTATCCGCTGCCTTGAACAGCGACAGCGTAACCCGCTCGCCCTTCTGATTCCGGGTGTCACAGGCGAACGTCCAATGACGGTTGCCGAGGGTGCGGAAATACCGCTCCGCCACCCACCGGCGTCCCTTCTTGGGGTGCCTGCGCTTGGCCCAGCGCCAGAGAGCTGACCAGATTTCAGAGTCCACCTTGGCAAACGTCCGCTTCGCAACAATCCCCTTGTGGTAGTTCGCCCAGCCACGAATGACTGGGTTCAACTGCCAGATCAGGTGTTCCTGCTTTGCCGAACGATTCACCTTGATGATTTCCCGGACTTTATCGAGAAAGTTCTTGACGTTCTTCCCCGCCGGCTTGATCAACAACTTGCCGCCGTACTTGCGCACGTTTTGCCCGAGAAAGTCGAAGCCGTCTTCGATATGGGAGATCTTCGTTTTCTCTTGCGAGAGCGTCAGACCACGCTCGGCGAGGAATTCCTCGACGACCGGCTTGACCTCGCTTTCCAGGAACTCTTTCGAGATCCCTGTAATCACGAGTCGAGTCAGCCGGGGGAATTTCGGCTCTTCTCAAGAAGCATGAGGTAAATACCGTGCCTTTGGGAAGAGCGCC
>CAYOZX010000449.1:0-1677 GCA_964408515.1 uncultured Acidobacteriaceae bacterium | reverse complement strand
TGGACGTAATCGAGGGCGCGGTGGACGCAGGCGGAACGGATCACCTTCGCGCGGCGCAGAGGCTCAGGGTGCGCAACCGCCGCCTCCGGCGCCCCGCGACGCCCCCAGCCGGCCCGCGGCCGAGCCCCCGGCAACACCCGTCGGCGCGAGCGTTGCGCCTCACGCTCCCAAGGGGAGCGTTGTTTTGGCCATCGGACTGCCAGGATCGGGTAAGAGTTCCTGGTTCAAGCGGCACAACATTACGCCGCTCTCCAGCGACATGGTCCGGGCGCTGCTGTTTGACGATCCCACCGAGCAGCGCTTTCAGGACCTGGTGTTCTCCAATCTGCGCTCGATGCTCAAGGCGCGGCTGATTGCTCGCCGCCCCATGAACTACGTGGATGCCACCAACCTGTCCCTGCACGACCGGCAAAGCTGGATCAAGCTGGCGCACGACTACGGCTACGAGGTGCAGGCTGTGTTCTTTGATGTGCCGCTCGAGGTTTGTCTTGAGCGCAACCAGCGCCGGCAGCGAATCGTGAGTGAAGATGTGATGCGCCGCATGAGCGCCAAGCTGCGCCCGCCAACCTTCGAGGAAGGTTTTTCCAAAATCACCGTGGTGAGGGTAAAAAAGCGGAAGGATTGATCCCCGGGGTTTGGCGGCAGCCTTGACTCACCGGCGCGTGCGCATCGCACGGCGCGCGGTTTGGAAAACGAATTTTCCGCACCTCTGCGGTCTTTCCTGTACCTCGCCGCGGATCAGCCGCTGTGAGATTGCGCTCCCAACTGGCTGGAAACTGGCGGATACGTTAATCTCTAAAGAATATGTGCCTCGGACGCCGTTTTGCAGCGCCGTTGATCGTAATTATTTTCCTTTTCCTGGCAGGATGTGGCGGTTCGGGTAACTCGATCATCCAGCCACCACCTGGAACGGCGTCGATTGCTCTCTCTTCGTTTGTCGGCGGATTCGATCACCCGCTCGGCTTCGAGATTCCTGACGACAACAGCGGGCGAATTTTCATCGTGCAGCAGACAGGAGCCATCCGCATCGTCGACCAGGGCTCGGTGGTTGCCACTCCTTTCCTGGACATCAGCAGCAAAGTCAATTACGACGCCATTGAGCAGGGGTTGCTGGGGCTGGCGTTCCACCCGGGCTACACGCAGCATCCGCTGTTCTACGTGAACTACACGCGTTCGAAATCGGGGGGCGGACAGGAGACCGTCATCGCCGAGTACCAGCTGACCTCGGCGAATCAGGCCAACGTTGCCAGCGAGCGGATTCTCTTGACCGTGGACCAGCCCCTTACCTTCCACAAGGGAGGCGACCTGGCGTTCGGGCCGGACGGATTCCTCTACATTGCGCTGGGCGACGGCGGAGACCATAGTAACGGCCAGAGCCTGCAGACGCAGCTGGGAAAGATTCTGCGAATCGATGTAGATCATCAGGACGCGGGCCTGCAGTATGCGGTCCCCGCTGACAATCCTTTCATCGGCAGCGGCAAGCCTGAGATCTTTGCCTACGGATTCCGCAACCCCTGGCGCTTCTCCTTCGAGCGCGGCGGCGCCCGGTTTTTCGTGGCCGATGTGGGGGAGAGCCGCTACGAAGAGATCGACCTTGTGACCAAGGGCGGCAATTACGGCTGGAACATCATGGAGGGAGCGCACTGCTTCAATCCGGCGACCGGGTGCGACCAGAGT
>CAYOZX010000448.1:0-1686 GCA_964408515.1 uncultured Acidobacteriaceae bacterium | reverse complement strand
CATCCTTCTCCAGAGTTTGAACCAGCCGCTGCACAGTGCAGCTATCACCATCTTGCAAGCTGCGGCCCAGCGCATAGCCGAGGACTCTGCCCGCCAGGTTGCGAACGAAATCCTCCTTCCGATCCAACAGGGCCTGGCGCAGCTCCACGGGGCCATTAAACTTCTCACCGGAAGGCAACGCTCCGGTCGCATCCACTGGCTTGCCGTCGGCCTCCTTGTCGCGCCATCGCCCCATCCAATCGAAATTCTCGAGGCCCAGGCCGATCGGGTCCATCAAATTGTGGCAAGTGGCGCAGGCAGAGTTCGCCCGATGCTGCACGAGCTTTTCCCGCATCGGTACTTTGACGCCCTTGGCTTCTTCCGGCAGAGGCGGCACATCCGGCGGCGGGGGTGGAACCGGCGTTCCCAATAGAGTGTCGAGCGCCCAGGCGCCGCGGAGCACCGGGCTGGTCTCCTGGTAACGCGAGGTCATCGCCAGCACCGCGCCCAAGCCCAAGATGCCCGCACGCCGGTTATCCGGCCACTGGACTAACTGAAATTCGTTGTCATTCAGTCCCTTGAACTGATCTTCCACCTGATAGAACTTAGCCAGCCTCTGAGTTAGATGCGTGTAATTGGCGTTCAGCAGCTCCAGCAGACTACGGTCCTCGCCAAGGATGCGATCCATCAGCAGAATGGGCTGCGCGCGCAAGTCCGCCGCAACTTCGGGCGTATAGTATGACTGAATTTCAGTAAGCAACGGCGCCACTCGTCCACCCACGTCCTGAGTGCCCAGCCACTGACCCACGAAACTGTTGATGAACGTGCGCGATCGCGGGTCATCGAGCATGCGCTCGACCTGCGCCGCGAGCACCTTGGCATCCTGCAGGCGACCCTGCTCCGCCAGGCGGACTAACTGATCGTCCGGCATGGTTGACCAGAGGAAATACGAGAGCCGCGTGGCCAGCTCATATTGACCCAGTGGATAGATGCCCGGCTTATCCTGCTTCTGCTCGATGCGGAACAGGAAGTCGGACCAAACCAGAACGGCCTTCAAAGCCAGCTTGATTCGTTCTTCGTAGGGATCCCCGCGTTCCGCCGCGCGATCATACAACGCCAAGAACCTCTCCACCTCCCCCGGCTGAACGGGCCGGCGGAACGCCTTCGGCAGGAAGGCTTCGAGCACCCGTTGCGCGCCCCTGCGCGGCTGCTGTGGCCGCTCGCCCGGCTCCATGCCGAGCAGGCGGAAATGCAAAGCGCGCTTTTCAGCGGAACTCTCCTGCTGCTTCTGCTGCATCATCAGGGCGCGCAGACCCGTAACCTGCTCGGCCGCCACTATGGCCAACGTGTGCGACCCGCGCCCCAGGTGTACTTGCATGCGTGAGATGGTCGGGCGCACGGTTGGGCCTCCCGGAGGACGCCGTCGCTGCAGCACACCTACATCGGCTCCATCCACCTTTAGCGACATCTTCGCCGGCGGAGCTCCGGCTTCCTGAACCGCCTGCACCTCATAGTCCGTTTCCGTGTAAATGGGGATGCTGACCGAGAGCTCCTGCCCCAGCGCCAGTGCGCGCGTGGAGCTCGCTCCCGATTCTGCCGGTTGCAGTTCGGCGGCAGCCCAGGTCTTGGAAATCGCTGGCGTCACGATCACGCGATCCAGAATCTGCTGCGCCGCCTCCAGATACCGCTCCATCATCACCGGCGGCA
>CAYOZX010000447.1:0-1692 GCA_964408515.1 uncultured Acidobacteriaceae bacterium | reverse complement strand
TCCTGCGACGCCAAGGGAATCATTGCGGCGCAGGTCTTCGCCGCAGAGCGGTTGCGCCAGGAAAGTATCCCGGTAGGGCTCCTGTTCCTGGTGGGCGAGGAGCGGGACAGCCTGGGCGCCAAGGTGGCCAACCAGCGCTCTGTGGGTTGCAAGTTTCTGATCAACGGCGAGCCCACTGCGAACCGGGTAGCGCTCGCTTCCAAAGGCACGCTGCGCGTGGAGCTGAAAGCGCATGGCCGCATGGCGCATTCGGCTTATCCTGAGCTGGGCGAGTCTGCCGTCGATAAGCTGCTGCGGGCCCTGCAGCGCCTGCGCGATATGAAGCTTCCCACGGAAGAAGGCATCGGGCCTTGCACGTTCAACATCGGGGTGATTGAGGGAGGCCGCGCCCCGAACGTTATTCCCGACAGCGCGCGCGCCCAACTCCTCTACCGCCTGGTGGGGCCCGCCGATCAGCTCAAGCGCGACATCCTGACCGCAGCCGCCGGCCTGGCAGACGTGGACTTTGTTCTGGAGATTCCCTTCGTCCGCCTGCGCACTCTGGATAACCTGCCCACGATGGTCGCCGCCTTCACCACTGACATCCCGGCGCTCACCAACTGGGGACAGCCGCTGCTGGTCGGCCCCGGCTCCATTCACGTGGCCCACACCGACGGTGAATACGTGGAGAAGAAGCAGCTGCAGGACGCCTTGGAGCTGTATTGCAGGATCGCGCAACAGCTGATGATGTGATCCAGGGGGTCCCCATCATGAGCGATCCTGACCTCCAGATGGCGACTCCGGAAACAATGCAATAAACCGCTTCGATAGCCGCCTCGAGATCGGAAAGACGCAACCTCAATGCGGGAACATCACCTCGGATTCCACGCCCGCGTAGTTGTAGTTCTCGCCATAGACATCACGGAAAATCTTGAAGGCCAGGTTGCCGGTGCAATGGGCCGGCGCCACCCGCCGGACGCCAAGCTCGTCCTTCATCTGCCGGGCGACCCTCGAAATATAGTCGCCGTCGTATGGAAACAGATGGAATCCGCCTTCAACCAGTTCGATTGGGCTGCCCAGGTATTGCTTGGTCGCACGGATAATTTCCTCGACCTTGCTGTGCGAGCAGCCTGTGATCAGAACCACGCCTTGGTTCGTCTTCAGCGCCAGCGACAGCTCCGGAAATCCTTCCAGGTCAGGATGTCCCGGCTCATTGGGCGGGTAGGCGCTGAAGTCTCCCATCATGACCGAGCGGGTGACGATGAGGTAGACACCGGGAGCAATCTCCCGGCTCGCGCCTACAAACTCGGCGTTGGCCCCGTGAAAGCGGTCGCCGGGCTTGTAGTCGATGGAACTGACGCCGCCGCCGAAATACAACTGTTCGCGTGGCAGGCCCGCCAGCGACTCCTTCGTGTCGTGGGAGAATGTGTAGCGCATCGGCGCGCCCAACGCGGAATCGGCGGGCAGATACGCTTTCACCGCGGGCTTGACTTTCAACATGTAGTCGAAGCCCGAGATGTGATCGAAGTGCCGGTGCGACAGCACGGCGATGTCCACTTGCTTCAAATCCACGCCCAGCGCCTTCACGTTGTGCTCGAACCCATCGGCGCTATTGCCGGTATCAAAAAGAATGGTTTTGCCGTTGTAGCGGACAAGTGCCGAGAAACCCCAGTCGAGAATCGTGCCGCGCTTCTGGTAGCCGAAGGCGTCGTA
>CAYOZX010000446.1:0-1711 GCA_964408515.1 uncultured Acidobacteriaceae bacterium | reverse complement strand
CCGTTCAGCTCCAGTCCCTTCTTGTGAAAGAGGAACATCGGAACCTTGGTGCCGTCCTTCGATGTGTACCAGACCTGTGCCACCTCGAACTGCGAGGGATCGATCTCCGGGGTGGCGACCTTATCCCACAGCCCAGACGTGCGCGTGGCCACGTCGACCTGATAGACGGACGGCGGCACAGTGAAGGAGTGGAATCCGTAGAAGACTTCCTTGCGGTCCCATCGTCCCCCGACCCCGGTGATTGAGCCGATGCCCGGCAGTTCGATATCGCCCAGCGGCTTGCCGTCGAGCTCGAACAGTTTGAGCTGCGAGCTGGCGTTCTTTTCATAGGAGGCCAGCAACTTTCCGGCCGCGATGGTGGTCCCCTGCAGGATGGCATCGCTCTGCGGAATGATTTCCTTCCAGTTGGCGCGCGCGGGATGGGCCGCATCCACGACGAAGAGGCGGAAATGCGGGGCATCTTCGTTGGTCGTGATGTAGATCTTGCCCTGGAAGATTTCGGCGCTGTACTGAAAGTCCTTGCCGCTGGTGAGCTCAACGGGCGCCATTCCCGGCGCCTCCCTGCTCTGCAGAAAAAGCTGGTTCTTGCCGGCGGAGCCTTCGTAGGATGTCAGCAGCAGCCAGCGATTGTCGTCGTCGGGCAACTGCGAGACGAGAATTTCTTCCTTCTTACGCCCTTCGCCCCAGATCAGCGGATCTTTGGCAGGATCAGTCCCGAGCGTGTGGTGGAAAATGTGCAGGTAGTACACATCGTCGCCTTCGGGGACCTCGCCTTTTTTGGGATTGCGGCCATAGTAGAAGCCGGAATTGTCTTTGAGCCAGGCCACCTGGGCGATGCGGGTACGCTCGATGGTGTCGGGAAGGCGTTTGCCGGTGGCAGTCTCAATCACGTAGAGCGTGCTGTTTTCCGAACCGCTGGCAGAGGTACCGTAAGCGACATATTTGCCGTCGTCGGAAGGGAACCACCAGTCGAGAGCCACCGTGCCGTCAGCAGAGAGCTGGTTGGGATCGACCAGAATGCGATCCTTGCCCTGCAGGCCTTCGCGCACCAGCAGCACCGGTTGGTTCTGCGTGCCTTCGCGCCGGGTGTAGAAAAGATACGGTCCGCCGAGCTGCGGCGTGCCGATGGTGCCGATGGAAACCAGTTGCGAGAGACGTTCGTGGATTTGCTGGCGCCCAGGCAGCGGGTCGAGAATGCCGCGCGTGTAGGCCAGTTGCTGGAGCACGTACTCCTGGGACTCGGGACTGCTGGCGTCCTCCAGCCAGCGGTAGGGATCGGGAATCTTGTGACCGTGGAGAGTGTCCACGACAGCGTCAGTCTTCACTTTGGGTGGACCGGCGGGCGCGGCAGGCGTGCTGGCGGAAGAGTCGCTTCCCGCCCAGGCCAGCGCCGTAATCAGAGAAAGCGAAACCAGCATCCAGAGCAACCGTGAGCCTCCCCGCATAAGCACCTCGCGATCAAGCCTATCAAAAATTGGCCGGGCAGGACTTGGGACGGATTTCCGCTGCCGGCTCTTGCCCTTGGACGGGGCAACAGCACAACGGTTATCCGGGATGTTTCAGCGCCACGACAGGATGTTTTCAGTGTGCCCGGCGCAATGCTAATATGTAATGCGGCCGCTGCCGCAACCCATCGGTTGTGGCGCCGCGCGCCCAAACACTCCTCAGTAGCTCAATGGCAGAGCATCCGGCTGTTAACCGGAGGGTTGTA
>CAYOZX010000445.1:0-1723 GCA_964408515.1 uncultured Acidobacteriaceae bacterium | reverse complement strand
TTTTTGCGTTGCCGAAGGCGTTGAGACACACATCGATTGCGCGTGCCGGAGCAGACGAATATTTCGGCGATGAATGACTGCTATGACGTGTCAGTGAAGCGCTCCGGCTCAACAGATCTTCGGAGGACCTGTTGAGGAGTGAGCTTTTCAATGAGAACCATGGCGCCACCGCAATGCGGACAGAGCCATGCGCCGGGAGCCCTTGGTTCGGAAGCATCCGCCGTTGTTGAGTTCTGCGGTGAAGCGGCTCCGAGAAGTCGCTTACAAACCGGCAGCAGCTCGCCGCGTCGGCGGTTAGCAAGGAAACCGCAGAAGCGGATACGCACAAAGCCGCGCGGCAGGGAGTGGAGCAGAAACCGACGCAGAAACTCCTCGGCGGTCACGGTCATCAGCCGATGCTTGCTCTTATGGGCGTAATCTTTCCAGCGGAAGGTGACCTTGCCATCGGCAAAGTTCACGATCCGGTGGTTGGAAATGGCGACGCGATGCGTGTAGCGGGCCAGGTAGTGGAGGACATGTTCGGGTCCTCCGAATGGCCGTTTGGCATAGACCACCCAGTCGTGACGAAATAGCGGTCGCAGAAAAGCATGGAAAGCCTTCTGTTCCGCGAACCGTTTCAGGTTGCCTGGGAACAGTAGTTTTCCGTCACGGAAGGCGTGCTTCAGGCCGGCGATGAATTTACCGCGAAAGACGCGGCTCAATACCTCCACCGGCAGGAAGAAGGGATAGCGAGGTCTGATCCACCGTCGGTGATCGGGCGACAAACCGCCAGAGGGGATCACGCAGTGGATATGCGGATGAATCTGAAGATTTTGACTCCAGGTGTGCAGGACGCTGAGGAATCCGATCTCGGCTCCAAGATGTTTGGGATCGGCCGCGATCTCCAGCAGAGTCGCGGCGCTGGAGCGGAATAAAAGGTCGTAGACGATCTTTTTGTTCTGCAAGGCCAGCCAGGCGAGTTCGTGCGGGATCGTGAAGACTACATGCACGTAGTTCACAGGCAGTAGTTCTTTATCGCGATCAGCGAGCCACTGATTGCGTGCGTTGGTCTGACACTTGGGGCAATGTCTCGACCGGCAGGAATTAAACGAGGTGGCTTCATAGCCGCACTGGCAACAGCGATCTAGGTGTCCGCCGAGCGCTGCTGTGCGGCAGTGCTCGATGGCAAAGAGAACGCGGACATGCAGCCAAGTCAACCAGGATCGGTTCCTTTCGACGAAACTGTTGCCGTGCGCGCGAATGATGTCTGCCACCTCGAAAGGTGGCCGGTTCATCTCTTGTGCAGCTTTCGGGACCGCTTCACCTGGTCTGGCGGCTTGACCTCGATCTTGTCGAGCGGAGTGCCCGCGGCCTTCAGATGCCGCTGCGACAGATGCAGGTAGATGGGGGTGGCCCGGAGATCGGCATGCCCGAGCAGAGCCTGCACCGTGGGCAGATCGGCGCCGTTTTCGATCAGATGGGTCGCGAAACTGTGCCTCAGCAGATGCGGGCTCACGCGCTTGGTGATGCCGGCCCTCTGCGCTGCTTCCTGGCACGCGCTCCAGAGAACTTTGGGGGTGATGGGCTTGTCGGCGCGCCAGCCTTGTTCGGTGCCGGGGAATAGAAACGTTTTGGGCTTCATCCACCGGTAGTATTCCCGGAGCGTTTCTCGAAGCTTGGGATCGAGCGGCACATCCCGGTCTTTGCCCCCTTTGCCCTGCCGGTGATGAATGATCAAGCGGCC
>CAYOZX010000444.1:0-1723 GCA_964408515.1 uncultured Acidobacteriaceae bacterium | reverse complement strand
CGTTCATCAGGCGGTTATCGGCGCGCAGGCGGTTTTGCGCTTCGGCGACCATCTGGGAGTTGCTCCGCTGCCGGGAGCATCCTGCCAAGAGTGCAGTCAGGACAGTCAGCCCTGCCACCCACGCCCACGCGATTGCCTCGGCCCGTTTCATAGACTGGCCTCCCCGCAGAGGTTAGATGCAGGCATTCGGCGGAATCGAACCCCGAAATTCAACCCAACGCGGGCCGATCCCGTTCCCCCCTGAAGGGTGCTGTTTTCCGGCTTCCGTCGTTGCATAAGTCCATTTTCTTGATGACCTTATCCCCAGAGCTGCGACCGATGCCCCGCGAGTTGTGGCGGGCTTCAAGGCCTAGGCGATGACCGGGATATCCTCCACTCCGGCCATGCCAAACACGCGCCGGTAGCGCTCCACTTCGGCGTCGGGTCCAAGGGCTTTGGCATAGTTATCGGAGAGTTTGACCGCCGGGTGTCCTTCCACCTCTGAGACCTTGCAGATCAGGCTGACAGGGTCGAAGCCGCTGCCGCCTTCGGGGTCGCATCCCCGGAAGTCATTGGTGAGCAAGGTGCCCCAGCCGGCGCTGAAGCGGATGCGCCGCTCCGGCGTCCACTTGCGGGGGTTGAGAAAATCGGCGGCACTGCGGAAATCACCGGGCGTCAGGCCGCGGGCGGGCACGCCGCTGAAGTATGCGTGCAGGCCGAGTATCTGGTCGACCTCGAGGGCGTCGGAGGCAATGATCAGTTTGTCGCGCGGATCGCGGTCTCGCTGCTTGAGCCAGGCGATGTATTCGTCGCCCGCGACATAAGGATCTTTGCTGTCCATGCGCTGACCGGTCCAGTCCGCGACCCAATCAGGAGCGTTTTGCAGGAATTGGGTAGTGCCGAACGTGTCCGGGAGCATGATCAGGAGAGCTCCCTGGTAGGTCTTCTGCCACATTTCCAGGACGTGGTACTGGGACGCCTTCAGCCCGCCATCATCCGGAGCTAGAGCTGCCAGTGTCATGGGGATCTCGTGGGCGTTGGTGCCAATGGCTTCCAGATCGTGCTTGTGGGCCAGGAAGGCATTGGAAGTTCCGATGAAACCATCGCCCAGTTTGGCGGCCATGGCCTCGACCACGTACTCCTGCCAGAGGAAACTGTGGCGGCGCCGGGTGCCGAAATCGGCCACCCGCAAGTCGGGCACGCCGCGAAGCTTCTCGATCTTTCCCCACAGCTTGGTTTTCGCCCCGGCATAGAGAATGTCGAGTCCGAACTCGCCCAGATTCTTCAGGCTGGCCCTGGTCTTCAGCTCGTCGATGATCGACAGGGCATAGAGTTCCCACATGGTGGTATCGGTCCAGAGCCCGTTGAAAGTGAGATGGAATTGACCGCCCCGGACCGAGAGCTCGTAGTCGGATAACCTGAAATCGTGCTCCAGCCAGGCCAGGAAGGCCGGCTCAAAAATGCCGCGCTGTCCATAGAACGTATTGCCGGCGAGCCAGACCAGCTCCGATTTGCGGAAGCGCAGGCCGCGCACGTGCTCCATCTGCTGCGTCAGTTCCTGGAGGCGGAACATGTCCGCCAGGCGAACTGAGGTCGTGCGGTTGAACAGTGAGAACGACACCTGGGTCTTGGGGTAGTGCTTCCAGATGAACTGCAGCATCAGCAGCTTGTAGAAGTCCGTGTCCAGCAGCGACCGGATCACGGGATCCAGTTGCCAGTTGTGGTTGTGCGCCCGCTCGGCAAA
>CAYOZX010000443.1:0-1729 GCA_964408515.1 uncultured Acidobacteriaceae bacterium | reverse complement strand
GAGGCTTCCTCCCATTTCTGGGCGCGCGCAGCCGCCTCCCCCAGCATGAAAGGGACGATGTACATCTTTGGGTCCGCCTCGGCCACCTGGTGCAGCAGAGTTTCTCCGGCAGCGAAGTCGCCGGCGTGGAAGGCGTCGCCAGCCTCGAGGATTGCATTGAACTCCACGAGCTTGCTCTTGGGATCCGGGAGGCCCGCCGCCAAAGCCTCGGGTGACACCGGCGAGCGGTAAGCGAGATATCCCAGTGCGCGCAGTTTCTCCGCCGCGTCGGCATTGAGTTCCGAAGTTTGCTCCGCTCCGGGTTGAAATGGATTGACCCGCAGCATGGCTTGCAGTTTGTCCTCGAGCACGGCTGCCGCGGCCTTTTGTTGCCCGGCGAGATTGTTCTTCTCCTCGGGATCAGCCGCGAGGTCATACAGCTCCGGTGTGGGTGCCTGAATGTAATGGTAGCGGCTGGTCTCGAGCGCGCGCAGCGGACTCCACCCGAAGGAACTGAAGGGATAGAAGCTTTCGCTGTAAGCGACAGCGTCGTCGTCCGTGGTTCTGTCTTCGGCCTTCCCGCCCAAGAGACTCGGAGACCGGAATTCTCTCTCGCGCCCCTTCACGCCCGCCAGCTGGACCAGAGTGGAGGGGACGGCGGTGGTTTCCGCTGGCTTCGCCACCCTACCCGGCCGAAACCCGCTTCCCACGGGCGGTTTGACGATGAGGGGAATGTGAACGGTGGAATTGTAGACAAAGAATCCGTGCTCCTTTTCGCCGTGATCGCCCAATGATTCGCCGTGGTCGCTGAGCACAACGATCAGGCTGCGGTCGTAAAGCCCGACCAGTTTCAGCCAGGAGATCAGGCGGCCCAGTTCATGATCGGCATAGGCGATTTCGCCGTCATAGGGATGCTCGCGATACTGGCTGCGGAAAGGTTCCGGTGGGTCGTAAGGGCTGTGAGGATCATACAGGTGCAGCCAGAAGAAAAAGGTGCGAGTTCGCCGGGCTGATGTTTTCTTCAGCCAGGCCAAAGCACGGCTGACGCTCTCTCCGGCCTTGCGATCGACCAGACCGATGTCCTTGGTCTGAAACGCCTCTGCTGAGAACGCGTCGTCGTAGAAGTCGAAACCGCGCGCCAGGCCCCAA
Organism: uncultured Acidobacteriaceae bacterium; assembly: GCA_964408515.1. Lineage (GTDB taxonomy): Bacteria > Acidobacteriota > Terriglobia > Terriglobales > Acidobacteriaceae > CAYOZX01. The sequence goes on along the minus strand of CAYOZX010000443.1, from coordinate 601 downwards.
CTGCGGTCCAGCACGAACGCGCTCACGACTGCACCCGTGGCGTAGCCCTGCTCCTTGAATGTCTGGGCTACCGAGCGAAAGCGAGGGTCGAGCGCCTGGCCGGTGAAATCCTGCACCCCATTCTGGAACGGATAGGTTCCGGTAAGAATCACGGCATGCGATGGCCAGGTGAGAGGCACTTGTGAGATGGCGCGCTCGAAGATGATGCCGTCGCGCGCCAGGGCGTCAAGCGTTGGCGTCTGCCCGTTCTTGTAACCGTAGCAGCCCAGGTGATCGGCGCGCAGGGTGTCAATCGTGACGAGAATAACGCTGGATTTCGCTTGCCGCGGAGTTGCTGCGGGCGCCGACGACACCAGCAGCAAGGCGGCAAGCCACACGAAAATTTTGAGCCTGCGCATCACGGCAAGGTTAGCATCGGAAGGGCCGCCTCTGGTCTGCCCTACTGCGGCCGTCCCTCCCGTGCTTTGCGCAGTTCTTCCTGCGCCTCGTCGTTCAAGCCCTTGGCCGACAAGGCTTTAGCTAGGGCCGCATGGTTGCTGGGATCCTGAGGAGCAAGCTCGGCCGCTCGCCGAAGCTCGCCGAGAGCTTCATCCACCTGTCC
>CAYOZX010000442.1:0-1734 GCA_964408515.1 uncultured Acidobacteriaceae bacterium | reverse complement strand
GGCCGAAGCGCAGGCCCAACGGCGAAAGCACCGGCTCCAGCGTAATCCATAACAGCAGCAGCCCTAGGGCCCCCAATACCACCCAGAGGAGCCCCTCGACCAAAAGCCGGTATGGGCCGGCCGCCGCCACCCACTCGATGACCGATTCCATCGCCAGTTTCAGATTGAGCCCCACGATCACGGCCGCCGTGATCCACGCCAGGATGGTCACCCACAACCGGTTGGAGAATTCGCCCATGCGCCGGCGGTCGCTGGTGAAATGGATCAGCGGAATCACGGCGAAGGGAAGCTGCATGCTGAGCACTACCTGGCTCAGCAGGATCAGATTGTACGTGCTCTGGTCGCCTGTAAAGTAAATGGTGGCCGCTGCGGGAACGATGGCCAATCCGCGGGTGATGAGCCGCCGCAGCCAGGGCCGCAGGCGGATGTTCAGGAATCCCTCCATCACGATCTGGCCCGCTAACGTGCCCGTGAGCGTGGAAGACTGCCCCGAACACAACAGCGCTATGGCAAAAACCACGCTGGCGATCGTAGTACCCATTAGCGGTGCCAGCAGCAAGTGCGCCTGCTGGATCTCGGTCACCCTGATGCCGCGCGTGAAGAATACGGCAGCGGCCATCACCAGAATCGCAGCATTCACCAGCAACGCCCCGTTCAAAGCGATGGCCGAATCCACCAGGTTGTAGCGGCACGCCTCACGCCGTTCCGCGAGATTGGCGCCGATACGGCGGGTTTGCACCAAAGCGGAGTGCAGATACAGATTGTGGGGCATCACGGTGGCGCCCAAGATGCCGATCACCAGATAGAGATTGCGTGAGTTCAAGCGCGGGACCAGCCCCTTGACCATCTCGGCGACGTTGGGTTTCGCCAGAAAGATCTCCACGCAGAAGCACACCCCAATGATGGTGATCAGCGAGAGGATGATGGCTTCCACCATGCGAATGCCAAATCGCTGCATCCACAAGACCAGCAGCGTATCCGCAGCCGTGATCAGAACACCAACGATCAGCGGCAGGCTGAACAGCAGATTCAGCGCGATGGCGGCTCCCAGCACCTCGGCGAGATCACAGGCCACGATGGCGATTTCGCAGAGAATCCAGAGCGCGTAGTTCACGGCTCGCGGGTAGGTTTCGCGGCATGCCTGCGCCAGATCGCGCCCCGAAACGATGCCTAGGCGCGCACTCAGGGTTTGCAGCAGCACGGCCATGGCGTTGGACATGACCAGAACCCACAGCAACCGGTAGCCAAACTGCGCGCCGCCGGCGAGGTCCGTCGCCCAATTTCCCGGATCCATGTACCCCACGCTCACCAGGTAAGCTGGCCCGGCGAAGGCGAACATGCGCCGCCACACGGAAAGGTGCGAGGTGGTGACGCTGGAATGTACTTCGGCCAGAGAGGGCTGGCGCTTCGCGGTGATGGACGGTGTCGGACCCACCCGTTCCCATCTTACTTAACTATAGTTAAATACGGCAACCAGCTAAGTAAAGGCAACAGGCGCGCCGCGTCGAAACCAATCCTTGCTATAGTGACGCCCATGAAGAATCCACTCCATCTGTTTGCTGTTCTCCTGCCGCTGGCTTCGCCCGCCGCGGAGCATCTGCTTCGCCATCAGACGTTCGACGCCATTGCCCAACAGTATTCCGGAGAAGCCGCCCAGGAGAATGATCGCCAGATCGTGGAGTATCACCGCATCCAGGGCAGTCCCATGATGGCGGCTGTCGCCCACCAGGTGGT
>CAYOZX010000441.1:0-1745 GCA_964408515.1 uncultured Acidobacteriaceae bacterium | reverse complement strand
ACGCCGCCTTGCAGCGAGGATGTGCGATGGGTGGTGATGAAGAGGCCGGTGTCGATCTCGTCCGCGCAGCTTGCGGCGTTCAGGAAACTGTACAAGATGAATGCGCGGCCGGTACAGGCGGTGAATGGGCGGGAGGTGTTGGTGGGGCGGTAAAAGCTCGACACCCTGACGGAGTCATGGCCTCGTGTGAATACGGGGCCAGGTTGACCTATGCCTGAAGTGGTGCGCTCCCCTTCACAAGCTCATACGAAGTACTGCGCCCCCCTGCCCCGGATTTGCGCAGCACGCCCAGCACCATCATCTCATTGATGTCCCGCAGCGCCGTATCGGCCGAGCATTTGGCAATCGCCGCCCATTTGCTGCTGGTGAGCTTGCCCTCGAAACCGTCGAGCAGCAAGTTCAGTAGTTTCAACTGCCGCTCATTGAACGGCGTTCCTGCCCAACGTTGCCAGAAGCGGGCCTTCGCCAGCACCGCATCCAGTGTGTGCTGGGCACTCTCAACGGCACGCTGCAGTGTGCCCAGGAACCACGCAAGCCAGGCCGTAACGTCCAGCGTTCCCTTCTGCGTGCGTTCGAGAATGGCGTAGTAGTCCTTGCGTTCCCGCTGAATCTGCGCTGACAGGCTGTAGAAGCGCTGCGGGCTGCCGTCCGCGCGCGCCAGCAGCAGGTCGCCGATAGCCCGCGCGATGCGGCCGTTGCCATCGTCGAACGGATGCAGGGTCACGAACCACAGATGGGCAAGGCCAGCCTTGAGGATCGGGGGATCCGCGGTGTCCGCATTGACCCAGTCGAGAAAGGTCGCGGTTTCGGCCTCTAACCGGCCGGCAGGCGGCGCTTCAAAGTGGACTGTCTGTCGGCCATACGGGCCAGAGACCACCTGCATGGCGCCCTTCGTGTCGTCTCGCCAGGCAGCCACACGAAGTTTCGACATACCGCTGTAGCCGGTGGGAAACAGCGCCGCGTGCCAGCCAAACAGCCGCTCCGCGGTCATTGGGGCATCGCAGCGGGCCGTTGCGTCGAGCACCATCTCGACGACGCCTTCCACATGCCGATCCACCGGGGCCAGCGCGCCGATGTCCACGCCCAGCCGCCGCGCGATGGACGAACGCACCGAATCCACATTCAGCCGCTCGCCCTCGATCTCACTGGTTTTGACCACGTCCTCGGTCAACGCCGCAAGACTGGCCTGGTCGCGCAATGCCATGCCAACATCTGCAAGCCGGCCAAGCAAGAGACCTTGCGCAAGCGCGACATCCGCCAGCGGCGACGCCAGCGTTGCCAGGTCATAGTGAAGGGCAGGCCAGTCAGGGGCCTGCCAGATGTAGAGCCAATCTCCGCGTTCCATGCGGAGATTATGAGCAGGAATCACCGCAAAGGCAAATTATTCACCGCGTATTGTGCGGTGAATAGTCAGACTTTCGCCGCCTTGATCCATACTATTTATGATGAGATAGTCATTTCATCAACCCGGCATTCATCCTACAAATGTGCAGCGAATGCGACAAGCGCTTATCGATCGGTACTCCGCGCTGGATACTTCTTCGCATTTATCTCCATCTTCGCCCGCACCGCCGCATCGAGATCCACGCCAAGGGCCGTTACGAGCTGCGTCAGGTAAATGGTGATATCCGCCAGCTCCTGCTCCACGTGCGCGCGCTCGTCCGTCGACATGATCCCGCGCGATTCCTCCTCGGTCTGCCACTGGAAGATCTCCACCAGCTCCGCCACCTCCACGCTCAGCGCCA
>CAYOZX010000440.1:0-1778 GCA_964408515.1 uncultured Acidobacteriaceae bacterium | reverse complement strand
CGGAAGCGTCGGCGGCAAGCTGCCTTCGGGGTGGCCAATAACGTAGTCGGTGGGGCGGGCGGATGCCGCCTGTCGCGCATCGTAAAGCACGGCCGACGGATCTCCGCCCGTCTTGGTGCGGATCACTTCGGTGCCGGTGCGCTGTCCCCAGACCTCAAGTTGTTCGATGGCGGCGGCCCGAAAGGTATCGGCCGCACACAAAAGAACCGTCTTGCCGTCTGAGCGCAGGACCTGAGCCAGCTTGCCAATCGTGGTTGTCTTTCCCGTGCCGTTTACGCCTACTACGAGAATTACTTCAGGTGTTCCATCGACTCTTGTCACGGGTTGACAATCGGTGGTGGTCAGGATGGCGAGAATTTCTTCCTTGAGTAGCCGCTTCAGTTCGTCCAGGTTCCCGATCTGCTTGCGGTCAGCTTTCTCGCGCAGCTTCTCCAGGACTTCATGGGTCGTCGTCGTGCCCAGGTCAGCCGCCAGGAGCGTGGCTTCAAGATCGTCCAGTGTGGCACGGTCGATTTCTTTGCCAAAAGAGACTACCTGTTCGATGCGCTCACTCAGATTCTCCCGGGTGCGGGTGACCGCTTCCTTCATGCGATCAAGGAAACTGGGTTTCTGCTCTTCGTCGAGGCTGCCAAAAAGTGTCTGAATCATGGAATTTCTGGGTCTGGAATGCTGAGATCAATTATAGCGGGCGGGGCGTTGGCTGCGTCGCGGGTGTGGTGGGCAAGTTGGAGGACCGGCAATTCGCGATTGGCAATTCGCCAAATGCCAATGGCCAATTGCTGCTCCCGCTAACGCCCGGAGACTTCCGCGGCAGCTACCGTTGCACGAACTTCGGGAGCAGATGAAGGCGTGACCGAAGGCTGAGCTGCCAGCTTCGCGACGGGCGCATCGGGGACTGAGACTTTCGGTTGCTGGATCTGAATTTCGCCCCGCTTGTAGATTGCGGTCAGGGCGGCGACAGCGCTTGGGTCCAGCCGCTTGCCGGAAAGGTTGTGGATGATGCGCAGAGCGCTTTCCGGATCGTGGGCCTGCTGATAAGGACGGTTCGTGGTCAAGGCATCGAAGGTGTCGGCGACCGCAATAATGCGCGGCAGTAAGGGAATCTCCGCCGCCTGCAGGCCCCGGGGATAGCCGCGCCCGTCAAGCGATTCATGGTGCAGCTCAATGCCCGGAAGCATGTCCTTCAGTTGGGCCACCGGGCGCAGTATGTTGGCTCCCTTGGTGGTGTGGGTCTTCATGATTTCGAACTCTTCTGGCGTCAACGCGCCTGGCTTTTTGAGGATGCGATCCTCAATGCCGATCTTTCCCACATCGTGCAGCTGAGCGGACACGCGCACAATTTCCATAAATTCCTCGGGATGGCCCATCTCTTTTCCGATCAGCACCGAGTAACGTGTCACGCGGTCGGAGTGTCCACGGGTGTAGGGGTCTTTTTCGTCGACTGCGCCGGCCAGCATCTGAATGGAACTCATGAACAGTTCGCGATTCTCCGTCGCAGCGCGTTTGAGGTCGAGCACGAATTGCTCGAGTTCCTCGGACATGGTGTTGAAAGTAGTGGCCAGCTCCCCGATTTCAGTGCGGCTTTTCAGCTGGACTCGCTGCGAGAAGTCTCCCCGGGCGATGGCGCGGCTCGAAGCGGTGAGAACTTCCAGCGGATTGGTAATGACCCGCGCCGCAAAGATGCTGATGCCCACGCTCAAAAGAACGGCCATCAGCGCCAGCAGGCCAGCGCTGCCCTGCATCCCGAATACCCCGCGGTAAGCTTCCTCCCGCGGCCC
>CAYOZX010000439.1:0-1779 GCA_964408515.1 uncultured Acidobacteriaceae bacterium | reverse complement strand
GTTCGTTTTCAGCGACTTTTGCATAGGGCCGAAGGGCCAGTCAAGGAAACCGGCCTGGTATTCCGCACGGCGAAATAGCGGATGCAGTGGGATCGGGGGAACGGCATGCGGTCCGAAGTCCGTCTTACTGTTTGCCCGGGTCTGGGCTGCATTGCGCAGTCTCGGTGTGCGCGCATTCCCGAGTCAGCGAAATACAGTCGCTCAGGGCCATCGAGGGCGCCTTGTCGCGGTAGGCGATAGCGAGATTGGCGATGGGCGGACTGCGCTTCAGCTGCCGATGCGGCGGGCGGCTTCCTTGGCCCGTTCCGCCCCCGCGAGCACGAGCTGGGCTTCGGCGAGGAAGGCTTGTCCGGCTTCGGTCAGCGCGACGCCGCGGCGGTTCCGGATAAAGAGCGGTGTACCGATCTCCAGCAGCCTCCTGGAGGGGGGGGCGCATTATCAGGGGTTACGAACGGGTTTACCCCTGGGTTGATCCGCCCGTCTTTTAAATATAGGATGTCCAACATCCCACTTGTATGTGGGGTGTGACTAAAAGACTGGAGACAATTGTGGGACGTGGTCCGCTTTCCCGATTCACCGTACTTGACCTGACGCGTGTGCGTTCCGGTCCGGCCGCCGTACGTCAGTTCGCCGACTGGGGCGCGACGGTCATCAAGATCGAAGAGCCGGGCCAGGCGCCCGATGACAAGCCGGGCGGCTCGGCGCAGTTCGCCGACTACCAGAACACCCATCGCAACAAGCGGAGCATCACGCTCAACCTCAAGCATCCGGAAGGACGCGCACTGTTCCTGGACCTGGTGCGCAAGGCAGATGTGGTGGTGGAGAACTACCGGCCGGCGGTGAAGTTCAAGCTGGGCATCGACTATGAGTCGCTGCGCAAGATCAATCCGCGCATCGTCTATGGCAGCGTTTCGGGCTTTGGCCAGGATGGTCCTTACCACGACCGTCCGGGCCTGGACCAGATCGCGCAAGGCATCTCCGGCATGATGTCCGTCACCGGCGAGCCCGGGCGCGGACCGATGCGGGCGGGCATTCCGGTTGCAGACCTGACCGCAGGCCTGTTCTGCGCAATCGGCCTGATGGTCGCCTTGCTGGAGCGGGAAGCGTCCGGCGAAGGGCAGTGGGTGCAGACCTCGCTGCTGCAATCGCAGCTCTGGATGATGGACTTCCAGGCCATGCGCTGGCTGATGAACGGCGAGGTGCCGGGCCAGAGCGGCAACGATCACCCGACCAGCAGCCCGACCGGCGTGTTCCCCACGCAGGATGGCTACATGAATATTGCCGCCATGGGCAACGATATCTTTGCGCGGCTGTGCAAGGTGCTCGAGGTGCCCGAACTCGTGACGGACGAGCGCTTCCTGACGGTGCCGCTGCGTGCCCGCAATCGTCCGGCGCTGAACGCCGCAATCGCGGAGCGCACCCGCGCCCGGACCACCGAGGAATGGATCGCCCGGATGAACCGCGAAGGTGTGCCGTGCGGCCCCATCCTCAGCATGGACCAGGCCTTCGCCGATCCGCAGGTGGAACACCTGCGCATGAGCCAGCCCATCGAGCACGCCAAACTGGGCCAGATCTCCGTGGTCGGCCAGCCGGTGATCCTGAGCCGCACGGCGCTGGAAAAACTGGCACCCGCGCCAGAGACCGGAGAGCACAACCAGGACATTTACAGTTCGCTGCTCGGCCTGGATCCTGCCCGGATCGAAGCGCTTGCCGCGCAGGGCGTCATCTGATTGGGCGTTAACATATCCGGCATGATCGCCCCGGATGCGGGGCTGCAGA
>CAYOZX010000438.1:0-1780 GCA_964408515.1 uncultured Acidobacteriaceae bacterium | reverse complement strand
TTTCTTTGCCCTAGGTCCGTATAGCTTGCAGATCGTCGCTGGCTTAAACAATCGGGAACAACAGGATCAGAACGCAGGCCAGCATCAGGAGGCCGCGCCATGCGTTGAACCCAGGTTGGCCCTGCCGCGCCTGCCTCCACAGCCATATCGCAGGCAGCCCCAGCAGGAGCCACAGAAGATTGAGTAAAAGTTCCACGATGAAAACGCGCCAAACCGCACAAGTACCGGTGCGCACACCAGTCCCGTACGATGCTCTTAAGGTGTCAGGATATCACAGGCAAATCAATGGTACGGCTGGACTTGTCCCGCTGGGACCGCCGCCGCCTGGAGCCCTGGATGATTACGGCCCGACCGTGACCGCGAGCGATTCCTTCGTCTGCAGGCGGCTGCGATAGATCTCTTTTTTGGCGGGAACTTCGCCGACCGCATCGACATGGACGACATATTTTCCTCGTGGAACCGGCTGCCCGAAGGGAATCTCGAACGAAGTCATTCCCCGCTTGAGCGGGAAGTGTTGATATCCGAGTGTGAAGGCCTTTCCCGTTTCATCGACGCCCACGGCAATCAGGGTGAAATCGAAATCAGCCTCCGTCCCATTGCTCACCGCCACCGAGCCCGCGATGTTCTTGCCATTCACTTGCGCGTACGACCGCCATTCCAGGGTCAGTGGCTGGTTGACCTGAAATGTAAGTTCGCGGATCGCGGACTGCGGAGGTCGGCTTGCATCCGTCACGCCGACCGTAAAACGCGCCGATCCCGGAGCCTTCGGGGTTCCCAGCAGCACCCCATCCGGACTGAGTGTGATTCCATCCGGCAACTGGCCCTGCAGCAACTCCCACCGCATGGGCGGGATTCCGCCCGTAGTGTGCAGCGCAAAGCGGTACTCGCGGCCAGGAGCAGCTAGGGGAAGCGAGGCCGTATCGATTGCAAGCTTGGCGGGGTCGGGCGCCGCCGGCGTCTGGCCGAACCCATTCAGCGCTGTGCCAAGGCACAGCACGAACCACACTCCTACCTCCCAACCCTTCGATCCAAACTTCATTCGTTCTTATCTCGCTCCGTGCAAAAACCCATCTACCGCCGTCACGAACATGCTTGTCTGATCCACAAATGTCATATGTCCAGATTTTGGAAAGATGACCAGTTTCGATCCCGCGATCTTCGACTGCATCACCTTCGACAGCGACGGATCGCACTCATCGTGATCACCCACCAGAATCAGCGTCGGCACCTTGATCGAACTCAGCCGGTCGGTGTACTCCACCGACTTCAGGTTGCCGTCGATCACAAACTCGCCGTGTTCTCCCCACATCTCGCGGTACAGGTCCCAGGCCATGACGCCGTTGGCCACCGGGTCATAGTTTGGGTCCGGCCGTCCCGCGTACACATAAGGAAAATACCCCTCGCCCCACGCGGCAATCATGTAGTCCGCCGAATAGCGATTTTGCTCGTACGGCTTGCCTTTGCCGAATAATCCGGCAGCTTCGAGTTTGTCGATACGCTCCCGCAGCTCGGGCGTCATTTTCTCTTTCATGCGCACAAAGACTTCGTTCATCGCCACGCTGCTTGACCACGTGCTGCCCAAAATCAGGTGCGAAAGATTCTGCTGGTACTTGAGCGCATACGCCTGCACCAGCGCTCCTCCATAGGAATGCCCCAGCAGATTGATCTTGCCCAGGTTCAGCGCCTTCCGCACTGCCTCCACGTCTTCCACCATGTTCTCGATGGTGTATTGCGACCGCTCCTCCAGCTTTTGCGATTTCCCGGAGCCGCGCTCGTCCAG
>CAYOZX010000437.1:0-1821 GCA_964408515.1 uncultured Acidobacteriaceae bacterium | reverse complement strand
GGGCCCCAGGGCACAGCCAGTTCATGAAAACACAACAACCCACCCACAACCTCGCTAGAAGCGGAGCTTGAGGGCAAACTGAATCACGCGCGGATCGTGCACTGTCTGGTTCACCTTCGCGAAGCTCGAAGGCGCAGACAGGTCCTGCATGCCAGTCGCGGGATTTCCAGTCATCCCGAACTGCGGGTGATTCAAGAGATTAAAGAACTCCGCCCGGAAGTCAAGCTGCACAGCCTCGCGCAGGGGGAGATGCTTGATGACTGAGAAGTCCGTGTTCACGAAACGCGGCCCGTACAACGGGGCGCGAGCCCCGATGCCCAGCTCGCCAGCAGGGGCGGACACAAAAGCGCAAGGATTGAACCACTCCGAGAGGGTATGAACTTCAGAAGGCGCTTGGCAGGTTGGATTGGCAGCCACCTGACCCGCCTTGTTGGGATCACCGACCTGGTTAGGCCGGTTCAGGCTGAAAGCGCCGTTGAACAGGAAGCCCGATCCGGAACCATTGGCGTCGGTCACATAAAGAGGGAAGCCGGAAGTGGCCTTCTCGATGACCGCCAGCTCCCAATTACCCAGGATGGCGTTAGCCGGACCGCTCCAGTTGCTGCCGAACTGCTTGCTTTTGCCCAAGGGCAATCAATAGCGGTTGCTGGCCGTGAACTGGCGGTTGAGGTTGGGCTGGGAAGGACCCCATGCAGACCGCTGAGTTCCGGGAAAGGGCCAGTAGGTCGCGCCCGGAGGAGTACCCAAGCCGTCGGGAAATCCGGAGTCGAAGGTGCGGGAATAGGTGTAGCCGAGCAAAGCATAGAGACCGTGCCGCGCGCTCTTGGTTTCGGCCTTGACCTGCAACGAGTCGTAGCGCGCGCTGCCAACGTCGTTGACGTTAGAGATAAACCCAAAAGGAGACACCGGTTGGGAGTAGCCGCAACCGAAGGAGTAGCCGGGGACTGGGTTGGCGCCTCCGGGACAGGCGTCCGGAGAATGGATATTGAGGTTCATGCCGTTGACCAGGATGTGCGCGCTGCGCGAGCCCGCATATCCGGCCGTCAGGACGACATTCCCCGGGAGCTGGTGTTCGATGTTCAGGTTGAACTGCTGAATGACGCCCTGCTTGAAGTCCAGGTTCTGCGAGTAGACCGTACCCGGGAAGGTGGCGGGGTTGGGAGGCGCCGAAAGCGGCTGCAGATTCGCCGCCAGGAAAACACGCTCGATCCCGCAGTTGATGGTGGTGTTACCGAAGGGGCAGTTGGGAACGCCGGCGAAATTATCTGATTCCGCCAGATACGGCGGGTTCTCCCACAGTCCCTGGCCACCCAGGTTCCAGGAAGAATCGTGGTAAATGGCGTAGCCGGCGCGGACGGCGGTGTTCTGGCTGCCGAACGGCTTCCAGGCCAAGCCGATGCGAGGTTCGAGAGCAGACTTGTCAAGCCGCACGCCCACCGTCGCGTTGGTGTGGAGGCAAATGGCGCAACCGCTCACCGCCGGGCTCGATCCTGCAACGAGCAGCATGCCGGAGGCGAGGTCGAAGTTTGCCTGGCGATTCTGCGCTTCCGTGGTCGGCGTTACCAGAGCCCACGCCAGTCCGAGGCTCAGAGTGAGGTTATTGGTTACGCGCCATTCATCGTCGACGAACGGACGGTAGAGCTTCCAGCGACGACCGGTGGTAGCTCCGGCGAAGGTCTGATCATGAATGCCGAGTCCGATCTGGCCCATCAGCAGATCCGCAGTCGTATCGCCGCTAATTCCAAACGGAATAAGGAAACCATCCTGGAAGGCGTTGGTCAAGACATTCATCTGGTTGAAGCGAATCTGGCCTCCAACGCG
>CAYOZX010000436.1:0-1828 GCA_964408515.1 uncultured Acidobacteriaceae bacterium | reverse complement strand
TCCGGTTGAAGAGCTTTCCCAAGACGTCAGGCTCGAAGGGGCTGCAGATTTACGTGCCGCTGAATACGCCCACCAGCTACGAGGCCACCAAGCCGTTTGCTCACGCCCTGGCCCGATTGCTGGAAGACCAGCATCGCGAGCTGGTGGTGTCCGACATGAAGAAGGAACTGCGCAAGGGGAAAGTGCTGGTGGACTGGAGCCAGAATGACGAGCACAAGACGACCATCGCGGTGTATTCGCTGCGGGCGCGCGAGCATCCCACGGTGTCCACGCCCGTAAAGTGGGAGGAAGTCGAGCAACTGATGCGGAAGAAGGACGCGAGCTTGCTGGTCTTCCAGGCCGATCAGGTCCTGAAGCGGGTAGACAGGATGGGCGACCTGTTCGAACCGGCCCTTAAGCTCAAGCAACAGTTGCCCGCGGTTGAACCGCAGCCAGAGGAGCGGGCATACACAAAGCTGGAAATATCGGCCCAGGCGGAGGCTCCTCCGGGGAGAGCGCGGCGAACCGCCGCGCGTGTCCGCACCCGGGCTGCAAACCGGAAAGGCGGCAAGCTATAATCCGTCGATTTACTGGGCAAGCGTTCCCATACTCGCATGGCACAACTCTACGCCGGCACATCCGGATGGGCTTACGCAAGCTGGAAGCCAGACTTCTATCCCGCCAAGCTTGCGCAGAAGAACTTCCTGCCGCACTACGCCACCCGGCTCAATACAGTGGAGGTGAATTTCACCTTCCGCCAATTGGTGAAGGAAGCCACGGTCCAGAAGTGGATTGTGGACACGCCAGCGGGCTTCCGCTTCGGGATCAAGGCGCACCAGGTCATCACCCACATCAAGAGGCTCAGGGCGACGGAAGATTTTGTGCCGCGCTTTCTGAGCACCATCGAACCGCTGGCCCGGGCCGGGAAACTGGGCCCGGTGTTGTTCCAGCTGCCGCCCAACCTTAAGGCTGACGCGGCGTTGTTGCAGGAATTTCTCGCCACCCTGCCGCGCGGTGCGCAGGCGGCCTTCGAATTTCGCCATCCCTCCTGGTTCGCAGACGGAATCTACGATCTGCTCAAGGCCGCCGGCCGCGCCCTGTGCGTGGCTGAAACCGAGGAGCGCACCACGCCGGACGTCGTGACCGCGGACTTCTGCTACTACCGTTACCGCAAGCCCAGCTATACCAGCGATGAGCGCCGTGCCATGGTGGATCGCATCCGCGAGCATGTCAGCCAGGGCCGCAATGTATTCGCCTATTTCAAGCACGAGGAGACCCCGGAAGGAGCGCTGTCCGCAGAGCAGATCCTGGGGGAATTGCGTCATTAACAGATGTATCGATTGAGTCGTTGAATCAACCCCGCAGTCCCAGCGCCACTGCGTCTTGGGTTTCTCAAGGGCTCACTGCCACCCCCGCATCTTGTTCATCACTTTCCACCCAACTCATGTGCCTACCATACTGGCGGTGTGGCTTCGGACGCCGACTCCCGTGTTCTTCTCCGCTTTCTCGACTACCTGAAAATCGAGAAAGGTCTGGCGTCGCTCACCGTGGAGGCCTACAGCTCGGATATTGCGCAGTTCAGGGAGTTCCTCGGCAGGCGCAAACGCAGCCTCCTCACCGCCCGATGCGATGACGTGCGCGGATTCATGCAGCAGTTGTTCAGCAACTGCGTGGACGCACGCTCCGTGGGACGAAAGCTCTCCACATTACGCCATCTGTACCGCTATCTCCTGCTCGACAAACTTGTGGACCGGGACCCGACCCTGAATCTTGCTTCGCCGAAGCAGTGGAAGGTGTTGCCCAAGTCCCTGGCCCGCGACGAAATGGAAAGCCTGCTGCGAAAATCCGG
>CAYOZX010000435.1:0-1836 GCA_964408515.1 uncultured Acidobacteriaceae bacterium | reverse complement strand
CCGGTCAGCCCCGGCGCGCACCGGGTGAACCGCCCCGGACATGGCGCCGGGGTGTAAAGGGAAGGCGTTGATTGGCCCCGGCCGATGCGGCGCCTGGCCGGCCTGGTCCAGAAGCCGCCGTTCCTCGGCATCCATGTCCTCCACCCGCCCCCGCACTTCGTCCATCAGCTGCCGCGATTGTTCAAGCTCCTCCGAGGTGGGCCCCTTGCCCAGGCTCTGACGCCGCGAAACCATATCGTGGCAGAGGCCGATCACGTCGTTGCTCAGCCCCTCCACGACATCCAATCTCTGGTTCTCACTGGAGTTGTCCGCGATCAGTTTGCGCAACGCTTTTAGATCGCGCGCCAGCGCGGGCCGGGCCACCCTGCTCGCCTCCAGAAAAGACTTGTGGCTGGTGACCGAAAATCCACGCTCGCTGGCCAGCACATCGTCAAGATGGCGGAGCGTTGATTCCTGCGTGGTCATCACTTCATGAGTGTGCGCAACCCAATCGGCCTCCCGCGCGGCCAGCTGCACGTTGCGCAGAGAAAACCAGCCGAGCAATCCGGTCAGGAACACCGCCAGGGCAAAGGCGGCCGATGCCGGCCGCCGCAAGGCTGCCTCGCTGGGCGCCTCTTCGAGCCGGTCGAGCAGCCGGTCCATCTGGTCTTTGCCAACGCCAAGCGCCTGCTCGATTCTTCGGCGCTGCCTTTCGCTCCGTTCCACAGCCGCGGCTCCCCAGGCCACCACCCCCGCCAGCAACAATAGAGTGGTCAGGCTGGCCAGGACCACGACGTCCCAGTCGGAATAGATTCCCGCCGCCGTGATCCGCCAGCGTATCCAGCCCACCACTGCGGGGATCAGAGCGGCCGGCAGCAGCCGCCGGGCCAGGCTGCCCGAAAGGTCGCGGCGGCTGAGCAGGGATCCCAGGCCGCGTTCAGGGCGCGCGGTGGCCACGCCCAGCGCCAGCGCGAGCATGGCGACGGTAGTGGGCAGCGCCAGCGACTTTTTGCCGGCGTAGAAGTGAGGGTCAAACGCGAAACCGAGTAGAGCGGAGGTGGCCGCCAAACCGGAGATCAATGAAAAATACTGCGCGGGCCAACGGCCCCGTCGCGTCTTCCAGTCGATGCCCAGCAGGGCAAGGGTAAGCAGCCCGAAGCAGCTGGCGGTAATCGGGGACATCAGGCCCGGCCCGGGAGCGTCCGCCACAGGCCTCGTTGGCGCTACTACCAGCAACTCGTCGATGCCAAAGTTGCGAGCGAAAATGGTCTCGATCAGGCTGAGCAGGCCCACGGTTCCAGCCACAATTGTGGGGAAAGCGGCGGCGGCTCTGATTGCTGGGCGCAAGGGCTGGTTTTCCTTTTCGCGCAGCAGCCACAGCGAAGCGCCCAGCAAGACGAAGCACAGAGCCGTATTCGCCTTCATGGTGACCGGCTCGGCTCCCCAGGTGGTAAGGGCGTAAATTTGCAGCTTCCACCCGACCAGGCCTGCTGCGCCAGTTGCCACCGACAAGGCGGCGCTGGCGGAGGTGAGCTTACGGCACTGGCGCGCCAGCCGGGGATCGCGATCCGGCAGATGGGAGGCGAGGGTGGCTTGCAACTCGCCCACGCCAGGTTCTCCCTGAGGGGCTTCGCTGTCCGCTGTGCGTCCGTCGCGGTTTTTCATGGGACGCCGTCAATTCATTCGCTGCAAACGTTCCGAAAGCCGATTATCGAGCAGAGAATAATTGGAGGGAAAGACTCATCTGCTGCACGAAAGTAGCTAGCTTCCCAAAGTGGATTTGCGCCTTCGATACGCCCATGCTGTGCTGCCATTTCGGCGCAACCGGTCCCTTACCGCGGGCGGATGGGTGGTTCG
>CAYOZX010000434.1:0-1855 GCA_964408515.1 uncultured Acidobacteriaceae bacterium | reverse complement strand
CCGCCACCGCGCCGGGCGGCAGCATGCTGGGCCAGAATCTATCGGTGTGGCGCGAGGGCCGCATTCCCTGGCGGCAGGGGGACCGCGATTATAATGGCGTGTTTCTTGGATGGAATCGCACTAAAGGCGCGGCTACACCGGTCTACACCATCACATTGCCCGATGGATCCGCGGCGAAGTGGCAACTGACGGCCGGATCAACACTCGAGCTGTCGGTCGCGGCGCTCGATGAAGATGCTCCCGTGCCTGGGAAGAACAAGGACGAGGAAAAAAAGCCGGAAGATTCCAGCAAAGAGCGCGAATCACCGGACTTCACTATCGAACTGGTAGCGCCAGATGGTTCAACTGCCGCAGCGCCCGCAAGCCGTTTCGCCGCCATCCCGCCGCCGCTCAAAGAAAAATTTACGAAGCTCGATCCGATCGAGAGCCAGGCTTACGAGAAGGATTGGGAACCGGTATTCCAAACGGTGCGCGCGCCGCTGGGAGCGTTTCAAGGCGTCAAGCCGTTCGACTTCGAGAATCTGAAACTGGTACGCTTCAAGTTCGACCGGACTGCCGCCAGCGTGATCTGCATCAGCAGCGTAGGATTCGGAAAGCGTTGAGCTAACGGAAGAGCCCGTCCATCGTCGAACCGGATGGACCGGCCGGGAGAAGTACATGAACGCCTCCTCTTTCATCGCAACACTCTTACAGGACCTGCGCTACGGCGCGCGGTTACTGCGTCTTAATCCCGCATTTTCCATAGTCGCCACACTGTCTCTGGCCTTGGGCATCGGCGCCAATACGGCGATTTTTCAATTGCTGGACGCGGTCCGTCTGCGTACTATTCCGGTGAGGAACCCGCAGGAACTCGCTGAAGTCAAGATCGCTGACCGCAATTGGATGTCGGGGTCTTTCACCAGCCGCCACTCTGAAATCACCAATCCGCAGTGGGAGTGGCTTCGCGATCACCAGCAGGCTTTTTCGGGTATGCTCGCCTGGAGCGATGAAACATTCAACCTGGCAAGAGGCGGCCAGGCGCGATACGCGCAAGGGCTTTGGGTGAGCGGCGAATTTTTCAATGTGCTCGGCGTGCGGCCTGCGCTCGGCCGCGTTTTCGCTGCAGCCGATGACCGCCGCGGCTGTGGAACGGCGGGCGCAGTGTTGAGCTACTCGTTCTGGCAAAGTGAATTCGGCGGGCAGGCTTCAGCCCTGGGCCGCAAGATCACACTCGAAGGCCATCCGTTCGAAGTGATCGGAGTTACTCCTGCTTCCTTTTTCGGCCTTGAAGTCGGCCACAACTTCGATGTAGCCGTGCCTATCTGCTCCGAAAAAATCATCCACGGCGAGGGCACCCGGCTGGACACGCGCCACGTCTGGTGGCTGGCGGTGATGGGCCGGTTGAAACCGGGCTGGTCTGTGAAGCAGGCTTCGGCGCAATTCAACGCGCTCTCTCCCAGTTTGTGGGAGGCAACACTGCCGCCTCGATATAACGCTGAAGCCGTGAAGCACTATCGGGCGTACCGGCTGGCCGCTTTTCCGGGCGGCACCGGCGTTTCCTCGCTGCGTGAGGATTTTGAAGCTCCGCTGTGGCTGCTGCTGGGGATCGCCGGTTTGGTCCTGCTGATCGCGTGCGCCAACCTTGCCAACCTGATGCTGGCGCGCGCCACTTCCCGGGAGCGTGAAATCGCCGTGCGCCTGGCCATGGGAGCTTCGCGCGGCCGGCTCATTCGCCAGTTGCTGGCCGAGAGTTTGCTTCTCGCAGCGATCGGCGCCGGCGCCGGCGCATTTCTGGCCCGCGCGCTGAGCCAGTTTCTGATTTCCTTTCTCAGCACGCAAGGCAATCCCTTGTTCGTGGATTTGCAGCCGGACTGGC
>CAYOZX010000433.1:0-1857 GCA_964408515.1 uncultured Acidobacteriaceae bacterium | reverse complement strand
ACCGGAATGCCGTGCTTCTCGGCATAGTCGAGGCAATCTTCGCGCGATTTCAGCGTCCATTCCCGCCAGGGAGCAATCACCTTAAGCTCCGGCGCAAGGGCCTGGTAGGCAAGCTCGAAGCGCACCTGATCGTTCCCTTTGCCGGTGCAGCCGTGCGCCACCGCGGATGCATTCTCGCGCACCGCCACTTCCACCTGGTGCTTGGCGATCACCGGGCGGGCCAGAGAGGTCCCCAGCAGATACTTATGCTCGTACACCGCTCCGGCCTGAAGCGCGGGAAACACATACTCGGCGAGGAACTCTTCGCGCAGGTCTTCCACCACCACCTTGCTGGCGCCGGTCTTGTAGGCCTTCTCCACCACCGCTTCCAGGTCATCGCCCTGGCCTACGTCGGCCACCATCGCGATCACCTCGCAGGCGTAGTTTTCCTTCAGCCAGGGAATGATGATGGACGTGTCCAGTCCGCCAGAGTAAGCAAGTACAACTTTTTCAGGCATGAGCGTTCCTCGCCATCGAGCGGCCCGCCTTGCCGCCCAGCAGTAAGAGCAGGATCGCCTTCTGCACGTGCAGGCGGTTTTCCGCCTGATCGAACACCACAGAACGGTCAGAGTCGATCACTTCGTCGGTGATCTCCAGGCCGCGGTGGGCCGGGAGGCAGTGCATGAAGACCGCGTGCGGCGAAGCGCCGGCCACGAGTTCAGTGTTCACCTGGTAGGGCGGGAAAATCCGGTTGCGCTCCTGCTCCTCGTGCTCATGACCCATGCTCGTCCAGGCATCAGTATAGACCGCATCGGCTCCGGCCACGGCCTGGCGCGGATCCACGAGCATTTCAATCTGGCCTCCGGTCTGGCTCGCGATTTCGCGCGCATCAGCGAGGACTTGCGGGTTGGGCCCGTAGTCCTTGGGCGTGGCGATGCGAATCCTGGACCCCAGGGTGGCCGCGGTCAGCAGCAGCGAGTTCGCGACATTGTTGCCGTCGCCGACATAAGCAAGACATATCTTCCTGACGTCGCCAAACCTCTCCTGCAGCGTGAAATAGTCGGCCAGAGCCTGGCAGGGATGCTCCAGGTCGCTCAAGGCATTGATCACCGGCACGCAGGCATGCTCGGCCATGCCCTCCACCGTCGAGTGCGCGTAGGTGCGCAGGACCACGGCGTCCACCCAGCGCTCCAGATTGTGGGCGATGTCGCTGAGTTTCTCGCGTGCGTCCAGACGGCCGGCGGTCTGGTCGACGAACATCGCGTGACCCCCCATGCTGGTCATCCCGGCCTCAAAAGTGAGGCGAGTGCGCAGAGACTGCTTCTCGAAAAACATCACCATCTGCTTGCCCCCGAGCGCCGAGCGGAAATTCGAGGGACGAGCCTTCATCAGTCCGGCGAGATGGAAGATGGTTTCGACCTCGATCGGGCTGAGATCGCGAATCGACACCAGGTCCCGGCCCGGAAACGTGGTCGTCGCCGGGGGATTGACGACCTGCGCGGTGGAAAACGGCTGGCTGCTCAACGTGATGGTCTCCTTGGTGTGAACTTGGAAGATGTGAACTTCGAACCTGTTAGCAACGACAACTTGGGTCGGGAATTCGCCTTGGGTTTTGCGCCCGTGAAAGCAGCATCCAGCGCCCGGACCACTAGATCCACGTGCCCGCGCTGAATGATGTAGGGAGGCAGGAAGCGCAAAACTGTATCCTGGGTCCGGTTGATCAGAATGCCGCGGTCCAGTAACTGGGCCACCGCCGCCTTGGCGGTATCGGCCGAATCGAGGTTAAGGCCCAGCATCAGCCCCATGCCGCGCACTTCCCGCACACAGCCGTGTTTGGCCTTAAGACCCTCCAGCTTGCTGCGGAAGTAGTCTCCGGTT
>CAYOZX010000432.1:0-1876 GCA_964408515.1 uncultured Acidobacteriaceae bacterium | reverse complement strand
ATTTGCACGAGCACCTGGCGAAACTCGTCGGCGGTCGAAAATCGCTTCACCGGGTCTTTCTCGAGCGACCGCAGCAAGGCGCCATTCAGCGATTGCGGTATGCTTGGCTCGAGTTCGATAGGAGCGCGGGGCGGTTTCTCGACCTGGTTCACCATGATTTGGAAGGCGCTCTCGCCCCCGAATGGCCTCTTACCAGTAGTGAGCTCGTAAAGAACAACGCCCAACGAATACAGGTCGCTACGTTCGTTAGCCAGTGTCGAATCGCGAACTTGCTCAGGCGCCATGTAGTACAGCGAGCCCATGGGCGCGCCGCTCACGGAGAGACGCGGATCTTTCTGACGCCGGGCGAGTCCAAAATCAGTGAGCTTGAGTGCCCCTCCGGCGGTGACCAGCATGTTGGCTGGCGAGACGTCGCGATGAATCACGCCCTGGGAATGCGCGTAACTCAAGGCAGAGAGCGCCTGGCAGCAATAATCCAGGGCCGCCGGCAACTCTAGCCGCCCTGGCTCGAGAAGGCTGCGCAGAGAGGAGCCTTCGATGAGTTCCATGATCAGAACAAGATCCTCCCCCTCCCAGAACGCATTGTGCACGGCGGCGATGTTTGGGTGGTCGAGGCTAGCCTGCAACTGGATTTCCCGCAACGAGCGGGCGGCCTGGTCCGCGGCTTCCGGCCGTCCGCCTTCCAGCACCTTCATCGCCTCCAGGCGATGTGTGACGGTGTGCTCAACCTTGTAGACCTGGCCCATGCCGCCCCGGCCGAGTTCTTCGATTACCCGATACGGACCAATCGTCTTCCCGATTGGACAATCCATGGCGCCCGGCTAGCCTCGCTGAAGCATGGCTAGAACCGTTAGTATCACTACCAGAAACGTAACGCCTCCGGCGATTACCAACTGCAAGTGGTCCCACGCGGGCAGGCTTTGCTGAAACATGCTGCCGGTGGAATGCGCTGCGGGTTGCACAGCGGGCACGAAAGGCGCCGCGCCCGACGTGCTGCTCACCCGATCAAGCCGCTGCTGGAATTCAGCCGCGCTCTGAAAGCGGGAGTTCGGGTCCTTCGCCATGGCGGTCAGGACGATCTCGCTCAGCTCGGCCGGCACATCGGGATTCACGATACTGGGCGCGGCGGGCAAGTCGCTTACGTGAGCCAACATTACTTCAAATTGGCTCTTGCGATGGAACGGCCTTTGCCCCGTGAGCAATTCGTACAAGACCACACCAGCCGAGTAAATGTCGGTGCGGGCGTCGATTGCCGCCAGCCCCTTGACCTGTTCGGGCGAAAGATAGTTTAGCGATCCGAGCACGGTTCCCGGCTTGGTCAGCTGCGGATCAGTCGTCGTTTTGGCCAGGCCGAAGCCCGCCAGCTTCACGGCCCCGTCAGGTCGAAGAATAACGTTTGCTGGCGTGACGTCCCTATGCACTACGCCAAACGAGTGCGCATATTCGAGGGCGGAGAGCACCTGCTTTATGCAAGCCAGCGCTTCGGCCCGCGGGAGTGCGCCCGACTCGCGCCGGAATGCCAGGGTGGTTCCTTCCACCAGCTCGGAGGTCATGATCAACTGGCCGTCTACTTGAGCCGCGTGATAAAATGCGGCGATGTTCGGATGACTCATCCGCGAGTGAACTTTCGCCTCGCGCAAGAAGCGGGTGACCAGTTCTTGGTCGTCCTGTAGGGATCTGGGCAGCACTCGCAGCACTTCCAGACGTTGTAAGAATGTGTTGCGAACTTTGTAGGTTACGCTCTCCCTGGAGCTGTCGAGCAGTTCAAGGATTTCGTAGCCACCGATGCTTTGTCCCAGCGCTTTAGGCATAGTCTCGCCTGCGGATCCTGGCGAATCCCATCCTTATCCTACGAGGTGCCGGAGCTTGGGTCTAT
>CAYOZX010000431.1:0-1888 GCA_964408515.1 uncultured Acidobacteriaceae bacterium | reverse complement strand
CGCGCCGAAGGTCTGCGCGAGATCGCCGACTGGCGCGACACCTGCGCATAGTTCTCATCTTCCGGCACTGTTGGCTCGCGGCATTTTCTCTGCGTTCTTGGCGCGATCTTTGCGCTCTTTGCACTCTGGGCAGTCCAAGATTTTGTTTGTCGCCTGAAAAGCACCCTTGACCACGAAGGGCGCCAAGGCGCCGCACAGGACGCAGGGGAACCAGCGACACCGCGTACCGGGGCCGCCGCAGGTGAAGCCCAGGCGGATTTTTGCTACTCTGTACAGCAGTCAAACCAGCCTGTAGGAGGCAGTTCCGAACGCAATCATGATGCTGCTGATCTCTCTTGTGCTGGCGCTGGTTCCTCTGCTGGGCATTGTCTGGATCATCCTCTCCGGTTCGGTCACCACGGTCGACGGCCTGTTCATGTCGCTGATCCTGCTGGCCATGTCGGGCATCCTGCTGTTGAATTTGCTGCTGGAATTGCGCAAGCGCCGCGAGAACGCCGGTCAGCCGAGCCTCGCGCGGGCGAAAGCCACCGCCGCCGGGCACCTGCGCCAGCAGGGCAGAGTCGAGAACGTGCAGTTCTACGAGGCGGGAGTGGGTCAGCCCAACAAGTCTCTGGTCGTGCTGTCCAGCAACTCGGCCGGCTCCTCGCAAATGCTGGTGTTCGAAGGCGACCTGCGCAACGCCCTTCCCGTGGGTCGTAAGGTGGACATCACCTTCCGCAAGGAAAGCGGATACAACGTGCTGGCGAATGTGGACTACCCGTAGCGCGTCTCGACTCGCAAATCGGACTCGTTTCTTCCCGATCTGGACTTCTCCAGGGATCGCTTGCGACTGTCCGCGTTGGCTCCGCCGCTGAGATGAGCCTGGCTTCTTCCACAACCATTACCAACGTAACCGTTCTAGCAGTGTTTTCGGGGGCGGGAGTGGGAGGCTTACGGTACAAATTGCCTGTACGGGTGTTTGGGGAGGCGGGAGAGCTATGGTTGCGGCAACCGGCACGGCGATGCAGCCGGCCAGCGAGGAACGGGACATCGCTCAGCCTACGATGCTGGAGCGCACAGAGGAGATCCAGAAGCAGATTCAGGCCCTCTCGGGGCGGGACTTGCAACTCTGGTCCATCGGAGTGCTGGTGATCGTGGTGCTGACCGCGGGCGTGCTCTCCCTGGTGCTGCCCAACATGATGTGGGCGCAACGGGTGATCCGCCTGGAGCATTCCTACCTGCCGCAACTGTTCTTCGGCCTGATTTCCCTGGTCCTGTTGTTCAATATTTATCTCCTGGCTCAGAAAAAAGCGCTGAACACCACGCGGCTCTCGCTGATCCGGGAGCTGGTGCTGAATGAGCGCCTGGAAAGCCTGTCCCTGATCGATCCGCTGACCCAGCTCCTGAACCGGCGCGCCATGGGCGAACTGCTGCCCCGGGAGGTGGCGCGGGCCAACCGCCTGGGAAGCAGCCTGACCTTCATGGCGCTTCACCTGAACGGTCTCAACGCCATCAGCTCGAAGTTCGGCGCACTCGAAGGCGACCGGATGCTGGTGGAGTTTGCCAAGATTCTGAAGATCGTCTTTCGTGGCGCCGATGTGGCGTTCCGCCAGACGGGCGACGAATTTCTGGTTATGCTGCCCGACACCGCAGAAGAGCAGGCGAACGCACCCGTGCAGCGCCTGATGCGGGAAGTGGATCAGTGGAATCTTTCCAGCAAGCGCGGTTATGAAATCTCGTTCAGCTGGGCGCTGGCCCCATACGTGACCGGTTCGGACGCCGAGGATGTCCTGCGCGCCGTGGACCGGAAGATGTATTCCAAGAAACACAACCTGACGCCGGTATTCTAGGGCCGGCATCACGGGCGCCCGAAGGCGCGACAGTCCTCGGTCAGGATGCGGCACGGCTG
>CAYOZX010000430.1:0-1914 GCA_964408515.1 uncultured Acidobacteriaceae bacterium | reverse complement strand
CGGTCATGACACGCCTGATTCGCCCGGGAGCTATCGTGCTGCTGGTTTTCGCGGCAGTTTTGCCGGCCGCGCCCGAAAGCGCTAAGTCGCTGTACAGCAAGGGGAAAGACGCGGAGGCCAGGCAGGACTACGAGGCTGCCTTTGACGCCTACCGGCAGGCCTACGAGCAGAAGCCCAGGGATCTGGCCTACCGATCATCGTATGAACGCACCCGCTTCCTGGCGGCCGCCTCGCATGTGCATCGCGGTCAGCTCATGCGGGACGCAGGCAAGCTGGAGGAGGCCCTGGCCGAGTTCCAGAAGGCTGCGGCCATCGACGCCGGCAGCTTCATTGCTCAGCAGGAGATCCGGCGCACGCAGAAGATGATCGACGCGGCCAGCGCGCCGGGGAAACGCCCGGAAGCGGGTCCGGCCACGGGTTTGCAGAAGCGCCTCCAGGAAGCCCAGGGCCCGGTCGAACTGGCCGCGATCTCGAACATTCCGATTACGCTCAAGCTGACCGAAGACACGAAGGTGATTTACGAGACTGTGGGTAAGCTGGCAGGCATCAACGTGCTGTTCGATCCCGACTACACTTCGCGACGGGTCAAGATCGAGCTGAACGGAGTCACGCTGCAGGATGCTCTGGAGATCGTCGCCCTGGAATCGAAGACGTTCTGGCGTCCGGTGACGCCCAACACGATTTTTGTGGCCGCGGACAATCCCGCCAAGCGCAAAGAGATCGAGCAGAGCGTGATACGGACGTTTTACCTGGCGAACCTGTCCCAGCCCACGGAGCTGCAGGACATGGTCAACGCCATGCGGCAAATCCTGGAAATTTCGCGCATTCAGCCGTTGCCGTCGCAGGGCGCCATGGTGGTGCGGGGAACGCCGGACCAGATCGCGCTGGCGGAAAAACTGGTCCAAGACCTGGATAAAGCGCGGCCGGAAGTGATCGTCGAAGTGGCGGTCATGCAGGTGAGCCGCGACAAGACCCGCACTCTGGGGATCAGTCCCCCGACCAGCGCCACTGTGGCGTTGCAGAACAACATCAGCAGCACCAGCAGCACGTCCACGTCTACAACCTCCTCGACCTCGGGAACGGCGAATCAGATCAACCTGAACCGTCTGGGGAATCTGAACGCGACCGACTTCACGGTCACCATCCCACCCGCGACGGCGACGGCTCTGTTCAGCGACAGCCGCACCAAGATCATCCAGAATCCACAGATTCGCGCCGTCGATGGGCAAAAAGCGTCGCTTAAGATCGGCGACCGCATTCCCATCGCGACCGGATCATTTCAGCCCGGCATCGGCGGCGTGGGCATCAATCCGCTGGTGAACACCCAGTTTCAGTACACGGACGTGGGCGTAAACATCGACATCACTCCCCGGGTGCATGCGGGACGGGAAGTGACGCTCAAGGTGTTGATGGACATTTCCTCCGTGACCGGGCAATCGAACATTGGCGGCATCAGCCAGCCCATTATCGGCCAGAGAAAGATTGAACATGAAATCCGGCTGAAGGAAGGCGAGGTCAACCTGCTGGGCGGAATGCTGGAAGACCAGGACATCCGCTCGCTGAGCGGTATTCCCGGGCTGGCGCAGATACCGCTGCTGCGTTATCTGTTCTCGCAGAGCAATGTCGAGCACAAGGAAAACGAGATTGTGTTTGCCCTGATCCCGCACATCGTGCGCGGACGCGAGTACAGCGATCTGAACGAAAAAGCGCTGGAAGTGGGCACGGCCGCGGCCATTGAACTGCGCCGCGCGGCCGCGCCCGCGCCCACACCGGCCCCTGAAGGCCCCGCGCCTGTCCCCGGCGCTCCTGCGGCTCCGGCGCAAGCTCCGGCTGCGGCTCAGGCGGCCAGCTTTGCTTTCGAACCCGCGAATCTGACCCAGACCATGGGCGCGACCTTTGCCATCAATGTGATGT
>CAYOZX010000429.1:0-1917 GCA_964408515.1 uncultured Acidobacteriaceae bacterium | reverse complement strand
GTTGACGATATCTGGCGAGAAATCCCCTTCGCACTAGCAAAGAGCCAGAGAATTCCCCTCTCTGACATGGGTCTGGCCCCACTCCGAGCGGATCACGTTAGAACTCAATCGGAAGCGGCCCGGCAGGATTCGGCCGCTGCGAAAAGATCAGCCTCGGGGCCGGGCCGGTTCGGATTGAGCCGTGAGAAGGAAGCGGCTGGCGCGGCGGGCTGACTGCCGCTAGCTATGGGTTTTGAATGCTGATTCGTTGGGTGAGGGCCCGGGAAAACTGGATTTGCCAAGTGGGAGAATGCTCCTACTGTCTTTGTGGCGAGCAGAATCACCGAATCGGACGTAGCACGAAGGTCGGCGAAGCAGATGATTTTGGGGAGTAAAGACACTTCTGGCGCCACGTCGCCGAAGCGACGCGGGGTGAGCCATAAGTGGCCTCTTGCTATGAGCTGTCAAGGCGGCCAAGCGGGCAACTCGGGCCCCGGTTTGCGCTGAATCGCTCCTCAAGGCGCATGGGGCCTTGGCAGCAAGGGCACCTCCACAGAACCGGGGCTGCGGTAGACGTTGACAGGACGGGTTCCGGAGGCGCCAGTAAGAGTGTCCTGCAAAGAGGAAGCAGTGCGGCGCGGCGCCGGTTAGAGAGCAGGCCGAAGTAACGGATGCGGGGAAATCCGCGAGGCAGAACGTGCTGGAGAAAGCGGCGCAAAAACTCCTCATGGCTGAGGGTCATCACGCGGCGTTTGCTATGATGCGCATAATCCTTCCATCGAAACGACACGTGAGTGTCGGTGATCTCTACCAGCCGATGGTTGGAGATCGCGACGCGATGGGTGTAGCGAGCCAGATAACGCAGCAGGATGCCGGTCCGCTGAAAGGTCTCTTGGCATAGACCACCCATTCCTCGCGGAATAGCGTACGCAGAAAGGCAGCGAATGCCTTCTCCTGCATCAGGGGCAGGCAAGGTCCAAAGAATACAAGCTTGCCCTGGCGGAAAGCGCGCTTCAGGCCGTCCACGAACTTGCCGCGAAATACGCGGCTCAACACCTTAACAGGCAGGAAGAAGCGATCTGGCGCCCGAATCCACTTGCCATGATCCGGCGATAATCCCCCGCCCGGCACGACGCAGTGGATGTGGGGGTGTGGTTGCAGCGTCTGCCCCCAGGTGTGCAAGACGCTCAGAAAGCCGATCTCCGCGCCGAGACGCTTCGGGTCGGCCGCGACCTCCAGCAGCGTTTGGGCGCTAGCGTTGAACAGGAGCTTGAAGAGAAGTTTCTTGTTCTGCCAGATCAGTGGAACCAGCTTGTGAGGCACGCTGAAGACCAGGTGGTAATAGTTGGCCGGCAGGAGTTCTTGCTCGCGGGCTGTCAACCATTTGTTACGAGCGTTGGTCTGACACTTTGGGCAATGGCGATTGCGGCACGAGTTATAAGAGATGGCCTGATGGCCGCAGCGTTCACATCGGTCGCGGTGTCCGCCGAGCGCGGCCGTGCGACAGCGCTCGATGGCCCGGAGCACTTTTAGTTGGGGCCATGAGAGGAACTTTCCACAACGATTCATGAATCGACTGTCGGCCCTGCGGATGATGTCGGCCACCTCCCAGGGTGGCCGATTCACTGATGATCGATCTCCGGCGTTACGGGCTGGTCTTGGAACTCACGCAGCGCGATCTGGTCGAGCGGATTGATGGCGGCGCTGAGATGGCGGCGGGATAGATGCAGGTAAAGCGCGGTGTCCTTCAGATGCCGATGCCCCAACAGCAACTGGATGGTGCGCAAGTCAATTACCCGAGGGATTCCGCCAGCAATCCGCTTTTGAATCAGCTGCTTGCGCCTCCAGTCGGTTTCGCATGTGTAGGGCCGTCCATGATAAACTGTCGGACGGCGAGGCTCCTATCAGCAAAAAATGGTACAACGTGTTTGTCTCGCT
>CAYOZX010000428.1:0-1966 GCA_964408515.1 uncultured Acidobacteriaceae bacterium | reverse complement strand
GCTCGTTTTTCGATGGCGAGCCCAGCGCTCGTCCCAGAAGCCGGTCTATAATCCGTGCGCTGAGTCTCCCATGATTCTTGCTGGCGACATTGGCGGCACCAAGTGCAACCTGGCGATCTTCCGCGAAACCGGAGAGGGAGGGTTGCAGCCGATTTTCGAGCGCCGCTACCCCACTCGCGAGTTCTCAACCTTTGCAGACCTCGTCGGGCACTTTCGCCGCCAGGCGGCGGAGTCGAAGCCCCGGATTGGCAAGGAGCCCGTGTCGGCGGCAGGCTTCGGCGTTGCCGGCGCTGTGGTTGAAGGCCGGTTGCACGCCAACAATTTGCCCTGGGAACTGGACCTGCGCCAACTGGCGCGTCGTCTGGATCTGGCGCGGCAAAACATCGTTCTGCTGAACGATGTGGAAGCCACGGCCTGGGGGCTGGATCATCTTCCGGCAAAGGATTTGGCGGTTCTGAACCCGGGTGTTCCCCGACCCGGCGCGACCCGCGCCCTGATGGCGGTAGGAACCGGCCTGGGCGAAGCCCTGCTGGTATGGGACGGGCGGCGGTATCGTGTGTTTCCCTCCGAAGGCGGCCTGGCGGATTTTTCCGCCCGCACCGAAAGGGAGATCCAGCTTCTCCTGCATCTCAAGCAGCGGCTTCCCAACGTGTGCTGCGAGGATGTTCTGTCCGGACGCGGCATTCGCTCCATCCATGAATTCCTCGATCGGGCGATGAGGCATCCTTCTTTCGACCAGCCGGGCGCCGACCCCGCGCGTGAGATTACACAGCAGGCAGCCGGCAACGCCTGTCCAGTCTGCGTCGAGACTATGGATTTGTGGACCGAGGCCTATGGCGCAGAGGCTGGAAATATGGCGCTGCAAACCCTGGCGCTGGGGGGCGTATACCTCGCAGGCGGCATCGCTCCTAAGATTCTTCCAAAGCTGATGGAGGGACACTTCTTTCGCGGCTTCTGCAACAAGACCCTGCTCTCCGCGGTTCTCGCCCGCATCCCGATTTTTGTGGTGATGAATGAGACCGCGCCGGTGTGGGGCGCTGCTCACCAGGCCTTCGCGGTCGCCCGTGCGCGCCCTATGCCCCAACCCCAGCGCAAGGCAGGTTAGCCCGAACGCGGGGGAGTCTCCTCGCGGAGATTGCCTGCGCAGGCTCCGCAGGACAAGGCGTCCACTACAGCGTGATTTGTCGAGTACTATAGTCCGCCAGAGGTGAATGTGGCAGGCAACAGCAGGAACGGAACTCCGGCGTACAAGCGAATCCAGAGTGTTATTTGCAGGCGCATCGAAACCGGAGAACTGAAACCCGGCGACGTCGTTGATTCGGAGCGGGAGCTGGCCCGCATTCACCAAGTCAGCCTGATGACCGCGCGGCATGCGCTGGCTTCGCTCGAGCACGAGGGTGTGGTGGAGCGGCGGCGCGGCGCCGGAACTTTCGTAGCCCCGCCCAAGATTCATTTCAACAAGCTCATGAGCTATTCGGAGCAGATGGCCAGCCGCGGCCTGGTGTCCGGCTCGCAATTGCTGTGCAACAAGGTCATCGACCCGGATCCGGAAATTGCGGCGCGGCTTTCGATTCCACCCAACAGCCGGCTGGTCAAAATCGAACGCGTCCGCCACGCCGCCAGCGAGCCTTTCGCCCTCGAAGTCTGCTATTTCTCGGCGGAAGAATTCCAGGGCTTGACCTCGGCTCCTCTGGGCCGGAGTTCGTTGTTTTCTACCCTGGAGCGCGACTACCAGGTGGAACTGG
Source organism: uncultured Acidobacteriaceae bacterium (assembly GCA_964408515.1). Taxonomy (GTDB): domain Bacteria; phylum Acidobacteriota; class Terriglobia; order Terriglobales; family Acidobacteriaceae; genus CAYOZX01. Next base: position 221 of record CAYOZX010000428.1, on the reverse strand, counting down.
CGCACGCCGATGAAGAGGTGGATGCCACCGCCGCCGACCCCCGCAGCGCCGAACTACTCGAGGTGCCCCGCGGCGCTCCCCTGCTCCGCATTCGCCAGGTAATTTACTCGACCAAGGGCAAGGCTACGCTCTACGTGCTGGGTTTCTACCGCTCTGATCGCCACACCCTGCTCATCCGTCGATTCCGCTGAACTCCTTGTAATCACTATATTTAGCTGCCC
>CAYOZX010000427.1:0-1969 GCA_964408515.1 uncultured Acidobacteriaceae bacterium | reverse complement strand
GGCTTCGGTCAACGGCTTGAAAGGGATTTTGGCGGTGGCATAGGAGCCGGTTTCTCTGGAAACCCCGCTGGGCGAAGAAGACACGTGCATTGGAGATCTGGTGGCGGCGCAAGTCTCCCCGGATTCGCCAGTGATGCGTGCCGAGATGGCCCGTCTGCTGCAGCATCTCAATGAGCGCGAGCGTAAGATCCTCGCGTTCCGCTTCGGCCTCATCGATGGTAATATCCGCACGCTGCAGGAGATCAGTGACGAGTTCGGCATCAGCAAGGAGCGCATCCGCCAGAAGGAAGAAGATGCGCTGCGCAAGCTGAGACTGGTGATGACCCGCCAGGACTGGCTCTAAATATATAGCCTGGCTAAATCGAAAGCCCGCCGTTCAAACAACGGCGGGCTTTTTGCTTTAGAAAGGTACGCCGGTGACTTGCGCTTCGAACACCAGGCGCTTGTCCACCGCGCCCTGGGTGTCAAAGATGCAGCGGCGACTGCGCGCTTCCACCAGCTTTCCGAACAGCAGCAGCCGCTGGCCTGGCTCTACCGGGGCGCGGAACTTGACTTTCTCCAAGCCGCCGAAACCCAGGAACCGCTTGGGATCGTCCCCAGAGAGCAGCTTGAAGAGAAAAGTGGCCAGCTGCGCGCCCGCCTCCAGCATCAGCACGCCGGGAAAGAGCGGCCGCCCGGGAATGTGCCCCGCTTCCCAGAACTCGCCGGCCCGCACATCCCGCCAGCCGACGGCAATCTGACGGTCGCGAAAGACGCGAAATACACCGTGCAGTTGTTCCATCTCGTAGCGCTGGGGAATGAATTCGCGGATTTTCTCGATGGGGTACTCGACGTGACCGAAGTCGACCTCGTCCGGATCGACCATCAATGCGGATGCCACTGGAAGTTAGGTTCCTTAAAGAAGAAAGATTATCCCCGATTCGAAAAATAGTCAAATACTCCTCCCCACGGCCATGGTCCCCTGGAGGATTCCCCAGGCCTGGAGACAAACAACCACCTCCTACGCACATGCCTGAACGAAGCCGCGCGCCAAAGAACCTACCTTCGCGTATCATTTCCCCGCAAAACGGCATGGTGGAGAATATGCGGGACCTGCACTATCGCTTCCTCGGAATGGCACGCATGGAAAGCCTGGCGGTAGAGGTGGGGCGGGCGTTGGCGGCCCTGGTGGTGCCCGGCCACAGCGACGGCCTGCTGGAGAAAACCACCGCTCTGCGGCGCCAGTTGGCGTTCGAGCTGGGCCTGGTAGTGCCCGGCATTCGCTTCAGCGTGTCGGAGAATCTGCCCGCCCATCAGTACTCCATCAAAATATTCGGAGTCGAGGTGTCCGGTGGCGAACTCCACCCGGACCGCCTGCTCGCAGTTCCCAACCTGGAAAAGAAGTTCGATGTGGGCGGGCAGAAGGCCACCGAGCCGATATATGGGGCGCCGGCCGTTTGGATCCAGGAGTCGGACGAGGACAAAGCCATCCGCGCCGGGGCAGGGGTCTACGACCCGGCCAGCGTGGTGGTCATCCATCTTACCGAGATCATCCGTCGCAACGCCGCCGACTTGCTGGGCCGCCAGGAAGTTCGTCAGCGCTTCGGTCATCGCGGAATTGAGGAAATGGGGCTGTCCAGGCCGCGCTGGGGCGAAGACCCCGACCTCCTCGACCGCTTGCTTGACGACCTCCCGTTGCGAGCGTCGGACACTCGACCGAATGAAAAGGAAGAGGCTCGCAAAAAATGGGACCAGGTTGCTGCGGATTCGAAGCTGACCCCGCCGCAGCATGAGCACGATGCCGCTGCCAATCAGCGTGAGCGGCGCGACGCACCCGGGCAGACTCAGCGCGAACAGCACCGCAATACCCGTTCGCATGGCGGTGGTCGCTTCCCCGCGGCGGATCTGCCGCCGCACGTCCCCCATCGTCAGCGGATTGACCGTTTCGAATGGCGTTCCGCAGTACCGGCACTTGACCGCAATCGCCTTG
>CAYOZX010000426.1:0-2008 GCA_964408515.1 uncultured Acidobacteriaceae bacterium | reverse complement strand
TGCGGCGGCACTGAGCTCCAGTTACCAAGGTGCGATGTCACTCCGAGCGGCGTCGCGAGTGCAATCACGAGAGAAACGGTGTTGAACTTGTGACCCTCACGTCTGCAGCCTTCGACCAGCACGCATCCAGCTCAACGTACGTCAAGAAATAACAAGGCGAACGGAATCTCAACGCGTGATCGTAACGCATACAATCACCCAAGCTCGGGTGAGCGCGCTGAGGGCGGCGCCGACGTTCTAAGAGGAGCCAGGGGCTACGGGAGCCGTCCCACTCACACATGCTGATCAGCGAGTATGGGATTTCCATCCCGGATCCACAGCGACAAGGCTGGCCGGCCGGCCCCGTTGTGCTCTCATCCGCCTCTTGCTACAACTGCACGCTCTGGGCACGCCTTTTGTGGGTAGTGCTACCCCCCTGACTGCGCCCGCCACCCTCGCTCGGGTTGCAGAACACAGATTTAATTCGCCGCGGCCCATTCTTCCCACGTCTTTTACGTGCTCAACTAGAGACGGGCTGGTACCGAGGACCGTGGAGGAAGAATAAACCACCGTAACCAGCGCAAATGCGAAGTCGATTGTGCCTGGAACACGGCTACATGGATATCATTGGCCAGCTCGGCTGGTCGGGGTAGGAAGGCCCATCCCTGGGAGCCAGAACGGGGTACTCTTAGAGTGCCATGCTCCCTCAGACACTGTCGAGAGTCGCTGCGTTCGCAGTCCTTACGTGCCTGTCATTTGCGCAGGCGCAAACCGCAAATATTCCCCCAACGACTAAGCCTGACGCTCAAACACAGCAACCACCTCCCGCTTCAACGACACCCCCTGATGCCGCGCAAGCCGCTCAGCCGTCATCCGCGCAGGTGCATCCGAACGAGTCAAACACTCAGCCTCCATCGAAACCACAGACTCCGAAAAGTGTCAAAGCACGAGCATGGGCGATCCTCGAGGATGCATGCACCGGTGACCAGACAAGCGAGCGTACTTTGGCGATACGCATTTTGGGGTTGATTACAACTGATCCCACGGCTAGAAAGCTGGCAGAGCGGGCCCTGAATGATGAAAAGCCGGAGGTAAGAGCTGCAGCCGCCGCAGCGCTGGGCGACATGAAATTCAGGGCGAGCCTCCGTAAGCTAAGAAAGGCGCTGAACGATGAGGATCCGACGGTTGCCCTGGCAGCGGCCCATTCACTAGACCTGATGCACGATTCCTCTGCCTTCGAGTTGTATTACGAGATCTTGAATGGTGGACGGAAGGCCGGCAAAGGCCTGATCGCAAAGCGGAAGTCTCTTCTAAGCGACCCCAAGAAGATGGCCCATCTCGGTTTCGAGGAAGGCATAGGTTTCATTCCTTTCGCCGGCATCGGATGGGGAGCTATTAAAGCCATAACGAAAGATGATTCGTCTCCTATTCGTGCGGCAGCTGCCAAGATTCTGGCCAGGGATCCAGATCCAGCCACTACAAAGGCTTTGACTGATGCGGTCAATGATGAGAAATGGCTGATACGTGCTGCTGCACTTGAGGCTCTCGCCAAACGCGGAAATCCCTCCCTGCTCGCCGCAGTGGAACCGCTATTGGGGGATGAAAAGGACGAAGTGAAGTACACTGCAGCTGCTGCCGTAGTACAGCTGATTGCAATCAGGGATACGTCAGTCGCCAGAAGGCGGCAAACGGACAGATGAAGCCCCAATTTCTAAAAGCAACTTCAGTAAGACGGCCAAAACAGGGACCAGTAAGGAAGTGGTCACCGGCAGACGGGGGAAGCAGACGCCGATGGAGCCAAGCCCCGGGCATTTCTGCCGGGAATGCCGGCGCTGCCCGGTGAGTGGACACCCGGCGGCAAGTACTTTTGTCTTGTTTGCCGACAAAGGCGGATCTTTCGCCATCTGGGCGCGGCGTGAGAAGGGTGAACTGTGGCACAAAGTAAGCCGCGAATCTTTGCAACCCCAGACCGGTCCCATGAGACTATACCACATGGTGCAGACCCCCGATGGGAAGCGGTTGTGCGCGC
>CAYOZX010000425.1:0-2050 GCA_964408515.1 uncultured Acidobacteriaceae bacterium | reverse complement strand
GCGTCAAAGGGCCATGCAGCGCTCCGTAGGCTGCAAGAAGGCGATGCCGTCTAACGAATCGCGCATAAGCTGCGTGGTGCGGCGGCCGCAATCAAGACGGACCTCTTCCTTTTTGAGCGGCCGCCGCGCCACGACAGCTTCATGCGCAGGTTAGACGGCCGCCCAAATGATCTGATCGCTCCACAGCACGCGGCTCTCAAGAACCATATGGGTACGGCTAGGTCTTGCTAGTTCCTCCGAAGCCGGTGCTCACGAAAGAACGCCCACATTAGACTGGATGCGTCGATGCTGCGGGTTGTGGGCCCGACGATCCATTTCGGCAGGGGCTTGCCGCCAGGCCACGTATGGCCTCCTCCCAGGATGGTGTAGAGCACCACCGCCGCATCTTCAGCACAGTCTGTGTATTCGAGCCGGGTGACATCGACTGCCACTACGGATTCAACGGGCTTCGGTCCGCACAGATTTCTGCGAGCCCAATTCGCCGTCCGATCCCGCACGGCAGGAAACGTCAAGGGGTTGAACGGATCAGGCGATGGCCCTCCCTGGTAGGGAACCAGATCGGCGGTCCCATGAAACGCAATCATCGGTACCGCTCGATGGTCTGTACACCAGCTCCATGGCAGTGTCTGGGCCGCCGCCACCATCCCGACCGCCGCGATGCGGTCGGAGAGCGCACAGGACAGCACAAACACCATGCCTCCGCCAAGGGAAAACCCGTTGGCGTAGATCCGTGCCGTGTCGATGTTGTAGACGGCCTCCAGTGTGTCGATCAACTCCGAGATGAACCTGACATCCCGGATGAGACCGGCGCTACGGTCCACGTGCCAGATTCTTGGCATACGGCTTCCGGACGGGTAGACGACAATGAACCCGTCCTCGTCGGCCAGCCGGTTCCAGTGGCTCAGGTTCATCTGCTGGGCCGGCCACATCGCGGCGGCGTGCATGCTGATCACTAGCGGTGTCGGTTTCGCGCGGTCGTAGCTCGCTGGGACGTAAAGCAGATACTGCCGCTTCTCGCCCGAGGAGACGATCGCGCCGTTGCTGCGATCGAGGACGTAGATAGCCGCCGTGGCGATCAGGATCAGCACCGTCGGCACGCCTATGACAACCAGCACGACGCCGATGACGACCTTCCTGATCCTCATTGACCTCCATGAACGGGCGGCCGTCTAACGGATCGCGCTTAAGCTGCGGGTGCAATGCCCACGGGCGCAAGGCGTGGAGCCGACGGGGAGGTCGGGGGGCGAGGCAACGCAATTCTTCCCTACTCGCAGCGCCCGCCAGCTTCAAGCGCATGTTAGACAGCGCGCCTGTCACGGACACTCGACCCCGTGCGCCGCTGGTGCGGAATCTGACATGGCAATCCAGCCCCCTGTGCGGGCGTGGCGAACATGGAGCCACCACTCCTGATGAACTGGGACTAGCAACTGAGCCACGCCGGATCCTGGATCCCAGAAGCTGCGCTCGTTGCCATCGCGGCCACGCCACCAGATGCCGTAATAGCCCTCTCCCCCATAGCCGGTGATCAGCACAGTGTCCCCAGGGGCGTACCGACCTTGGCGCTGCCGCACGACGGCGCGACCGAACTGAGTGACGCGCACAATGCTGGAATCGACTTGGAAGTTCCGGCCGGAGTCAATCGAGAACGCAGCGGCCAGCGAGTTACTCGGGTCCCCATAGACATCGAGCGCCTTGGTTGCAATCCAGGTGCCCGCCCCGCACTCCGTTGGCCAGCAGTTCCGGCAAACGGTTGGAGGTCGCGGAGGAGCTTGGGCCATGCCGAGGACTGGCCAATGCGACAGGATCGTGATGGCGGCCACGCGGGAGGTCATCATTGTGAAGGGCCCGGCGCGCTGTCTAACGGATCGCGCTTAAGCTGCGGGCGCCATGCCCGCCGGCGCAAGAGAGTTGGCCGAGAGGCGGTGCCCGCCTGGGTACAAACACTCCGCTTCCTCCAGAACGATCAGCGCCCGCCAGCTTCATGCGCTTGTTAGGCGGCACGCGACCGCGGGAGCTTTGGCCGCTTCTTAGTGGGGTTCCCATTTTCCGT
>CAYOZX010000424.1:0-2092 GCA_964408515.1 uncultured Acidobacteriaceae bacterium | reverse complement strand
AGGTTGTAGTCCAGTTGTTCCATCAGCAGCCGTTCACTCCGCACCGAATAGAAGATCTGCAACAGCAGCGCTCGCAGCAGCCGTTCCGGCGCGATCGATGGCCGGCCCACTTCCGAGTACAGCTTCCCGAACTGCGGCGACATCTCTTGCAGCACCTGGTCCACTAACCCCCGGATTTTACGCAGCGGATGGTCGGCCGGCACGCGTTCCTCCGGCGACACATAACTGAACATGCCTTCTTGCGTCTGGTCGGGTCCTCTCATATACAACAAGACGTCCCAGAAATGTTTAAAGCTACACCGCCGGACAGTTTTTCAGCAAGCTCCTGGTGTCCTGAGTCAGAAGTCCGCACACAAAAGCGCGCGATTTGTTTAAGGATCGAATCGGCGTCCGCGGTCCAGACGAAAGGCTTGGGATTTCGGTTGTGATGCGCCACATAGTCCCGGATGGCCGATTCAAGTTCGCGGACACTTCCAAAGGTCCCGCGTCGGATGCGGCGGTCGGTGAGCAGACCAAAGAAGCGCTCCACCTGATTCAACCAACTGGCACTCGTGGGCGTGAAGTGCAGATGATAGCGGGGCCGACGTGCAAACCAGCGCTTCACGTTGGGCATCTTATGGGTGCCGTAGTTGTCCATTATCAGATGAATCTCCAGCGTTTCCGGGACGGCCTCGTCGACGCGTTCCAGAAAGCGTAGAAACTCCTGATGCCGCTGGCGGCGGTGCAGCGAACCGATCACTCGGCCCGTGGCGATGTCGAGAGCGGCGAACAAAGATGTGGTTCCGTTGCGAATGTAATCGTGAGTCTGCCGGGCGGGTACACCTGGCCGCAGCGGCAGGATCGGCCGGGTGCGATCCAAGGCCTGAATTTGGCTCTTCTCATCTACACACAACACCAGGGCATGCTGCGGCGGATTGAGATACAACCCCACGATATCCCGCACCTTCTCCACGAAAAACGGATCGGAGGAGAGCTTGAACGTTTCCACACGATGCGGTTGCAGCGAGAACGCCCGCCAGATGCGGCTCACGGCGGACTGCGACATTCCCGTGGCCTCGGCCAGAGTGCGCGTCGACCAATGGGTTCCCTGTGCCGGCACCGACTCTAACGTGCGGGTGATCAATCTTTCGACCTGGGCAGCGGTGATCTTGCGTGGTGCCCCGGGGCGGGGTTCATCGGCCAGCCCCTCCATTCCAGACCTACGGAATCGCTCCCGCCATTTGCACACCGTTTGATCGGTGATCCGCAACTGACGCGCTACCTGCCGGTTCTCCAGGCCCTCGGCGCATCCTAATACGATGCGCGCCCGTAGCGCCAACCGCTGCGCCGTCTTGGGGCGGCGCGCCCACTCCTGGAGCTTGCCTCGCTCCTCCTCGCTCAGCACGATTGGCTTGGTAGGTCGGCCCATGCTGGTTGGTTTCCCAGCATACCAAGCAGGTTCCCATTGTTATGCTTACTTATGACTCAGGCCATGTCCACCGGCCACCAAGTGTCCTTCGAGACGGTTCGCTTCCAAATGATGGACCAGATTCTTACAAACTACAGCGTGCCCGAATGGGACAGAAAGGATCCAATTAGTTGGAGCACCTCGCCCGGGGCTAAGGAACAGTTTGAAGTCAAGCACCTTGGCCGGAAGCTGGTTGACTCGCAGCGTACGAGTTTCAATGTCCTTCACTACGAGCAACTGTCCTATCCTCAGAATGCGAGACTACAACGCGTTGAAGGCCTGGTCACTGTTCGAATCGAGTTGGATTCGGACGGTTCAGTGAAGTTAGCAACCGCACGTTCCGGCCCAAAGGCGCTCGCGGAGCAATGCGACAAGAACGCTTTAAAATGGCGTTTTGATCCTACCGGTCCGAAACAGGGCCTCCTCGTCTACCGGTTTTTCCTGCGAGAAACGTGCGAGTCTCCCTGTTCCAGCAGTTTTGAATTCCACCCACCCAACCTATCGATAATCACTACGGGACGAGTGGCCGCAACGCCGTGACCAATCGACTGTACCACCAAGTTTCGTTCAGACTCTGCCCATCACCCTGACGCGCGCCCGAGAGCAGTTTCGGCAGGCAGCGGCGCTTTTGCGCCTCCGTGCCGT
>CAYOZX010000423.1:0-2109 GCA_964408515.1 uncultured Acidobacteriaceae bacterium | reverse complement strand
CCGGCGGTCTCGGCGGCGGTGGTTCAAATCGACTATACTTCCACAGAAGGCGAAAACGGTCCCTAGCGGCCGTGGGTGCCCGACCTCGATTTCCGCAACGTAAGCTGCCGAAAGAGCAAGTACGCGCTACAGCTCCGCGGTTTCGCCAAATCGCCGATCCGCGATATCCGAATGGCCGACTGCACCTTAAACAACATCGCCCAGGCGAATATCGTCGATCATGTGGAAGGGCTGAAGATGGACCGGGTGAAGATCAACGGCAAGCTTGCTTAACGACAGCGCAAGGGCCGCTCCGTCGAAAATCACTTCGGGTGTGCGACGGCAGGCAGGGGAATCGCATAACCGAGTCGGCGAAGAGCTTTGAGGTGATGCGTGATGGCTCGCTGAATGGCCTTGGGGTTGCGGGCCTGGCTGAATTCGATGAAGCGAGCCCCTTTATGCAGGACCTTCCAAACGATGACGCATATCCGGTGAGCGATGGCCCAGATCGCCTTGACATAGCCCAGGCGGACCACCAGGCGTTTGAAAACAGATTCCAGATGGCTTCCTTTGGTTCGCGCGGCGGCTTGGGCGGCTTGAGCGAGCAGCCGCCGGAGGAAGCGATTGCCTTTCGCGCAGCGACCGGAATGGTTCTCCCCTGCGCTTTCATCGGAACCGGGGCAGACGCCGATCCAGGACGCCAGTTGCGCCGAGGAGGGAAACGCCGCCGCCTGGGGTCCAATCTCGGCCAGTATTTCCTGCGCCGCTTCGGCTCCGATGCCGGGAATCTCGATGAGGCGTGTCACCGCCTCCTGATACGTCTGCATCTGTGCGGCAGCCATCTGGTTCAGTTCTTCGATCTGCCGGTCGATCAGTTCGATCCGGTCCAGTAGCTGAGTCAGCAACCGGCGGTGGATAGGTTGCATGGAACCAGTCAGGGCATCCACCAGCGCCGCTACTCCGCACTTCAGGTGTTGGTCGCCTAAAGCAGCCAGATCTTCGGGGCTGACTGTCCCATTGGCCATGGCGCGCAGAATGCGCCGCCCACTCTTTCCCAGCAGATCGGTGATGACCGAGGATAATTTGATCCCTCCTTCCTCCAGCAGGCTCTCGATCTGGTTTTGCAACTGCACTCTCTCGCGAATCAGTTGCAGGCGTCCCCGGGTCACTATCCGCCAGGCCCGCTGCTCCGGCTCCGGGATGAAACTCAGAGCCAGTTCACCGGCCACGAAACGCCGCAGCAGTCGTTTGGCATCTGCCAGATCGGACTTGCGTCCCGTGCGCGCCTTATTGGACTGAGCCTGTGCCAGATGCAGTCGCATATGGGGCTCCAGTTCCATCCAGACCGGCTTCCAGTACTGTGCCGTCGACTCCATAACGGCTTCGGTGACTTCGTACTGCGACAACCAGGTCAACAGGTGATGCAATTCGGCCGCAGCGCTGGCGAACCTGCGGCTCTGCAACGACACATCCGGCTTGGCCGAACTGGCGATCACCACCACCAACAGTTTTTTGTGAACGTCGATTGCTGCTATGTTATGAGACATCTTCACCTTTCCGGCAAGGGAGTGTAGAACGCACGGAAAAGACACATACGCACCGTCCCGTGCTTCGCCTCTCCCTTGTTCGGGAAGAGGCGAGCACACTTACCAATTCAGACGCGCATTCCGGATCAGGCTTGCTCACGAACTCAACAGCTTCAAAGCGGCTTCGACCTCATTCACGCCCTTGCCTGTATACGATGGTGCCCCTATCTCAGACAGATTTTCATCACATCCCATGTCCGGCAGGACATAGCGGCTTGCTCACGCGCGCGGTTCTGTAAGCGCTTGCGGGCTAGCCCGTTCTTACGGGTTGTGCCCGATATTACAAAGGTGCGACAATGCGGTGTTGCCTTCCTGGCTCATTGTCGTTCTGACGCTGGCCGCGTGGTTCGTCATAACCCGCTGGCTGCTGCCACGCTTCGGCGCCTCCCCTTGAAGCCGCCCCGAACGCTCTCGGTCTGAGAGCCAGTCAGCGGCTGCCCGGATCGCGGAAAACCCCCAGTTGCCGGCCCACCCGAAACCAGAAAGATTGCCGTAGGTTTCGCGTTCCCTCGGCCAGTCGCTGCCCTTCCTCCACCAGATCGCG
>CAYOZX010000422.1:0-2154 GCA_964408515.1 uncultured Acidobacteriaceae bacterium | reverse complement strand
CCAACAACGAGAGATAGCTTGATAGTCCGCCTCGAACGGCGATCGTCTGAATCTTGTTTTCGTACAGGGCTGCCAGTATCGCCAGCAATCCACCCAGCGGCTCCGCTTGGTATTGCCGCTCCGGCCCGATTTGCCAGGCGGGCAACTCGTCAGGCAGGAGTCGAGCGGGATTGGCGGGCGCGAAGGAATCTCCCCAGACCGCCATGCGTGTGGGTTGGATATCCGGACGGTCCGCCAGGTAGGCCAGAACCGTCCGGAGATCCTTCAATCGTGCGCCTAGCATGGTATTGCCGAGCATCAGCTCAGTTGCGGAGAGTGAGACCTCCGCGCTCGAGGGGCCCCGGCGGGTATCGGGCGCGGTCTCTCCGGTTCCACGAACGTCGACCAGGCATACAGTCAGGCCGCCCTTCAGCAGCGTCTCAATCTCGCTTCCGCGGTGCTCTAACGTGCGCTGTTTCCCGCCTTCGGAAACGACGACCACAACCGGAACTCGGCCGCTCGCCGGCCGCGGGGGCCGCAGTAAGAGCATCGGCACGGTGATGCCAGTCTCTACTGTCAAAGTGATGCCCTCAGCTTCCCCATTCTGCCATGGCTTCTTCCAATGCACGCTCGCTTCGGGCCGGGGGTTCGGCTCGATGTCGCCCAGCTTGGATGCCCACTTCTTCCGCAGCCACTCTCCCCTTGCTTCAGGCGGCAGCTTGGCCAGTTCGGCGCGCGCGGCGCTCAGCTTCTTTTCCGCTGCTTCCCGCAGCAGCTCATGAATGGTTCGCATTCGTAGCTTGGATGCGATTGCCGGATTTAAGGCGGCTAGCTCAGGCTCGGGTCTGCGATCATCCGGCTCCGCCGCCGGAATGGGAATTCCAAACCAGCGCTTCAGCTCGGGATACAAGGTCTGCCGTTGGGAGGGTCCGATGTTGGCGCACTCGCCCGGACCGGGGAAAGAGCCGAAACCGTGCGCCTCATCCAGATTGTCGATGCCTCTGTCGTACAAGCCGAAAATCTTCTGGTAACGCGCCCACGCGGGCTGCCGTTCGACTTCCCAGCCCATCTCGTATGAGTAAATGAAACGCCGAGGCGCCACGGAAGCACAGACCATCCAGGGAAAAAACTGGTCGACTATGCTGCGCCTCAAGTTCCTGGTGGTTTCCCAGCTCCCCGAGCCGGGACGGGCAAGATCCTGCAGCACGGAATCGCGATCTACCGTTTCGGGGCGCTGTGCACTGGGCGTGGCTTCTCCAAAATTGAACGGCGCTACCGCGGCAATTCGCGGGTCGAGCGCCGCCGCGACTGCGGCCGGATCGCCTCCGGCGGCGACAGCCCCCAGCAGGATGATCCGGTCAGGATGGACATCTTTGCGCTCCAGCAGCAGATCGATTCCACGCATGACGTCCCAGACCATCCATTGGATGAGACTCTCCCCGGCCACATAAAACTGCATCCCCATGACGTAGCGCGAATGGTACGCCTCGCGGTTCCATGGATAGTTCTGCAAGCGCTCACCATGGCCGATCTGGTCCATGATCAGGACCGCGCACTTGGCGCGTGCCCACAGGATTCCCATATCCTGTAATTCGGCTTGCGTGCGGGGTCGATGGTGGCTGTGAATGATCACCATTCCAGGCATGCCGGCAGGAGGATTGGCCGGTAGATATAGGTTGGCCGTCACCCATAATCCAGGCCGGCTTTCGTACACAAGATCCTGCCGCCGATATCCAGGCCCGGCGTACTCTTTCGTGACCTGGGTGTGCAGCGGAGTACGCAAGGGGAAGCCGCCGAGAGATGCGGCTAAGGCTTTCAGACGGGGATCGCGGAAGCGCTCCCAATCGGCGCGGGTTTGGATCTGGTCGCGTTGGCGTTTTTCCGCCTCAACAATCGTGCGCACCCGGGTGCGAATGTGACGGTCCAACATTGCGGACAAGTTCATGGTCTTCCGCTGCTCCGCGGAGAGGACGCTCGCGTCGATCGAGGCGGGCGGATCGGGAGGACGCGTCAACTGCGAGGGATACTTGTCGATCAACTCCATACGGCGATACCGGGCTGGGCACAGCGCCGTTTCGCTCTGAATCACCGGCAGCACGCCGGTTTCCCGCGGCGCCCCAGCTCGGCCCGGGCCCTTTCGCATATCGAGGACGCGCCCTGCGGCCGGCGCCCCGG
>CAYOZX010000421.1:0-2154 GCA_964408515.1 uncultured Acidobacteriaceae bacterium | reverse complement strand
TTCTGCCTATTTGCCACTTGCCTGACCCCCCACGGGGCCAAAAATGAAAGCCAGCGGGCGGTCGGCATACCAGGCTGAGAGCTCGGCGCGCAGCGCCCATGCGCCCGCCGGGTTGTGGGCCACGTCCAGAACATACTCCGGACGGCCCGGGGCCGCCGGAACGATCTGAAAACGCCCCGGCCAGCGAGTATCCCGCACACCTGTCTCGATCGACGTCGCCGTCACCCGAAACCCCTGCCCTGCCAGCTCGACCGCGGCAGCGATGGCCAGGCCGATATTTCGTACCTGGTGCCGTCCGACAAGCGGTGACGTAATCAGGATTGCCTTCCCCATGACCTCCAGGGGGTAGTGAGTCGTGTGGCGTGTCTCACCGTCGCCGCAAAGCGTGTGGAATTCCCCGTGCGACCAGCCGTGTGTCAGGGGCGGCACGTAGGGCACGGCATTCACGGCCTTGGCTTCCCGTTCCAGAATCGTGCGACCGATCACGTCGTTGGCTTCCGGCTGCTGCGGCAAGGTCACTACTGTTCCCCTCAGCCGGATGATCCCCGCCTTCTCGCGGGCGATTTCGCCCACGGTGTTTCCCAGGAATTTCTGATGGTCGAGCGAGATATCGGTAATGACGCTGACCCTGGGCTCGACAACGTTGGTCGCGTCCAGCCGCCCTCCCATCCCGACTTCCAGAACCGCGATATCCACCCTGCGGCGCGCAAAGTGCTCAAAGGCGATGGCGGTGAGCATCTCGAAGAAGCTGGGATGCCAGGGCAATTCGCGCTCCCCGACCAGGCGCTCGGCCGTGCGGTCGGCCAGGTCATGGATCAGAGCAAAATCGTCGTCGCCGATGGGTGCGCCGCCGATCTGTATGCGTTCGTTGATTCTCGCCAGATGAGGAGAGGTATAGAGCCCTGTCTTCAGCCCGGAAGCATTCAGGATCGAAGCCAGCGTGGCCGCGGTCGAGCCCTTGCCATTTGTTCCCGCGATCAGAACCGAGGGGAAACGTCGTTCGGGATGCTCCAGGGCCGCCAGCAGGACGCGCATATGAGCCAGATCGAACTTGTGGGTGGTCGTCTGGGCCAGTTCATGCCCCAGGGCATACATACGCGCAATAGCGGTTTCGTAGGACAAAGGATTCGGCTCTCAGCATTCCGCTGTCGGCCCTCTGCTTCAAGATTACCAGTTTGCTGCGCCGGATTCGGATTTTGCCATGCCGACGCAGCCAATCCACTCATCTGCGCCTCGAACGGGCAATCAAGGAGGTTGGTTGAGTACTGAAGCTCTTCACAGGAGTCTTGCTGAGAGCCGACAGCCGACAGCGTCCTAGGCCACCGCCATGAACTCCAGTGCTCGCCCAATGTAGGACTTCAGCTGCCGGCGATGAACCACTGCATCCAGCATGCCGTGTTCGAGGAGAAATTCGCTCCTCTGAAAGCCCTGCGGCAGCTTCTGCCGGATCGTCTGCTCGATGACCCGAGGCCCGGCAAATCCAATCAGGGCCCCCGGTTCGGCGATATTCAGGTCGCCCAGCATGGCAAACGAGGCCGTTACCCCGCCGGTGGTGGGGTCGGTCAGCACAGATATGTACGGAACTCTGGCTTCGTCCAGGCGGGCCAGCGCGGCTGAGATCTTGGCCAACTGCATCAGGCTGATGACACCTTCCATCATGCGCGCCCCACCCGAGGCAGAGACGATGATGAGCGGCCCCCGCGTGGCGGTAGCCTGCTCGATCGCCCGGGTGATGACTTCACCCACTACCGCTCCCATGCTGCCCCCAATGAACGCATATTCCATGGAGCTCACAATCACCGGGCGTCCGTTCAGTTTGCCGCGAGCATTGATGACCGCGTCCTTCAGCCCGGTGTCGCCCTGAGCCTGCTTCAGCCGTGAGGAATACGCCTTCAGGTCGACAAACTTCAGGGGATCGGTCGATGCCAGGTTCGAGTCGAAGACCTCATACTCGTTGCCATCCAGGAGCTGGGCCAGCCGGGTCCGCGCGTCAATGCGGAAGTGGCGGTCGCACTTGGGACACACGTTGAGGTTCTCTTCCAGATCCTTTTTCCAGATAATCTGCCGGCAGGTGTCACACTTCACCCACAGTCCCTCGGTGCGCACCTTGCGCTCGCCCGAGGTATCCAGCTCACCGGATTGGCGTTTGAACCA
>CAYOZX010000420.1:0-2188 GCA_964408515.1 uncultured Acidobacteriaceae bacterium | reverse complement strand
GAGGAGGGGGGATTGGCGAAAAGCTGCAGACTTTCAAGCCAGGGTATGATTTTGGTAGCAAGGCCCCGTTCAATCAATGACGACGGACGCTTCAGCGAGTCTCAACCTGGCGATTTCCAGGGGGTTCTGGTGCGACAACCTCTGCGCCCCGTCATCCAGAGGCGCGAGCCGAGGCCGCCTTTCGGGCTGTGCCGGCAGAATCTTGCGGCCGGGCCAACAGCTTGTGAATCTTGTGTCCGAGGTCAGTGGGAGTAAAGGGCTTCTGAATGAAAGACACCCCCGGGGTCAGCATGTCAGCACGGAGAAACTCGCCGCTATATCCGGTCATGTAGAGTATTTTCGTATGCGGATAAAGTGAGCGAACTTGCTTCGCCAGCGCGGGGCCGTTCATTCCCGGCATGATCACATCCGTTACCAGCAGATCAATGGAACCCCCACGTTTGCTGACAAGGTGCAAGGCTTCCTGGCCGTTTGGGGCAGACAACACGGTACACCCGGCGGAGGTCAACACTTCGCAAATGAGGCGACGAAGGGGTTCTGCATCTTCAGCCACGAGCACAGTTTCTCCCGAGAACAGAGGCTTTGCCGTATCTCTACCGGATTCATGCTGTGAATCCGCCCGCTCGGCCGCTGGAAGATAAATCTTGAAAGACGATCCGTGCCCCAACGTGCTGTGCACCTTTATGTGGCCGTTGCTCTGCTTCACTATTCCATAGACCGTCGCCAGGCCCAAACCAGTGCCTTTGCCCACTGCTTTCGTGGTGAAGAATGGTTCGAAGATGCGTGCCTGGGTCTCTGGGTCCATGCCTGTCCCGGTGTCGGCCACCTCCAGCAGTATGAAGTGATCACTCGATACGCCCGCATGAGGCTGAGCGGCATCTTCTTCCAGAAGCACGTTTTTCGTTTGGATGCGCAGCTTTCCACCGTTCGGCATCGCGTCGCGGGCGTTGAGCACCAGATTCAGGATTAGCTGCTCGACCTGCCCGGAGTCTGCTCTTACGCAGTCCAGGTCAGGGTCGAGCACAACCGTGAATTCAATGTTCTCTTTGATCAGGCGCCGGAGCATCTTCTCTATGCTCCCAACGGCCTCGTTAATGTCCAGGACCACTGGTTGAACAATTTGCTGGCGACTAAACATCAAGAGCTGACGGGTGAGAGCGGCGGCGCTGTTGGCCGCTTGCTTGATCTGCTCGACCTTCTTGCGATCGCGGTCAGAAGTGAGGCTTTCCAGCAACAAATCACTGTAGCCAGTAATCACTGCCAGCAAATTATTGAAATCGTGGGCTATTCCCCCAGCGAGGCGCCCGATAGCCTCCATCTTCTGGGATTGCTGCAAAACCTCATCGGATCGGGCGAGGGTATCCTGAGCGCTCCCCATTCTGATGCCCAGGAGCGACCGCATCCCAGCCCAAGTTAAACCGCGCCACAGCATGTTTGGGCTCTCTTCCATTTCGATTCCGTCTAGTGAGTTCCTCCCATGCGAAGGCCTCAAACGAAGAGAGACTCTCAACATGAAAGTGTCCCAAGGTTCCGGCAAGGAGGAAAGAGTACGTTCGAGATACGGCGAAGAGTACGAATGTAACAAGCAGCTGTGGAGTAGGTTGATTTCTTGTAGCTGCGGAATACCTCATGTCCGGCCGTTGAGATGATGCGCGTTCTCGTAACATCGAAGGGAATTGATTGGTTTCAGCTTTACGTTGAGATCAGCAGTCTGGCGAAGAGTCACCTTAGTGACAGAACCCATGCGGCGGCGAAGCAGCCTGTGCCACTGGCAACGCCGATGGCGGGGGCACGAAACCAGTAGAGCAGGGCGAGTACTAGATAGACGCACCCGATCAGGGTTAGCGTTGGCGTAATGATCCCGACCGGGAGCGTATTGAATCGAAACCCTGCCCAGAGCGCTAGACCTGCAACCAGCAGTAAGCCAAGGCTGTGGCTGAAGTTAAAGCCAATCCAAGCTCGCCACATGTCCGTGCGCCCACTCGACAATCGGAGGGTCGTATTCGCCATCGCGTGTGCAACCGAAGGATCGGCTGGGACGAGCCATCGCGGGTTCCGCAGATCGAGCAGAGTGTACACGGCATGCGATGCTCCCAGCACGCCGAACACCGTGCCGCCGAGGATGAGCAGGGTGGCGATCATCGGGTGTGGAGCCTTGGGACTCATTGGGGGATACGCCTCCCGGATT
>CAYOZX010000419.1:0-2228 GCA_964408515.1 uncultured Acidobacteriaceae bacterium | reverse complement strand
AGTGACGGCCGCGTTTCTTCTTCCCCGCCCCCACGACTTCGAGCGCCAGGGCCGCGCGGTCGCCTCTGGTCCAGCGTTCCTGGATCTGCTGCTCGCCGAGGCCGCCCACGCGCCCCAGCAAAATGAACGCCGGCAGCGCATAGCGCAGGCTGTTCCACTGCGCCATCTCGACCAGCGACGGCAGCGCACGTTCGCGCAATAGATCGAGCGTGGCGGCGGGCCGGGAGTCGGTGAGATTGATGAGGGCGCTGGTGGCGCGGGTGCGATCGCTGAAAGCGATAGAGTTCAGCATTTCGACAAACCATATGGGCGGGATATGGATACCCAGCTCGGGTTGCTTGGCCGCCAGAACGGCCATGGCATTCAGCGCGGTCATGGCGCTCGATCGCACGCTCTCGTCCGGGTCCTGGATGGCGTACTCGAGATCCCCCACCACGATCTTTTTGTCCGGAGCGTAGCCAATAATGGTGGCGGCCATGGCGCGCTGTTCCGCGTCCGCCGAGTTCCGCAGGACGTCGCGAATCCGGGCCAGGTGTTTGACCGTGAATTCGACGAAACCCTCCTGGATGGCGCGGGCGTCAGGATCGGCGGAGAGAGGATGTCCGTGGGTCAGATCTTCGGCGATGCTGCCTCGCCGCGCCGCCGTCTCAACGGCGTGGACCAGCTCTGTGTACTGCTCGACCATCTCAGGCGGCAGCGCTGCCTCACCGGTGGGTGGGGTCCGGAGAGCGAAGTGCGCGGCACCCTTCTCTTCTATGCCGACGAAGAGCATGCTCTCGCGGCCATCGCAGCAGACCGCCTCAACCCGCGCCAGAACTACGCCGGGAACCTTCTCCAGCCGGTCTTCGAGATCTCCCTTGGAGGGGGGAATGGGATCGCCAGCAGTCACCCCGAGCGCCTTCTGGATGCGGGCCTCCTGCACCTTACGCAACCCGTAGTAATCGATAGAGCCGACGCGGGGGACCGGGCCGGCCGCGAGCAAGGCCGGCAGTAAAGCAAACCAAATCATGTTCACTGTATTTCTATTGTGACGCGGAAAACTGAGCGCCGGGTACTGCTGGGATGTTACGCCTGCTTTTCGGCCATGGGGCCGATTACCGGCAGAACCAGGCGCTCGTTCTGCCAGGCCGCCCAGATGAGTACCAGCCAGAGGACCAGGCAAAGCAGCAGGAACACCGGACTGGCCAGCAGAGCCAGCCTCCGACCGGTGAGCGATATAGCCATCCAGAAGACGATGATGGCGAGGTTCACGAAAATAGACTGGAACGCATGAAAGCGAATGCGCGGGTTGTGGCGGTAAGGCTCGAGGGACAGAAGAAGCACGCCGGTAACGCCAAGCAGCAGATAGCAAAGAGCGCTGGCGATATTGTCCGCAACCACCGGGGCCGCGGAATGGCTGGGCTCGCGCGGGCAAGCCCCGTTTTCCATTTCAGCGCCGCAACTCGGACAAACCGCCATATTGCCAACCCAAGGCAAGACCGGTCAGGTCAAGCCTGTTTTTCCGCCAGCGGACCAATGATGGGCAGAACCAGCTTCTGGTCCTGATAAGCCTTGATGATCATCACAATCCACAGCACAAAGAATCCCAGCCAGATCAGCGGGCTGACGAAAATCAGCATCCCACTGGTAACGGCCGAGAGGACGAGGATTGCGATCCAGATGATGATCGCAGCCACGTGCAGAAAGATCGACTGAAAAGCGTGGAAACGGATCTTGCGGTTCTGGTTATAAGGCGCGAGTACCAGAAACAGAATGCCCGTGATCAGCCCCATCACGTAGCACAGGGCGCTGGCGACGTTATCGGTCAGTCCCGCGGGACCTGCCGCCGGCCCAGGCGCTGCGCTCGAAGGCGCCGCCGCTCCCGCACCACCCGCTACGTTCATTGCAGCCCCGCATTTGGGACAAAAGGCCCCGTCCGCCTGGCTGCCACAATTTGCACAGAATGCCATAATGTGCAACTTTACTTGTCGCGACTCGAGTTTGCAAGCAGGTAATTTCCTAGGGATGGAAAGGCGCGGACACAACCGGCCCGCCATGCGGTATTTTGAACAATTGACCCAAATCCCTGGAAAGGCACATTCATGACGCGCATTCTGCTGTTCGCATCCCTTCTCACCGCCTGGGGAGCTTTGCGCCTCCCGGCTCAGCAACAGGCCCGGCTCGAAGACCTCCGCGGCAAGACCATTCTGCTTTTCACGCCGCATCCCGACGACGACACTTTCTGCTGC
>CAYOZX010000418.1:0-2261 GCA_964408515.1 uncultured Acidobacteriaceae bacterium | reverse complement strand
TCGCCGAGGCCATGGCTGAGGCACGCCCCACCTTTCCTGTTACGCCGGGAATCGAAGGTGCCGTTTTTGACCTGGGCTCCGGCGAATAAACAGAAGGCAGGCCATCTCACTCGCCAAAATTCGCAAGTCTCCCTACACCACCGCCGACATTCCCCCATCGATGTTGATCGCCGTGCCGGTAATGAAACGCGCCTGCGCAGAGACGAGAAATGCCACCAAGGCCCCTACCTCTTCTGGCTCTCCTAACCTCTTCAACGGCACATTACTCCCCATCTGGGCATGGAATTCTTCCAGCGTGCCTTGCGTACCACGTGCCCGCCAGAAGCGCTCAGTCTGCGCACTCTTGATGTTGGTCAAGCAGACGGTGTTCACCAGAATGTTCTCCGCCGCATAATCACGTGACAGCGCCTTGGTCAAAGCGATACCCGCAGCGCGGCTGACCGAGGTGGGTAACGAGCGCGCCGTCGGAGCTTTGCCGCCTGGATGAGTGACGTTGATGATACGACCACCGCCGACTTTCCGCATATACGGAATCACTGCTTGTGAGCACCACACCGCGCCCATCAGTTTAAGGTCGAGATCCTCTTCCCACTCGGCATCGCTGATGTCCTCAAACTTCTTGGCCGCGGATCTACCCGCGTTATTCACGAGAATATCGATGCGGCCGAAGTGGCCAGCCACAGTGGTGATGAACTGCTCAATCTCCGCGCGTTTGGTGACATCGACCGGATGGGCGAAGACGTCACCACCACTGAGGTTTCTGATTTCCGTCGCCGCACGCTCCAGCACCTCCGGCCGCCGGGCGCAAATGGCCACCTTGGCGCCCTCCCGCGCCAAGCACAAGGCAACCGCTTTGCCGATCCCTTCGCTGCCACCGGTGATGACAGCGACTTTGCCGTTCAGTCCCAGGTCCATAGTACTGTCCTCCTTTCCTGGTTCATACTCCGTCTGTCCTTACGCCGTATGCTGACGGAGCCAATTCGCCAGTTCACGCTGAGCCGTAGCAATCTCTTCCGCTCGTCCGAATCGTATTGAATATCAAGCAGGTAAGGGAGGTCGAACGACCACCCTGCATATGGCCACATAATAAAGCGGCTTTCCCAGTCGGAAGAGTCTTCAGCATTTTTTCTGTATTCAAGTGTTGCCTGACAATACAGGAAAGTAGTGCGGAGCGATCTCCATCCATCTGCCACAACCAATACTCGATCTGCCGAGCGCGCTGGGGTGTCTCACTGGAGGCGTCGGCATAACTACTGGCAATGCACAGCTCAGAAAGAAAGACCGCCGCAACGATAAGACGTTGGAGACGCACAGAAACCAGAAGATAAGGTGGGCGATGTTCACCCTACTGAAGAGACCTCCCCCTTCCGCACAGCAGGAGAGGGACGGGGGAGGTCCGGTGATTAAATCGCCCGGTACGCACTGAACGATACTGTGGACGAGCGCGCCTGCGGGTCGGTGATGACGTTCACCACTGCCGGTTTGCCCGAGGCCGCTGCCCGCTCTAGAGCCGGACGGATGTCTTCGGGCCGTTCGACATACTCCCCATGCGCCCCAAACACCTCCGCCATCTTGTCGTAGCGACTGAAGCCCAGATCACGACCGGCGTTCATCACGCCTGCGCCGGCCCAGCCACCGTTGTTACTGACAACAATCAGCGCCGGAATGTTGTGCCGTACCATCGTGTCAATCTCCATCCCATTCATGCCAAATGATCCGTCCCCACTCAGCACGATCACCTGCGTGTTAGGCTTGGCTACCTTCGCTCCCAGCCCAAAGGGCACCGCTACCCCCATACAACCGTTGGGCCCCGCATTCACCCGATGCCCCGGCACATGGGTGGGAATCGACTGGCGAGCGAAGTTCAAGGTCTCGTGCCCGTCCACCACGATGATCGCATCCCGGTCCATGAAGTCCCGCACCTCTTTGCATAGCCGCAAGGGGTGGATGGGGGTCTGGTCGGAATTGAGCAGGGCTTGCGCCTTCTCCTGCGAGCGCTGCTCGTACCCCCGCAGAGTGGCTATCCACGGCAGCTCTTTGCGCCCGTGGAAGGCAGTGCGGCCTTCCTCGATCAGTTGCCGCAGCACCATCTTGGCATCGCCCACAATGCCGATGTCCACCGGCCGGTTGCGCCCGATCTCTTCATCACTGATATCCACCTGGATAATTTTCACATCTTCGGCGAAGCGCGGCGGCAGCCCAAAGCCGATGATGAAGTTAAGTCGAGTGCCCACGATCAACACCATGTCGGCTTCTTTCCA
>CAYOZX010000417.1:0-2329 GCA_964408515.1 uncultured Acidobacteriaceae bacterium | reverse complement strand
ACTGCACGGCGGCAAGCAGGACGGCGTAGACGTCGTCATCGTGGACAACGGCAAGCTCAAGATCACCGTGGTGCCGGTGCGCGGCATGGGCCTGCTGTCGGTGGTGATGGGTGATCTCCGCCTCGGCTGGGAGTCGCCGGTCAAGGAGGTCGTCCATCCGAAGTTCATCAACTTGCAGAGTCGCGGCGGGCTGGGATGGCTGGCCCACTCCTACCAGCCACGATCGGTTCCACCCATTCGTTTGAGCAATACCTCACGGCTGGAGTCGCTGGTGCGGGCCGGGAGCCTGTATCTTTCGGCGCAGGACGTGGTGGCTCTGGCCATCGAGAACAACATCGACGTGGAAGTACAGCGGTATGGGCCGCTGCTGGCCCGCGAGGTGTTGCGCCGCGCGCAGGGCGGAGGAGCGCTGCGCAGCGTGGGATTGGGGGTAGCGCCTGGGCCGCAAAGCGTGAGCCTGCAGGGTGTAAGCGTCAGCACCGGCGGGGCCACGGCGGCGACAGCAGGGAGCGGCGTGAGTTCCGGAGGCGGCATTGTCACGCAACTGGGGCCGAGCATTCCATCCCTGGATCCGACGGTACTCTTTTTCGCTAATTTCCAGCACGCCAGCATTCCGCAGAGCAACACCGTCCTGACGGGGACGACGGCGCTGATTCAGGACACGCGAACCTACCAGGCGCAATATTCGCAGAACTGGGCTTTTGGCTTGAATGCGCAGCTCAGCTATTCCAGCCAGTACACCAAGGTCAACAGCCAATTTTTCAGTTTGAACCCGTTCACGTCGGGCAGCCTGGATCTGCAGCTCACGCAGAATCTGCTGCAGGGATTTGGCTCGGCGGTCAACACGCGCAACATCCGGGTGCAGAAGAACAATCTGAAGGTCACCGATCTGCAGTTCAAGCAGCAAGTGATTACCACGGTATCCGCGGTATTGAACCTGTATTGGGATTTGGTGAGTTTCCACGAAGACCTGCGGGCGCGCAAGCAGGAGCTGGCAACGGCGCAGCAACTTCTGGAGAATAACCACAAGCAAGTGGCCGATGGCGCGTTGGCGGAGATCGAGATCACGCGGGCCGAAGCGCAGTTGTACACGGCCCAGCAGGATTTCGTGATTTCAGAGACCAACCTGTTGCAGCAGGAGACGGTGCTGAAAAACGCCTTGAGCCGCAATGGCGTGGCCAGTCCAACCTTGATGGATCTGCACGTCGTCCCCATGGACAAGATTTCCATTCCCGATCGGGATGAGACCCGGCCGGTGGAAGAGCTGGTGCAGGAAGCCATCGCCAAGCGGGTGGAGGTGGAGCAAAGCCGGACCAATATCGAAAGCAACCAGTTGAACCTGGTGGGCATCAAGAACTCGCTGAAGCCCACGTTGCAGGCGTTTGCGGAACTGACCAACAACGGCCTGACAGGCGCGTTGACGCCTTTTGGAGCGGCACAAGGCGGCGGGTCGGCCTACCTGGCCGGAGGATATGGCGAACTGCTGGCGCAGATCGCACGACGCAACTATCCCAACTATGCGGCCGGTTTCTCATTGAATATTCCCCTGCGGAATCGCGCGGCGCAGTCCGATTACGTGACCAGCCTGATCGAGATCCGGCAGAACGAATTGAGCCTGCAAAAGAGCATCAATCAAATTCGGCTGGAGGTGCAGAACGCGGTGATCGGAATACAGCAGGCGCGCGCACGGTATGAGGCCGCGGCCAAGGCCCGGGGCCTGCAAAAGCAGACACTGGATGCAGACCGCAGAAAGTACGAATTGGGAGCGCTCACGGCCTATCTGGTGGTGCAGGACCAGCGGGACTTGGCTAACGCGGAGAGCGCGGAAGTGCAGGCCATGGCCAATTTCAGCCACGCGCGCATCGCCCTGGATCAGGCTCTGGGGACGACGCTGGAGCTGAATCACATCTCGCTGGGCGAAGCCTTGAAGGGGCAGGTCTTCGGTGATCCCGGCAAAAAGGAGCGGCAATGAGGAAACCACTCCTGTTCACGAAGACATTACGCTCCGGGATCGCCCTGGCGTGCTGCGGGATGTGCCTCTTGCCCAGCGGCCTGGCGCAGGAATTGAGTATCGAGCCAATCCGCCCGCTGGCCCCGGTGCTGTGGCGTCCCTATCTGCCTGCGCAAGTGCCGCCGGCTCGTATGGCGAATAGCGGCCGGCTGCGCGATCTCGTCCGTGCGGGGAGGCTTTACCTGACGGTGGCGGACGCCATCGCCCTGGCGCTGGAAAACAACGTCGATATCGAAGTCGCACGCTATAATCCGTGGGCGTCGGACTGGAGGGTGGAGCGTGCTCAGGCGGGAGGCACGCTGCCGGGCGTGCCCAGCG
>CAYOZX010000416.1:0-2400 GCA_964408515.1 uncultured Acidobacteriaceae bacterium | reverse complement strand
GAGCGCAACCTTGCCAAGGTTGAGGTCGCGAGTTCGAGCCTCGTCTCCCGCTCCAGATATAGGTCTGCAGAGCTCCACGGAGTTCTGTGCGTTGTTGAAAGAAGGGGCGAAAGCCCCTTTTTTCATTTCAGCGGCCTTCAGTGAGCTTCAGTGGCCCCCACTGGAATCCAGCAGCAGCCGGCACCTTGTAGTCCATTTTTAGTCCATCCCGCAAGCCAAGACCACCGGCGAGGAATACACCCTCGGCGATCCTGACGGGCTGTCCTTGGCCGTATCCCCCCCCCCCAAGAAAAAAAGCAGCAAAAGCTGGCATTTCCGCGATCGCTGGCCCGCAAGCACAAGCCTCTCTCTCGGCGCCTATCCCGAGATTTCCCTCAATCAAGCCCGAACCCGATGCGACGAAGCTGGCGATAAGCGCTGCGGCAGACCCAACTCGATTTGCGTCTGCTGCTGACAGGGGTTCGCACCGGCGAGCTGCGCTTGGCAAGCCCGGACAGCTCCGGAGGGTTTCCATTGCGCAATCGGCTTGGCGGGCCGTTCAATACCCCTGGAGTAGGGGAAGAAAATGCCATGTTTTCATCCGTAGAATCATCCTGGGCCCCCCTGGACATGGAGAGCCGGGCCAGGGCAGGCCGGCTGCCCACCGCCTTGCACAGGAGCATTGCACGTGAAGTCTTTCAGAACGGCGCAGCAGCGGTACTGGCATGCGTCGGTTGTCATGCTGGCCATGCTGCTCCCCGTTTTCCGGGCGGTGCCCGTGGTAATTCTCAAGGCCGCGCGGACCGCACGTGGCGGGCCGGCGGTGACCACGGGGGGGGAGGTCAGCCAACTCGACGCCTTGTTCCAGGTGGTGACGGTCAACGCCGACACGGCCCTGGCGCTGGTCGGCAAGCCGTGCCAGGACGTGCAGGGGGAGTTGACGCGCATGGCCACGCTCAGTCCCTACGTCCGTTCGCTGGTGCTGGTGCACCAGGAGAAAATCTACTGCTCTCCGGTCACGGGTCCGGTGGATGACGCGCCGCTGTCGGTCGCTTTCGAGGCGCTGCCGCATTTGCCGCCGGGGGAGCGCATCACGCCCAGCAGGGATACCAACCTGGTCCACGACCGGCCTGCGGTCCTCGTGTCGCATAACGTGGGCGCGGGTTCCGGCGTGGTTGCCGTGGTCGACGGGCAATACCTGCAGGACATCCGGGTGGCCGCCTCGTATGACAACCTCTTCCATATCCAGATGCTGCTCAGCGACACGTTGCGCCGGTTGCCCGACGGGGTGCCGGTTCAGCGGGAGGGCCTGCCAGGCGATATCGCGAGCATCGAAGTAGCCCGGTCCAGCCGCTTTCCCATCGAGGTGCGTGTCGGTGTCGAGCCGCGGCTGATCGCCACCTATCGCCGGGAGATCTGGGGGCACTACGCTCCGTTCCTGGTTCTGGCCGTGCTGCTCTGCGGCTATCTGGCGCATGTGCTGTGGAAACGCCGCCTGTCGCTGACCAACGATATCTACCGGGGCATGCGCCAGGGCGAGTTCCACATGGTCTACCAGCCCGTCATCCGGATGGAAACGGGCAAGTGCACCGGCGTGGAGGCCCTGGTCCGCTGGCGGCGGCAGGATCGCGGCCATGTCCGTCCGGACATCTTTATTCCCCTGGCCGAAGACAACGGCATCATCGGCGACCTGACCCGGCACATCTTCGGCCTGGTGGCTGCCGACCTGCCGCGCCTGGGGCTGGGGCCGGGCGACCACATTGGCGTCAACGTCAGCGGTTCCCACCTGGCGACGCCCGGGTTCGTGGGGGACGTACAGCCGCTGCTGCACAAGATCGGCGCCAAAGGCCCGCACCTGGTGCTCGAAGTCACCGAGCGTGAAGCCTTGCCCAAAGACGAGCAGGTACAGCGCAATATCGAACAGTTGCGGGGGCAGGGCGTGCTCTGGGCGCTCGATGATTTCGGCACCGGGCAGAGCTCGCTGTCATACCTGGAGCAGCTGCACGCCGATTTCATCAAGATCGACCGCTCGTTCGTGATGGGCATCGGCACCGACTCGATCAATGCCGTGGTGCTCGACACCATCATCCAGCTGGGCCAGCGGCTGAAGCTGGACCTCACCGCCGAGGGTATCGAGACCGAAGCCCAGATGGCTTACCTGAGCCAGCATGGCGTGCACTGGGCGCAAGGCTACCTGTTTGCGCCGCCGCTGCGGGTGGAGGAATTCGCCGCATGGCGGGCTTCGGCCTCCCCGGTGTGCCGCACCGACGATGCATTGCACTGCGTTCAGTGAGGTACGCCGACGGACCCGGCGGGCGGCTCGCGCATGACACTCCGCTGTTGCTTTGCTGACATGAGCCGGCGGCTGTTGATTTGCACCGAATTCTGACCCAGGATTTGCATCGAATATTGACCCACCCC
>CAYOZX010000415.1:0-2497 GCA_964408515.1 uncultured Acidobacteriaceae bacterium | reverse complement strand
TGAATTTGGCGGCATCGCGGTCGCGGGCGTAGCCGTGAGTGATGAGGCTGCGGACGGCGAAGGCATCGCTGACGACGAAGCCTTTGTAGTTCCAGGTATCGCGCAGAACGTCGTGCAGCAGCCAGCGATTGCCGGTGGCGGGTACTTCGTTCAGAGCCATGTAGGCGCTCATGAAGGTGGCGAGCCCGGCGTCCGCGGCGGCCTTGAAAGGTGGCAGATAGGTGTTCCACATCTGCTCTTCGGGAATGTAGGAGGAATCGTAGTCGCGTCCGCCGTCGGCTGCGCCGTATCCTGCGAAATGTTTGGCGCAGGCCAGAACGCGGTCTGGCGCTCCAGGCTGCGTGCCCTGAAAGCCCAGCACCTGAGCGCGGGCGATGGCCGCGCCGAGATAGGGATCTTCTCCAGCGCCTTCGACCATGCGTCCCCAGCGGGCGTCGCGGGCGATGTCGAGCATGGGGGCGAAGGTCCAGCCGATGCCAGCGGCGCGGGCTTCTCGGGCGGCGACGGTTTGCGCGGCTTCCACTAATTTTGGATCCCAGGAGGATGCCATCGCGATGGGCGCGGGGAAGATGGTGTGGTAGCCGTGAATCACATCGAGGCCGAATAGGATCGGAATGTGCAGGCGCGACTCGTCGACGGCGATGTGCTGCCAGCGATTCATCTCTTTGGGTTCGGAGACCCAGAGCACTGATCCAGCGCCGTATTTGCGCACGATCGCCTCGGGAGGGCCGTTTTGATTGATGAAATCTGGCAGGGTGAAGCCGGGGAGTTGCGAGAGCTGGGCGACTTTTTCCTCGAGGGTCATCTGGCGAAGCAGGTCCTTGGCGTTGGGGCGAGTTTGGGCGGAGAGCGTGGACAAGGCGAATAGCGCGACGAGAACGGGGAGCACGGAAAGCCGAGTGCGACGGGGCATTGGATTTCTCTCCTGGGGGACAGACGCTTTTGTGGAACTATTTCAGCCGGGGACGAGTGTAAACCCTTGGGGCGAATTCTGGGCTGGGTTTGGGATTGGGGTCTGGCACAGGGGCTGAAGCCCGAGTCAGTTAGGCGGTTGACGCGGCGCGTTTTGGCCCGGACCTCGGGTAACCTTGATCCCATTGGGGCCGGCGCGTAGGATTGAGGTCAGGGTTTATCCCTGCGAAATTTTATGTCGAGCCAATTCAAGACTTACCTTAAGTTTGGGGGAGCGACGGCGGCGATTCTGCTGATGCTTGCCTACCTGGCGTACACCGGGGTGCAGGACAGCAAGAGCTATTATGTCACCATCAAAGAGTTGCACACGATGGGCGATGGCGCCTATTCGAAGCGTCTGCGCGTGGCGGGCAATGTGCAGCCGGGCTCGATCAAGCGGGTGGGGACCCATGTGCAGTTTGTATTGATGGAGCAAGACCTGAATATTCCGGTGGACTATACGGGAACCGAGGCTCCGCCCGACACGTTTAAGGATGATTCGCAGGCGCTGGCCGACGGCAATTTCGGCCGGGACGGGGTGTTCCACGCCAAGCAACTACAGGCCAAGTGCGCCTCGAAGTACGCGCCGCAGCCGGGCACACCCGGAGCGACGCCTGCCGCCTCGCCGGGCAAGGCTGTGACGCAGGTGCAGTCGGAGCAGCCCGGGCGCGCGAATTAGGCGTTGGGCCGGTTAGCTATGGATCCCTTCCACCATCTATGCTTGCCTTCGTTCTCCACGTCTCGCTTTGTGTTCTCTTTTCACCGCGGAAGCCTGTGGGTGGACTACATGCGCGCGGCGCTCGCGGGACGGGCGGGGCGCCCGTCTCTACATGGTTCATAGCGCTGCACGCTCATTGCCTGCGTAGATAAGTTCTTTTTCAGTGCGCTGCCGAAATGGAGCGAAAGGCTGCCTTCGGCAGGAACGGGTGCTCCAGTTTACGTTCGCGAAACTTCCAGCGCCGACGAGCGGGTGGTTTGGCGCATGATCCAGCGCAAAGCGAACGTGGTTCCGACGGCCGCCGCAAAGGCGGCAGCGGCGATGACGGGCACGAAGTAACTTCCCAGCAATTCCTTCATCTGTTCGGGGTGCGATGGAACACCGATGTTCAGGCTTTCTGATCCAATCCACATTCCTATTCTTGAAGGCATGAGCGGTTTCAGGAAGACCGCGGCGGTGCAAGCGAGGGCCACAGAATATCCCATGAGGGCCAGCAGAAAGGCGAAAGTTCCTTTCATGCCGATCCGGGCCCAGCGCCAGCAAGCGCGCAGAAGGATCCACGGGGAAAAGCTACGGCTCGCATGCGCCAGCTGACGTTCGCTGCCGTAGCGTCCGGCCAGTTCCTCCGGCGTGCCCAGCAGGCGGAGCACGCGATCGATCGACGCCGCCTGATCGGAGCCGGAGGCCGACGAATCCAGGATGTGGGTGCGAATTTCCCGCAGGATATCTTCGCGGTCGTCGGGGGCAACGCGATCTAGACCGGTTCGCAACCGATCAAGATAGGTTTCGATTCGCGGGTCGGTGAGTTGTTCAGATGTCATGTTATTT
>CAYOZX010000414.1:0-2512 GCA_964408515.1 uncultured Acidobacteriaceae bacterium | reverse complement strand
TGAAATGGAGGGGTGCATCTCCCGCAGTCCAGGCCACTGTATGACCATGGGAACCGCCTCCACAATGACCGGCATTGCTGAGGCCCTGGGCATGATGCTTCCGGATTGCGCCAGCATTCTCGCGGCGGATTCCCGTCGCCAGGCTATAGCTGAAGCCAGTGGCCGGCGCATTGTGGAGATGGTCAAAGAAGAGCTGCGCCCCAGTCGCATTCTCACCCCTCATGCTTTTGAAAATGCGATCCGACTCTGCGTCGCCCTGGGAGGCTCTACAAATGCTGTGATTCATCTGGTGGCCATCGCCGGTCGGCTGGGTCTTCAGATTCCCTTGACACAGTTTGACTCCCTTTCCCGGTCCACTCCTTACATTGTGAATGTTCAACCCTCAGGCAAGTATCTGATGGAGCATCTCTACTACGCCGGCGGTGTCCCTGCAGTGATGAAAGAGATTCTGCCCCTGCTTCATGCACAAGCGCTGACAGTAACCGGTAGGACCATTACTGAAAATGTGGCGCATGCCACGTGTTATAACCGCGATGTAATCCGACCCTTGAAGGATCCACTCAATCAAGAAGGCTCGCTGGCCGTCCTGTTTGGAGATCTGGCGCCCAATGGCGCCGTTATGAAGACGGCGGCAGCCTCCCCGGCTCTTCTCCAACATACGGGAAAGGCTGTGGTGTTCGAGAATTATCAAGAGATGCTGTCACGCGTAGATGATCCTAGCTTGCAGGTGGATGCTTCCAATGTCTTGGTCCTCAAGAACGGCGGGCCGGTCGGCGCTCCCGGCATGCCAGAGTGGGGCCAGATCCCAATTCCTGCCACACTTTTGAAGCAAGGAGTGCAGGATATGGTACGTATCAGCGACTCTCGAATGAGTGGCACCAGCTTTGGCACGGTCGTTTTACATATTTCGCCGGAATCGGCGGTGGGCGGGCCTCTGGCGATTGTCCAGACCGGGGACCTCATTCAATTGGACGTTCCGCGCCGGCGCCTCGACTTGCTGATCCCGGATGAAACACGGAAGCGCCGCATGCAGGAGTGGCGACCTTCACCGCCTCGATATGGACGTGGCTTTTACAGATTATTTCTTGAACATGTCCTGCAGGCGAATGAAGGATGTGACTTCGACTTTCTGCGTGCCACTTCAGAAGACAAACCATACGAGCCGCAGATCGGACGATCGTGAAGGGCTCGTAATGCCCATTGAGGTATGAACACGAATTGGGGCCCCCTCACCCGCCCTTCGGGCACCCTCTCCCCCGAAAACGGGGGCGAGGGGGAAACATGCGAGTTAACTCCCTCGCCCCTTGGGAGAGGGTGGCCGAACGCCGGGTGAGGGGTTCCTGCAAACAATGCTACTTCAATTGATGCGCCGGGTCTCTTGACGGAGAAAATCCGGGATCCGGTTCCTGGTCTGCCTCATGAATGATTCGACCCATATCGATCAGTTGCCGGGCCATTTCCCGTTTGCGCTCTGATTGCTTCTTGGCCAGCTCTTCGAAACGAACCGTCTCAATCCTGGCTTCTTCATTGCGACCCAAAAGACGATAGGCTTTCGCCAGGTGATAGTGAACGGAATCCTCCTCTGGCGCCAGCCGAACGACGCGCTGAAATTGCTCCACTGCCTTCTCAGTCTCACCGGCACGAGCCAAGAGGCGACCATAGGCCAAGGCCGCCTGAGGAAGATTCGGGTTGAGAACCACCGCCCGCTCCAGATAGCCTCGAACACTTTCGGGATCGTTCCGAAGACCTAGCTCGCCCAGCTTCCACAGAGCCAGCGAATCATTGGGATTGATCTGCAGCTCTTTTTTGAACTCTTCGGCCGCTTCATCATATTTGCCCACCTTGGCATAGACGCTCCCCAAGGCGTAATGGATCCCTACCACCGGCTCTTTGCCGCGCTGGGCCAGGGCTTCGCGATATTTCTGGATCGCGGCTTCGTCATCATTGCGAGCTTCAGCATCCTGCGCCAACAGCAGCGAGAACAAGTACGAACCGGGTGCTGCTTCGCCAAGCCGATTCACGGTCTCGAGCATAAGTTTCATATGCGCGAGGCTCAGGTCGTAAAGTGCCTCGGGGTCCTTCGGCTTCAGCTCCACTAGTTTCTCGAGCGTCTTTTGAGCCGCGCGATATTCTCGTTTCTGGATCTGTGCCTTTCCAAGGTAAAGAAGTGCATTGGTATCGGCCGGGTTGGATTTCAGTGCGGTCTCGAAAGCAGCACTTGCCTTGTCCAGATCGTAAAGCTCGTAGTAGGCGAGACCCAGCATGACCTGGGCTCCTGTAAGGCCAGGGCTCAGCGTCAGTGCCTTTTTCAACGTGGCCACGGCATCTGCATGCTTGCGCTCCATGAAATAGACAATCCCCAGGTTGTGATAGGCATTGGCCATTTGCGGCGCTTGATGGATTACTTGCAGGTATTTTTGCTCAGCCTCAGTCAAGTCTCCCCGTGCCCGCGCCTTCTGGGCCTGCTCGAAGAGTTGCTCGGCGTCGCCTGGCGGCGGGCTCGACGCCAGGT
>CAYOZX010000413.1:0-2513 GCA_964408515.1 uncultured Acidobacteriaceae bacterium | reverse complement strand
TCGAGCACGCTCACCTCGCTCGGAATACCGCGGGCGGCGATGGCCTGGCGCAGACAGTCGAGAAAAGAGTCCAGCCCCTGGTTGGGATAGAACTGGGCGTGCGGGATGAGTCGGCTGGCGTCGTCGAGTGTGGCCTGGAGGAAGACCTGCTGCTTACCTCCGCCGGGGCGCGCGACCCAGGGGCCGAAGAGCATGTCGGATTGCCAGATCTGGTTGGCGAACTGGGCTTCATACTTTTTGTGCGCGGTGGCCTTGTCGGGGGTGCACGTCAGATTTGGGAGCTGAATCAGGCGGCTGACCGGTTTGAGTGACGCTCCCAGAAATCCTCAAAGCGTCCGCTGAGTTTGCAGCAACGCAAGGCGATGATAGCGTTTGCGCCACTGACGGTCCAGTGCATACCAGTCCGTTTAAGCCTGGTGCCAATCACAACTTTGCAACCAGCTTCCACGACGCCGGTGGAGGTGCATAAACCTTGTTCGTGAAATTCCGAATAGCGCATGCGGTCTCGATTGTTCCGGATATAGTCGGCGCATTCCAGCGCTGGCTTGTGTTTAGCGCCGTGGCGATCCAGCGCTTTCAGTAGCGATTTCAAGCGGCCCTCGTCCAGTTCGTCGTAGCGTCGCTGAATCCATTTACTACCCTGATCGCCATCGCCGTAGATGACCTTGCCGACCTTACTGAGACGCTCTTTGGCATGAAAACGGTCGAGAATCGGAATGGCTTTCGGGAATAGTTCAGCAGTGATGTTCCAGATCCAGGCGGAACCATCGCCCAGAGCCACGCAGCGGGAGGCCTCGGAGAAGCCTCGGCGCGTGGCCTCGCGTAAGACCCGCTCAGCGAACTGGGCCCGCTTGGGACTGGTATCCAGGATGGAAGCACTTTCGATGGCTGCCGAATAGGTGATCGATCCTGGATCACGCACGGGCTTGTTCTCTTCATCTCGTGATTCCGCGGTCCAAATGGTGACGACCTTCGCCTCGCGGGTTTTGGCGGATCCGTCTTCCTGCTTGCCGGCACAGTCCGCCACTTCGGACTTGCGCATCGGCACGCCCGTACCGTCCATCCCCAGATACATCGTGGGAGCAACTGCCCCCATCCGTTCCACGCAACCGCGTTCATCGGTGGCGATCTCGGCGCCCAGCGCTTCGGCGGCGCGTTCGACTTGACTGGCACTTACTTCGACTCCGGCCAGTTCGTGCAGCAGTGCGCTGCTCTCCTGGAAGCTCAGCAAAGCCGCCGTGCTGCCGGTCATCCGCAGCACTCCTGGCGTAAGCGAAAACAGCTCCAGCCGTAGTTGGCGATCGCGCGGACAAAACCCGCTATGGCATTTCTCACAATGATAGTAGGCCCGTTGCAGGTGCAGAGGTCCCAGCACGCTTTCAAAGGTCTTCGCATGGCGGCCATGATATTGGGCTAGTCCTTCACAGGAGCAGGGCAGTTCTGGCCCCGCATGATCGGAGGTGTCGGCGTTCAGCCGTTGTTCCAATGCGCGTGCGGCCAGCCGCAACGCCTGCCGCTTGGCTGCCATCTCTATTGCTTCAAAATCCACATCGGCAATAGCTTGACGCCCTAGGAGGGTTTCGATTTCCTGGGCGATTTCGTCCTGGAGATGCGCTTGGAGCCCCCTTTTTTAGCCTCCCCGGAGGAGGCTGCTGCGGCATCCGTCAATTGATTGTCGGCCCACTCTTCGCATGCCTCCCACAGTGCCTCCACACGGCCGCGAAACTGACGGCCGGCATCAATCTGCCGCCGGGCCAGATCGGCCTGTTCCGCACTGAGAAAACGCGACTTCGTCTTTCCTCCCACCGCATGCGTCAGGCTGTAGTAAGGACCGTGACGAGCCTTGGGATCTTGCGCACAAGCGCAACCTGGTTTGCTGCACTTGATCGTACGTTCGGACAAGGAGCCACGACGCATCGGCTTGGCATCCGCTAACTCAGTCGCGAGTTGGTGAACGCGTGGCGGGACATCGGTATGAGCAGAAGCAGACATGTCCCTATCTTACGGCTATACTAGCCGTAAGACAAGCCCGGAATTAAAGGCACCTGCCAAAACGCGCATTCTACTGACGTACACCCCTGCCAGTCACGGTCATTGACCTTCCGCGCCAGCCTGTGATAGCATCAAACCTGCTTTGACGAATAATCTTTCGCAATCCGAAGCAAATGGCGGCGGCATGAGGTCTCCGACTGGGTCTCAGTCCGGCGTAAAGAGCCTGGTGCTCTCCCTCAGCAAAGGGTTTCGCATTCTGGAGGTTTTCGACGAAACCTCACCAGAGATGACGCTGACCCAGATCGCGGAGCGGGCAGATCTCGATCCGGGAACAACACACCGCTTGATCAAGACGCTCGTCATGCTCGGTTACCTCCGGCAGACGCCCGGCTCGAAGCGATATCATCTCGGGCTGAAGGTCCTCGACCTGGGCTTCAATGCGCTGGCTCGAATGGACCTGAGGGACAGCGCACGGCCGATTCTCCGCCTGCTCGTCGGACAACTAAGCGA
This sequence comes from uncultured Acidobacteriaceae bacterium, assembly GCA_964408515.1. Taxonomy (GTDB): domain Bacteria; phylum Acidobacteriota; class Terriglobia; order Terriglobales; family Acidobacteriaceae; genus CAYOZX01. Next base: position 11 of record CAYOZX010000413.1, on the reverse strand, counting down.
AGCTGCGAGCA
>CAYOZX010000412.1:1382-2522 GCA_964408515.1 uncultured Acidobacteriaceae bacterium | reverse complement strand
GTGGTGGGATCTACATCATCTGGAACCAGGGGCAACGTCCGGGTGATGCTGTCAGGATAGGTGATGGCCATGGCGCTGCTGGCACACAGGGCGAGCAGGGCGGCGGCAGCAAACTTGGTGGACATACAAACTCCCGTGTCGATCAAGCCGAATGAATGCGATTTGACACGGCTTCCCCGCAAAGCGAGAACCATGTCACAAGCTCACATGATTCTACGCATCCGACGGGGGCTGTCACCCTTTGCTTGTGGGGGAGCAGGGCTTTGAGTCAGGGATATCCCGAGTCAGGTGGCCGGGTCAGTGCCCAGAGCGTGGGCCGCTGCCAGGGTTTGCGCGAGTTCGGCGGAGGCGGCCCAGCCCTGGATGGTCATGGCCGCGTCAGGCACCCCGATTTTTTTGAGGGATGAAAACAGTGCGATGCCGATGTCGGCCTCGTCGGTGGCGATCTCACCCAGCACCGCCTGGGCTTGGCGCAGGGATTCCGCGCCTTCCTTGCGATTGAGCTTGTCGGCTTTGGTCAGCAGCACCAGCAGCTTGACCTCGCCGTTGCGAACGCGAGGGGTGACGAAGTCCAGCAACTGTCGGTCCAGGTCGGTGAAACCGTGGCGCGAATCGACCATCTGCACCACGGCCTTCAGATTGCGGCGCAGGGCGAGGTAATCGGCCATCACTTCCTGCCAGCGCAGCTTGGCGGTGCGCTCCACGGCGGCGTAGCCGTAGCCCGGCAGGTCGGTCCAGACCTGGTTGGGCGCGGCCTTGGGGCCTACGTGGAACAGGTTGATGTGCTGGGTGCGCCCCGGTGTCTTGGAGGCGAAGGCCAGCTGGCGCTGCTGGGCCAGGGTGTTGATGGCCGTGGACTTGCCGGCGTTGGAGCGGCCCACGAAAGCCACTTCGGGCAGCTCGGTGACGGGGAGTTGGTTCAGTTGCGCGGCGGTGGTGAAAAAGCGCGCCGAATGGGCCCAGGCGAGCGCTGCCTTGGCCGGGTCGCTGGGAAGGGTGACGGCGGGAGCGTTGTCTTTTGGAGAACGAGCCGGCGGCCGCTTTGATCTAGGCGAATTTGGTGAAACCATGGTGCATTGTAAAATCCCTCGGTTTACCCGCCTGGAACGACCTTTCTTGGCCCTGGTTTGCGCCATGCCC
>CAYOZX010000412.1:0-1372 GCA_964408515.1 uncultured Acidobacteriaceae bacterium | reverse complement strand
GCCGGCGGGGTCGCCGGGCCCGAGCTCACCCACGCACCCGCCCGCGAGCGCGATCCCGAGCACGAGGAGGGTCCTAGGTGCAGACCGGTGCAGCATGGCGGCTCCTTTGCCCTCGATTCTGCGGGGCTGCCGCCATCGGCCTGTCACCCGCCGGGGGGACAGACCGTCACTTTCGGGACCGCGGTTCGTCCGGGTGCGATGAGACCGAACCTGATCGCCCTTGCCGCAGTGTCGCTGGCCCTGTCCGGCGTGGCCCACAGCTCGGAAACCAAAGCAGCGGCCAAGCCCGACCTGGCCGCCGGTGAAGCCAAGGCCACGACCGTGTGCGCAGCCTGCCACGTGGCGGACGGTTCGCGCGGCATGCCGACCTACCCGATCCTGCAGGGGCAGCATCCGGAGTACCTGGTCAAGCAGCTGACCGAGTTCAAGGAAGGCAAGCGCAAGAACGCCGTCATGAACGGCATGGCGGCAGCGCTCTCGCCTGAAGACATGCGCAATGTGGCGGCGTTTTATGCCACCAAGAAGGCCAAGCCCGGCTTTGCCAAGAACCCCGATCTGGTGGCCACGGGCGAGAAGATCTACCGCGGTGGCATCGCCAAGAAGAGCGTGCCGGCCTGCGCGGGCTGCCACGCCCCCAACGGTGCCGGCATCCCCGCGCAATACCCGCGCCTGGCTGGTCAGCACAGCGACTACATCAAAGCGCAGCTGACGGCTTTCCGTCAGGGGGATCGCACCAACAACCCGCAGATGAGCAGCATCGCGGCCAACCTGAGCGACAAGGAAATCGAGGCCTTGTCCGACTACATCGCCGGTCTACGGTGAGCGTGGCGTCGGTAGGCCGGGCAGTGCGGCATGCCGCAAGTGTCTGAACGAGTGTCAGAACGAACGAGGCGGGAGGCTCTTTGCAGAGTGTCCCGCCTTTCGCTTTGTATGGGGTGTGGCTCAGGTGTCCTAGCGTTTCCACCACCGGCACGGGTCGTCCACACGACGTTGTCGGGCGCCGGCCCTCGCTATAGTCCCCCCGTACCCGATCGGAATCCATGAGCCTTGCAGTCGACCCCTCCAGCGCCCCGGCGCCGCGCCATCCGAGCCGTTCGCCCGGGCGCGAGCTGTCGGAGCTGCTGTCGTCCATGCGCTTTTCCATCACCCTGCTGACGGTGATCTGCATCGCATCAGCCATTGGCACGGTGATCAAGCAGGGCGAGCCCTTCGTCAACTATGTCGACCAGTTCGGGCCCTTCTGGGCCGAGGTCTTCGGTGCGATGGGGCTCTACCGCATCTACGGCACCTATTGGTTCCTCGTGATCCTGGCCTTCCTGGTGGTGTCGACCAGCCTGTGCATTGCGCGCAATACGCCCAAGATCCTGGTGGA
>CAYOZX010000411.1:0-2527 GCA_964408515.1 uncultured Acidobacteriaceae bacterium | reverse complement strand
CCCATTAAAGATCAGGAAAAGTTAAAAGTCCCCTGCGGCATAGTGGGGGTAAACTGGTGGGCCCATTTCCCGAATCCGTTCCTGGATTTGCTGGCCGGAAAGGAGCAGTCGAAGCGAGGAGGCGGGCATGCAGCTATTCTATGCCGGGCGGCGCAGCATTTTCTCATTGAAAGATGAGCCTGAAGGCAGGGAGCGAAGCGAGCTGCCGTAGGGCCTCCTTGTTGGGTTGGTTTTCGGTTTTTTGGAAAGCAAACACCTCGTCGTGGCTGTGGGAATGTGGGAATCGCGCAGCGATTTCCAAGGGCGGTGGGAGGAGTGGGAAACCTGGGTTTGGTTTTCCGCTCCTTCCACGGCCCGGCATTTCCACAGCGCCGTTTTCTCGGGCTTAAGCCGAGAGCACGCGAATGCGGCTGAACAGTTCCTTCTTGGCCAACTGCATCTCGCGTGCGGCATCGGTGTCGGATTGTTGCCGGGCCTGCTGATGGAGCGCTGCCGGCGTTACTCCTGGCCGGAGGAACCTCCCCATTTCTGGTATCTGCGATAGGATCTCGAAGGGCGTCCGATAGTTCGGATATACGCGCTTGGTTTTGCCGTTGGCCTGGGTAATCAACTGGGGCACGCCGCAAGGCCGGTGAAAGTTCAGGTACGGATTCAGATGCTGGCGATGAAACTGATTGACTACATCGGCATGCTGGTGGGCGATATGCCCAAAGCCCATGTGCTTGCGAATCACCGCGCTGTTTTTCGACTCCACCAAGCCGTTGTCGTTGCTGTGGCGCGGCCGTGATTTGGTTTGCTCGATCAGTAGCTTGTTCAACAGGCCTGCCACGGTGTGATTGATGAACTCGCTGCCGTTGTCGGAGTGAAAGCCGCAAATGCGAAAGGGAAACTGTTCCAGCATGGATTCCAGCAGCGGAATCAGCCACTGTTCGGAGATAAACGGCACGGCCCCCACGATCTCCCACTGCGTCACTTCGTCGACGGCATTGATGTGATACAGGCCCTTGACCCCTTCCCGGTCGCCTTGATGCACCGTGTCCAGGCGCAGATATCCTGGTCGCCCTTGCGGCGCCGGTTTGCGCCGCTCTCCGATGTTGATCGGTGTGGGCCGCGTCGGCTGATAGGTGGTGTTGTGCTGGCGGTAAGCCGGTGTGGCGCGGAAGCGGTAGATCTGCGCCACCGAGATCGATGCCAAGCGCTCGAACAGCGCCTGGCCGAACTCGTGGTACTCGCGCAGGAGAATGCGCTGCGTTGCTGGACCACTTAAGCTGCCGTGCATTTGATCCACGTAGGCCAGCAGCCGAACATCGGCCTCGGTATAGCGCGCCTTGAACTTCCGTCGTTGGTACACGGGGGCTGGCACCGCCCCTTGCGCCTGATACTGGCCGATCAATCGCGCCGTCTGCGCCCGGCTCAGCCCGGTCATCTTGGTGAGGTAGCTTCGCAGCAGCCCCTTCTCCGCACGCCCCAACCGACTGTAGTCGTGCTGCCGCAGCGTCTGCTCTACCCATCCATACCGCTGCTTGCGGTCCTCTCCTACGAACTCCACCGGCCCGGCTCCGTCCAGAAATGCCCGGATCTGCTCCAGGCTTAGCTTCTCGGGTTGTTGCATGCGGAGGATCAATCCCCAGCATCCGCTTTCGCTCCTTTAGGCTCATCTTGTGTGAGAAACACGCCCTCCCTTCAGGCTCATCTTGTATGAGACAAGACTGTGGCTCGACAGTACGGGGTGTTTCTGGTATGATATGTACTGATTAGTTGTGCTATCTCCCTCTTACGCCGGTGGTTGGTCTGAAGTCTCTCCCACCTTCAACGCAAACTAAAAGGAGCAGAACGTAGCCTTATGGCTGCTAATCCGTATAACCAGGGTGCTCAGGTAGAACACACGATTTTTGGCCTGGGAACCGTAATGTCGATTAATGAAGAACGGATCGTGATCAAGTTTGACGATCACGGTGAAAAGAAGTTTGTCACCCCCATGGTTGTTGCCTCGCTCAAGAAGAGCGACCGGCAGCCGCCCGCCGAGAAGCGCGCTGCGCGCCGTAAGAAGGCGGTTACGCCAGTTACGGCAGCTCATTAGCCATCCAGGAACGATCCCCCTTGAACGCAAGACAAAAACGTCTATTTGAAGATGCCCGCAAAAAGAATCCCAGCTTGAAAATGCCAGAGGTGCAACCGGTCACGAATTGGACCGAAGAAGATCTGGCTCTGATCAAGCAGGGAGTGGGCGATAAGTCCGGCCGTCCGATGTCGGCCGATGCTGGCGCGGGAGGAGGCGATTCCGAACGGCTTTCGGCGTAAACAGGGTCGGTGGTCGTCCCATTGGGAAGGGCCAGGCGGGACCGAGGATGCGGCGATTGAGCGAGCGGTTTGCTGAGCGAACCCGATCCGAAGGCGTTCAGATAGTGTAGGGTGTGCCTCACTCGCCACATTTCGAGCATGTTGCTGGGCACAGCCCACCCTACGGCACCAGCACGGCTGCCCCTCGCACGCGACCATGCCGCAGATCGTCAAGCGCCTCATTCGT
>CAYOZX010000410.1:0-2546 GCA_964408515.1 uncultured Acidobacteriaceae bacterium | reverse complement strand
ACTTGCCATCGGGCAGCCATTGCGGATCGCCGTACCAGACGTCGTCGTCCGTGAGGCGATGGATGCGCTCGGCGGCGAACTCGCTGCCGACACGTTTGCCGACGGGGAGCGGGGAGATGAGATCGGCCACCCAGATTTGGGCCGGCCCGTAGCCGGTGTAGCCTTCCCCCTGATCGGGACGGACGATATGCACATTGGCGGCGATTTCTTCCCGGGTTGCCGGGCGGACTCGCTGTTGATGAACCTGGACTTGGCCGGCGTCGCCTGTTCCACCGGTTCGGCGTGCTCCAGCGGCTCCCTGCTGCCGTCGCCGGTGCTGCGCGCCATGGGCGTGCCGGACGAACGTCTGCGTTCGGCGATGCGTTTCAGCCTCAGCTCCTTGTTGACCGAAGAGGCCGTCTTGGAAGCGGCTCGCCGGATCGCGGATGTGGTTCAGCGACTGCGGCGGATGCCTGAAGCCTGATCCCGTTTGCACTTTTTTTGCGTGGCGGAACTTGGCGGTTTTAGGACACTCCTCGCCCATCCCGACAGTTGTCGCCTCAGCCGACCGCCCGCTGCGGCTCGCCGGCTGGAATCGGTAGGTGCTGAAGCGGGTGCTTGGCGGGGTGGGTCGCTTGCGGTGCCGGGGTGTTCGGAGGCGGTTGCCAGAGCTGGGGCCGCTGCCGGCGTCGCTGCCAGCAGCGGTGAATAGCCAGAACGACGAAGCCCACGATGGCTCGGGCCCGCCGCCAACGGTAACGTACCTTTTCATAGTGCCGAAGCTGACGGTTGGTCCGTTCGACGTGGTTGTTGGTCCGCAGCCGTTGCCCCACCGGACTGCGTAAGAAGGCAATCATCTTTTCGAATTTGTCGGGAGTGAGCATGGCCAAGGCACGGGCCAAATCAGGAGCGGTGGCGTAGTCGGGCTGGGCCAGGAGATCGTGGTAGCGTTCGCGGGCTTGTTCGAGGGTTTGGGCCCGCTCGAACAGCCGGTGGACCCGATCGACGAAACACCGCAGCCGGCGTGAAGCCGGCAAGTATTCCAGCAGGGTGATCAGGTCACGACGTTGCCGGGGTGTCAAATGCTCTCGGCGGGTAACCATCAGGTAGCGGTGCCGAAAAACGAAGTGGGCTTGCTGTTTCAGTTCACGGCGACGCCGGGTGGCGGCGCCGTCGCGGGGCCGGCCGCGCCGCCGGTGGCCGCGACCGGCCTGCCGAAGCAACTGCTTGCGGAGGCGACGCACCGCGTCCAGCACGCAGGCGTTGAGATCCTGGAGCACGTGGAAGACACATAACTGGTGCTCGGCCGCTGGCCAGATCTGGGCCAGCAACGCCGGATACAGCCCCGAGCCGTCGGTGATGACCACCCGCGGATGAAAACCATGGTCGCGCAGTTGCCGCAGAAACCGTCCCATGTGGTCCTGGTCGTTGTGGCTGACCAATGCAAAGGCGACCGGAAAATCGCCCAGCGGCTCGGTGGCCAGCAGCAGCGTGTAGCGGCCGAGATGGATTTCGTCGATGGACAACGTGCCCGAGAACTCGGCCAAGGTCCAGGCGCGGTAGTCGGCATGATCGAGTTGCTGGAGCTTCCAGTGCAGGCAGTCATAGACAAATCCTGCGGACAGCTCCAAGAGAAAGTCGCGCCGGAGAGCCGCCTGAATCCGTTCCAGGCTCATGTGGTCCTCCAGCAGGCGATCCAAGACCGCCTCGCGGACCGAGTTGGTATACTTGGCCTTGGGTTCGACGTCGGCCACCTGGGTGCGAAACGTGCGACAACAGGAGCAGCGGGCCCGGTACTCGGCAGTGACGACATGGACGCTGAGGATGCTTTGGTAGGCGATGCCGCGGACAGTGCGCTGAAGCTTCTGCTTGCGGCGACCCAAGGTGCCGCAGTGAGGACACGGGGCTTTCATCGGGGCCCGTTGCCGGTGCGCGTGCATCACCCGGGGTCGGATGGCTTCCATGCCTGCCTCAGCTGTAAAGGCTCCTGGTCAAAAACCTTTACTCTGGGGCAGGCTTAACCCCTTTGGCAACCGGGATTTATCAGATTCCTAGGTTAGTCAGCTGTCGGGATGAGCGAGGAGTGTCGTTTCGAGACCCAATTACCTGCCGGTCGCGCTCATCTTTTTTTGCGCACTTTCCGCGGTTCCGGACGCAAGTCTTGTTTCAGCAAGGGATTATTTTCCCGCCTTCCGTAGTCTTTTAGACGAAATGAGTTGTGTAGAAAAGACCCGCCGCTTTTCCGCCGGTCTAAATTCTGTCAAATTGCCGTAAGACCGGATCATCCGAAGTGTTGCAGCATTTTTCCGCCGATGGGGTGCGGCGGAAACGGCAGGTCGTCTGCGCGCGGAATTCGTCACCGACAGCCAAAAAAAGAAACCCGGTTTCTCGCAAGAAACCGGGTTTCTGGTTTTTCGTTGGCCAAGGTCTTACGGCAGCGGCAGATTCTTGAACTCGAACGGCACTGAGTATTCCAGAGTGATCCACTTGTAGAGGACCAGCTTGGTGGCGGCGCCACACTGGTTGTTCCAGTCGCTGAACAGGAACGTGCCTTGCATGCTGCCGGG
>CAYOZX010000409.1:0-2549 GCA_964408515.1 uncultured Acidobacteriaceae bacterium | reverse complement strand
GGGTAAAGCCCAGGGCCCCAGCCGGGCCCTGGGGTGCATTCCATGTGGAGGACGACCGGGTCCGGGCCGGAGTAAAGGCCGCCGTCGAGAGCGACGAACTGGACGGCCTTTGAATACGCTTCGCGGGGAATCTCCGGGAACTGCGCGCCGGCTTCTTGCGACGGGGCGTAATCCACGCGGCCCGCGGTGAGTTGCTCCCAGCGCGCAATCCAGCTTCGGCAGAAGCCGCAGTCGCCGTCGAAGAGCAGGACCGGGCGCTCCCGCGGCGGCTGAGCGACCTGGTATCGTGGCAGGCGGGAGGGGAAGAGAAGGCCCATGCGCCCTGTTCTCCCCCTTTTTCGCCGGGCTTCAAGGGAGAACCTACAGGTTTAACGGATCACCGCAGAGACGCAGAGGACGCAGAGAACGAAAAGAGAACTGCAATGGATAACCCAAATCTCGCCGTTCTCTTTTAGTTCCTCTGCGTCTCTGCGGTGACCTGTTAACCCGCCAGCTTGGCGCGGAATTCTCTGGGCGTGATGAATTCGTGCCGCTTCTCATCGAGCACCGTGACGCCGAGCTGCTCGAAGATTTGAACATAGAGGCGGTAAAAGGTTTTCTCCGGCGCCGCGTTCTGAGCGGTGATGGTCAGCACTTCGCCGGGTTTGGGCGGGCCTTGCTCGGTGCGGACTTTCAAAATGACGCCGGCATCAACCTCCCAGAGCAGGTTGATGCTTTCAGCGGCTTCTTTCACCCAGGGGCCGGGCTTGACGCGCGCCATGCGCGGCACTTCCATCAGCTTCTCGGCGACGGAACTGAGCAGCCCCAAGGAGATCAATTCGACGGGGAGAATCGAGGAGTCTTTCGGAGGCAGAGGCTCGGGCTTCCAGAATGAGTACCGCGCTAGTTCGGGTTTGGGCGGGTGGAGGAGATCCCAGTCTTCGTTCGTCAGATGCCGGCTCCCGAGGCCGCTAAAACCAGCCTCTACCGCTTCCTCCCCACTAGGATAATCATACCCCAACCGGCGCAAACGCGCCACAGTTGGGCACTTGTAATATCGGCAAAATCTTTAATTCCAATGCCGTTATTCGCGGTTAAAGTGATGCAATGAGGTCTGTTGTGGCTTGGTAGGATGTTATGCTTCGAGGCATCTTCAAATTCCTGGCGTCTCTGAAGCTCGCGCTGCTGCTGATGGCGGTGATCATCGCCGCTGCGGCCATCGGCACCTGGTACGAATCCAGGTTCAACGCCGATGTTGCGCAGAAGTACATCTACGGCCATTGGTGGTTCAACATCTGGCTCTTCATGCTCTGCGTCAATCTCTTCTGCGTCGCCGCCATCCGCTATCCGTGGAAACCGCACCAGACGGGCTTCGTCATTACGCACGCGGGGATCATCACGCTGCTGATCGGCGGGATGATCGACCGCATATGGGGCATTGAAGGCTATCTCCAGCTTTTTCGCGGTGCGCAACCGGCTGAATCAATGGAGCTGCACGAACAGAAAGTGGACGTGCATACGTCGGACTCCGACAGGACGGCCACGACCAGCTTCCGCGTCAAATCCATCATCCGGCCCAGCGACCGTCAATTCGCGCTGAAGTCGCCCAGCCCCGCCGTCCAGGTGGAGGTCCGGGACGTTGCGCCTGTCAGCCAGGTCGATGAACTGGTTCCCTCTGAGTCGGGCGGGCCTGCCCTGAGCGTGACGCTGCAAGGGCCGATGATGGGGCGCAATGATGAGTCGCTCTTTATCAATCAGCCGGTGAATCTGGGGATGGCGTCGCTGGCGTTCGTCTCCGGCGTGCCGGAAGTCCAAAGTCCAAAGCCCAAAATCCAAGAGGCGCAGCAGCCGGAGGCGGCTGAAAAGGAGAAGATGGTTCCGCGGCTGGAGCGCTACTTCATCTTCTCTAAATACGCGGACTCGCCGATTATCCGCACGCTTAACGGCGAACGCACCCGCGCATCCGCCCGTCTGCTGGTGGATGACGGCGGCGAGAAGCCGCAGTTACAGCTTGAATTGCTCGGAAAAACATTTGCGATCCCCGTGAAGGATCACGAACACGATCCGGCGCCGATGCCGCTGGAAGGGCTGCCGGAGTGGAGCCTGAAGATTGTTGGCTATTATCCGAATTTGAAGATGAAGGATGGCAAGCCCGTCAGTGACGGTGACAAACCGGAGAATCCGGGGCTATGCTTTGAATTGAACGGGCCGCTGGCCAAGCCCGGCGAAGTGGCCGAGCAGGTTTCACCACACGGCGGGGCGTCGGGGGATGCTGCGGCTCCCGGCGACGGCCCCGCCAACGGACTGACGATCTACCTCAGCGCCGACAACAAGCTCCGCTACCAGATCAAGTCCCGGCGCAACGGCTTGAAGAGCGGCGAGGTGCGGCTTGAAACGCCTGTTGCGCTGGGGTGGGCGCCGGGGACGGAGTTTATCGTGCATGAACTGGTGCTGAAAGCCATTCCGCGCGCCGTCTGGAAGCCGCTCCCCGAAAAGACCGCGCGGGGCGAAGGCATGGAGAACGAAAACCGCGGGCTGCTCTGCCGCGTGACGGCGGGCGGCGAGAGCAA
>CAYOZX010000408.1:0-2551 GCA_964408515.1 uncultured Acidobacteriaceae bacterium | reverse complement strand
GCTCGTCTGCATGACCCTGAGGGAAATCCCATCGAATTGTGGCAACCTGCATAATCCACTGCCCGCTCCGCGAACGTAGCGTGGAACGGTGAAAATGAATGCGATACCGCCTTCTGAGCTCAATGGACGGTGCTCAATGACTCAACCATCAAGCGACTGTTCTCCGCGCCTTGGGAAGCTTGCCCCTATGCCTTGGCTCCTGGTGGTCCTGCTACCCCTGCTAGTCGTCGCGGCGCCTGCATCAGCCGCTGGCCCTCCACGCCAGCCCAAGGTCCGCGCGATCACGGCGTTCGTGAACATTGATCGCGATCAATACGTCCGCCAGATAGCGGAAGCTCTCGCGATGTTGCGCCCGGCCAAGGCCAGCTTTGAAAAGGCGGGCTACGAAGTTCAGACCATCCGCATCACGACTCAGCCCTTCTCTCAGTATGTGCGCGGAATGAGCCAGTCGGAGGCCCTGCAATTTTTCCACGCCCTGGATGCGTTGTCGGTGAAGGAAGGATTCGCGCTTAACATCGGTCCGCTTAATATCGGTCCCGCCCTTCAGAGCGACGAGGACGATCCCGCACTGGCGGACCTGCTGGGAGCAGTCCTGGCGGCGACGTCAATCAATGCCAGCCTGATGGTTGCAGCCGACGACGGCATCCATTGGAACAGCATCCGCGCGGCGGCCAGGGTGATGAAGTATCTCGAGGCCAACAGCCCGCAGGGACAGAGGAACTTCGGCTTTGCCGCCACCGCGATGCTGGCGCCTTACGCCCCGTTCTATCCCGGGTCCTACCACAACGGGCCGGGGCGCCGGTTTTCCGTGGGAATAGAGGCCGGAAATTTTGTGGCTGACGTGTTCGCCAGGGCGCGTTCTCTCGAGGCAGCGCCCGCCTTGTTGTCGCAGGAGCTTGCGGCGCATGCCAAGCGGCTCGAGGAGACCGCAGGACAGGTTCAGCGGCAATCGGGCTGGGCATACATGGGCCTGGATGCAACTCCTGCGCCGGGCCTGGATTCTTCGATCGGCGCCGCGATCGAAACCCTAACCGGGGCAAAATTTGGCGCACCGGGCACGATGGCGGCGGCCAAAATCATCACCGACGCGGTGCGATCCCTTTCCGTGAAACGTGTGGGTTATTCAGGTCTGATGTTGCCCACGCTGGAAGATCCAGTGCTAGCGGAGCGCTGGAGCGAGCGAACCTATAACCTAGATTCTTTGCTAGCCTACTCGGCCGTGTGCGGCACTGGCCTCGATACCGTGCCCCTGCCCGGAGACACATCGCAGGAACAACTGGAAAAAATAATCGCCGACGTCGCCAGCCTGGCGGTCAAGTGGAACAAACCGTTGGCCGCCCGCCTGATGCTGGTTCCGGGCAAGAAAGCCGGCGAGCGCACCGAGTTCGCAGCGCCATTTCTGACCAATACAATTGTGAGAGGCATTCCGTGATCGGCAGGAATTTGTTTAGAGGGAAACCTTGGCCTGAGCGCGAAGGCAGGCTACTCCGTGAGTTGTGTCAGCCTGGGGCCGTACGCCACGTGCTGAAAGCTTAGAGCAGATAGCTGCAGCCGGCATCTGTCTAAAACGCATCAATGCCAGTTACGCTGTGCCCGATGATCAGGGTATGGATGTCGTGAGTGCCTTCGTAGGTTTTTACCGACTCCAGGTTGGCCATGTGGCGGAAGATGGGATATTCGTCGGCCACGCCGTTCGCGCCCAGGATGTCGCGAGCCATGCGGGCGCATTCCAGCGCCATCCAAACGTTGTTCCGTTTGGCCATCGAGATATGCTCCGGCTTGGCCTGATCTTTATCCTTCAGGCGTCCCACCTGCAGCACCAGCAGCTGCGCCTTGGTGATTTCAGAAATCATCCAGGCCAGCTTCTCCTGCACCAGTTGGTGCGAAGCGATGGGCTGGTCGCGGAACTGTTTGCGAAAGAGGGAATACTGCAGGGCGCAGTCGTAACAGGCCATGGCGGCGCCCACTCCGCCCCAGGCAATACCGTAACGCGCCTGACTCAGGCACATCAGCGGCGACTTCAGTCCGCCACTCTTGGGCAGCAGGTTGCACTCGGGCACACGCACGTCCTGCAGGGAAAGGCTCGAGGTCACGGAGGCGCGCAGCGACCACTTGCCGTGAATGTCTTCGGCGCGAAATCCTGGCCGGTCGGTTTCCACCAGAAAGCCACGAATGCGGTTGTCCTCATCCTCCGCTTTGGCCCAGATGACGGCCACGTCGGCGATCGAACCGGAGGTGATCCACATCTTTTCGCCGTTGAGGACGTACTCTTTGCCGGACTTGCGGGCGCGGGTTCTCATGCCTCCGGGATTGGATCCGAAGTCGGGCTCGGTCAGACCGAAGCAGCCCAGCTTTTCCCCCTTCTGCAGGGCGGGCAGCCAGGTCTGTTTCTGCTCCTCGCTACCGAAGGCGTAGATGGGGTACATGGCCAGCGCGGACTGCACGCTTACGAAGGAACGGATGCCGCTGTCACCCCGCTCCAGTTCCTGCATCACAAGACCGTATTCCACGTTGGACATGCCGGCGCAGCCGTAACCTTTGAGGCTGGCGC
>CAYOZX010000407.1:0-2574 GCA_964408515.1 uncultured Acidobacteriaceae bacterium | reverse complement strand
AGCCGCTGCTCGAAGTGAAGACGCGCCGCGTGGGCGGCGCGAACTACCAGGTGCCGGTGGAAGTCAATGCCGACCGGCGCACTTCCCTCGCCATCCGCTGGCTGATCACCTATTCGCGTGGGCGGGCGGAGAAGGGGATGATAGACAAACTGAGCAATGAATTACTGGACGCCGCCAATAACCGTGGCGCCGCCATCAAGAAGAAGGAAGACGTACATCGCATGGCAGAAGCCAATAAGGCCTTCGCGCACTACCGGTGGTGAAGAAGAGGCTCTTGACCGCTCACAGGCCTTTGCGTGAGGCCGGGGGGTTGAGAGCAAGAGCTGCAGGCTGATAGCTAGAAACTGGTTTTCATGAGTACTCCGGCAAAAGTCGCTGGCGAGCAGGAATCCCGCAAGGAAGAGAAGAAGAAAGCTGTGTCCCGAACGGTCCCCCTGGAGCGCTGCAGGAATATCGGCATCATGGCGCACATCGATGCCGGCAAGACCACTACGACCGAGCGCATTCTCTTCTACACCGGGAAAACGCACCGCATCGGCGAGGTCCACGAAGGCACGGCCACCATGGACTGGATGGAACAGGAACAGGAGCGCGGCATTACCATCACCTCCGCCGCCACTACCTGCACCTGGCGCGACATCCGCATCAATATCATCGACACGCCCGGGCACGTCGACTTTACCGCCGAGGTGGAGCGCTCCCTGCGGGTCCTGGACGGGGCGATCGCGGTGTTTGACGCGGTGCATGGGGTGCAGCCGCAATCGGAAAAGGTCTGGCGGCAGGCCGACAAATATGGCGTCCCGCGCATTTGTTTCATCAACAAGATTGACAAGATGGGGGCTGATTTCGAGCACGCCATCGACACCATCCGCAAGCGCCTCAATGCCAAGCCCGTCGCCATTCAAATCCCGATCGGACAGGAAGACAAGTTCAAAGGCGTAGTCGATCTGATCGACATGAAGTCGATCTCGTGGAAAGACGACTCGATCGGGGCCGAGTACACCACTGGAGAAATTCCTTCCGAGCTGCAGAAAAAAGCCGAAGCCTTCCACACTCAGCTGGTTGAGACCGTCGCCGAAAATGACGACGACATGCTGCACAAATTCCTGGAAGGGGAGACGATCTCCGCTGAGGAGCTGCGCGCCTCGCTGCGCAAGTCGACGATCGCACTCAAGCTTTTCCCGGTGGTGGTGGGGACGGCCTTCAAGAACAAGGGCGTGCAGCCCTTGCTCGACGCGGTGGTGGATTATCTGCCTTCCCCGATCGATGCCGGCGAAGTGAAGGGGAGCAATCCGGACACGGGACAAGAGGAAACTCGCAAGCCGGCCGACAGCGAGCCGTTTTCCGCCCTGGCGTTCAAGATCATGGCCGATCCTTTCGTGGGCCAGTTGACCTTCATCCGCGTTTATTCCGGCCAGCTCAAATCAGGCGATTCGGTGCTCAACGCCGGTCGCGGGCGCAGCGAGCGCATCGGGCGTCTGCTCAAGATGCACGCCAACAAGCGCGAAGACATCAGCGAGATTCTAGCGGGCGACATCTGCGCCGCCGTCGGCCTGAAGAACGTCTCCACCGGCGATACCATCTGCAACGAAAAGCATCCCATCGCGCTGGAGTCGATTGAATTTGCGGTTCCCGTCATTTCCGTGGCGGTCGAGCCCAAGACCAAAGCCGACCAGGAAAAGATGGGCATGGCGCTCAACAAGCTGGCCCAGGAAGATCCCACCTTCAAGGTTCACACCGATCCCGACAGCGGACAGACCATCATCAGCGGCATGGGCGAGCTGCACCTGGAGATCATCGTCGACCGCATGATGCGCGAGTACAAGGTCGAGGCCAACGTGGGCAAGCCCCAGGTCGCTTACCGCGAGACCATCCGCAAAAAGTCGGAGGCCGAGGGCAAGTACATTCGCCAGACGGGCGGGCGGGGCCAGTACGGGCACGTCAGGATCCGCATCGAGCCCCAGGAAGCCGGCAAGGGGTACGAGTTCGTGAATGAGATCGTGGGCGGCGTGGTGCCCAAGGAATATATCAAGCCCGTAGATCAAGGGATCCAGGAAGCGCTGGAAGGCGGGGTGCTCGCCGGGTACCCCATGGTGGATGTCAAGGTCGAGCTCTACGACGGCAGCTACCACGAAGTGGACTCGAATGAGATGGCGTTCAAGATCGCCGGTTCGATGGCTTTCAAGGAAGCGGCACGGAGAGCCTCCCCCGTGTTGCTGGAGCCCGTCATGGCGGTGGAAGTCGTAACCCCAGAAGACTACGCCGGCACCATCATGGGGGACCTGAGTTCGCGCCGCGGGCGCATCGAAGGCATGGAGCATCGCGCGGGCTCGCAGGTGATCAAGGCGATCGTGCCCCTGGCAGAGATGTTTGGCTACGCCACCCAGATGCGGTCCAACACCCAGGGCCGGGCGGAATACTCCATGCACTTTGCCCGCTACGAGGAAGTGCCGCGCTCGGCGGCGGATGAGATTATCGGCCGGGCGCAGGGGAATAAGTAGCGAAGCGGCAGCAAACGGAGTGAGATAGGGCCAAGGGAAAATTTGAGCGCACCAAGCCGCACGTGAAGGTGGG
>CAYOZX010000406.1:0-2599 GCA_964408515.1 uncultured Acidobacteriaceae bacterium | reverse complement strand
CCAGGCCGCCCGCTACTTGCCGGACAACATTTACGATGCGATCGACAACTTCAACCAGGCTGAATGGACGACCGCGCTCCTGGGCGAGGATGTCAGGAGCCGCTATGCCGAGCTGAAGAAGGCGTCGGCCGACCGCTGTCCACGGCTCCTGGGCACGTTCGTAAAAGCGCCCGAGGTGCAGTATCACCACGACGTCTACAACCAGTTCCTGTGGAACTTGTTCTAGGCGCGAATCCCGACGAAGATTGTCAGAAGAGAGAACGAGCGCGTCCACTGACGTGCCATCTCTTTTGAAGCCTGAAGCTCAATCGTACGAAGGCCCCTCGCGAACTTCGCGAATCCTCAACGAATTTTGCGGTCATGCTCTCGGAATTCTTGCGCCGTGAGCCTTGACGCTGCGAAAGACTCGCTCCTATACTGCGCGAACACGCCGCGCGGAATCTCTTTCCTTCGTAAGGGTTCTGGCCGCGAGAGGAGTCTCCCGGTATGAGGATTGGCTGTGCCCTCCCCAATGTCGGTCCGGTCAGCACCGCCGAGGCCGTGTCGAAGGTTGCCCGTCGCGCCGAAGAGCTGGGCTATGACAGCCTGTGGACAATTGAGCGTCTGCTCTGGCCGGTCAAGCCCCAGACTCCCTATCCCGTGACACCCGACGGAACTCTACCTGAGCAGTACAAGCATGTGCTGGACCCGCTCGAGACTCTAACCTTCGCCGCTGCCCACACGAAGAGGATTGCGCTGGGGACGAGCGTCCTGGACATTCCCTACCACAATCCGGTCATGCTGGCGCGGCGCCTGAGTACACTCGATCAGCTCTCCAACGGCCGCTTGCGGCTGGGCCTCGGTCTGGGGTGGTCAAAGGACGAAATGGACGCCGTGGGCGCAAACATGAAGACGCGCGGCGCCCTTGCCGACGAATTCCTGCAGGTGCTCAAGGCCATTTGGACCACGAATCCCGTGGAGTTTCATGGCAGATTTTTCCAGGTGCCGAAGTCTTACATTGGGCCCAAACCGGTGCAGAAGCCCCATCCGCCGATCTACATGGCCGCGTTTGCGCCGGCGGCGATGAAGCGGGTGGCTACCATGGCCGACGGATGGAATCCCACGATGATTCCCGTGGCGGGGATGGCCGAGATGTTCGATGGCTTGAAGCAGATGGCCAAAGAGGCGGGCCGGGACCCGTCGTCCTTGGAGCTGGTTGTTCGGGCCAACCTGGAGATCACGGAAAAGCCGCGCCCCAAGGAACGCGGAATCTTTTCCGGAACCATGGAGCAAATCAAGGAGGATCTGGCTGCTTGCCGCAGCATCGGGGCGCACGAAGTGCATCTCGATCCGGGCTTTAATGCGCGGGCTCAATCACTCAACGGCTGGCTTGATTTGATGGAGCAGCTTCGCAGGCTGGCGTAGTCTCAGAAACTCAGCCGTGCAGAGGCAGACCCCAGGAACTGATGTGCCGCGGAACGATCCGGATGATGGGTGCATCGTCGGCCAGAAGTCCGGCGGCGTACTGCGGGTACTTCTTTCTCAAGCCGCGAAGTACCCTGATTCGTTCGCGGCGGGCTGACGGGGCGACCAGCTCTGCCTGCCCGCGAATCAGGATGAACCAGAGCTGCGACCAGTCTTCCTGGTAATGGTCGATCAGCAGCGCGATCTGCGATTTTCGTTTGATGTGTTGCAGCCGGGCCAGTTTCTCCGCCGCGACTCGCTTGGGCTTTCGGTCCACCGCCGAATAGAAGACCTTTCCGTCGAAAAAGAAGCACACCGGCACGATGTGGGGCCGGTCTCCGGCATCGATTGTCGCCAGGCGCGCAAGGCGGGCTTCCTTCAGCTTTGTACGAAGCGTGCGCAAGACCGGTTGCCGCCAGGCTGGCATGGAAGTTTCTGCCTCTGAACAAGTGTGGCGCGGGCACTCTCGCCCGAGAAGAATTTCTCGAAGAATTCTGCTCCCTGCGAGGCTCCCAGCATTTCAGGCGGCGCGGTCAGCGGCTTCGAGTCTTGTCCCCAGGACGGTGAGGAAGGCCGCCAGCCAGGCGGGATGCGCAGGCCAGGCCGGAGCGGTCACCAGGTTCTGATCCACGCATGCCTGGTCCATTGGCACTTCCATGTAAGTAGCGCCGGCTGCCCATACGTCGGGCGAAACCGCGGGATAGCAGCTGCAACGGCGTCCCTGCAGCACACCGGCGGCTGCCAGAATCTGGGCCGCATGGCAAATGGCCGCCACCGGCTTGTTCTCCTTGAAAAAATGGCGGACGATTTCCAGCACCTTGGCATTCAGCCGCAGGTATTCCGGAGCGCGGCCTCCGGGAATCAGCAGGGCGTCGTAAGTCTCCGGCTTGATGTCGTCGAAGGTTTCGTTGAGCGTGAAGTTGTGTCCGCGCTTCTCGCTGTAGGTCTGGTCGCCCTCAAAGTCGTGAATCGCGGTGCGTACCGTCTCCCCGGACTTCTTGCCGGGGCAGACCGCGTGTACGGTGTGTCCTACCATCTGCAGGGCCTGAAACGGGACCATGATTTCATAGTCCTCGACATAGTCGCCGGCGAGCAGAAGAATGCGCTTCTGAGCCATGATGTCCTCCACAGATATTGTGCCAGATTGAGGGCGTGG
>CAYOZX010000405.1:0-2600 GCA_964408515.1 uncultured Acidobacteriaceae bacterium | reverse complement strand
CCAAGGCTTGCGTGACCGCGGCCACAAACTGCGCTGCTTCGCCGATTCAACTATTCAGTCAACCCTGCGACATGTGGACATTCCCGTTATGGTTCCTCCTCCAGAACTGGAACTGGGTGCTGATATTGCTCCCTGGTTCGCAGGCCGGAGCGAACAAGAGGTGTTGGAACTCTTGGCGCATGATTCATTCCTCACTGCTTGGTCCAAGGAAATTCTTCCGCAAGTCTCTCAGCTTGCCGAAGAGTTTCAGCCTCATTTGATTCTCAGCCAACTCTTCTGCATCGAACTGGCGGTCATGTTATCGAACGACACCCATCTGCCGTGGTGCTTCGTCAATCCTGGCGTGTACTTCGGACCTGGTGCGCGAGCTTTGGAGCTTGATACCGGGGCCTTGACGCAGTTCTTCTTTCGCGTTTTCCAACCTTTGGTCAAGAGCGCTGCCCTGGTACTACATGGAACTGATCCCGTCTTTGACCCCCCGCCAGCCGAGCTTCCCTCGCACCATCACTACGTGGGGCCGTTGCTTTGGGAACCCTCTGCGGAGTGTCCATCGTACCTTACTGAGCCGGGTGAGCCGTGGGTGTTGGTAACGCTGAGTTCTGCTCCCCAGGAAGGGGAAACCGCGCTGGCACGAGCGGCCTTACGCGTCCTGGCTGAACGACCAGTGCGGGTGCTGCTCACTGCTCCTGCCCATCCGCCAGATGATCTCGGACCGATTCCTACCAATGCGCGACTTGAGGTATTTGTTCCACATTCCCAGGTGCTGCCGCGTGCCTGCTTATCGATTAGCCATGCGGGGCATGGGATTGTGTCAAAATCGTTGTACTACGGAGTGCCGATGGTGCTCGTTCCGTGGGACAGAGATCAACCTGGAGTGGCGTTTCGTGCCGCAAGAGTCGGCGTCGCTGAGGTAGTGCCAAGAGAAGCCCTAACCGAGGATCGGCTTGCCGCAGCAATTACCAAGGTGCTAGAGACGCCGAGTTATCGTCAAGAGGCAGTTCGTTTTGCCGAGCGGCTGCAGGCGCAAAACGCGATTGGCACTGCGTGTGACCGAATTGAACAATACTTAGCCGACACCGGCTAACCAGTCGCGCCACCGCATCGCTGCCCGGTTGCGGTTTGGAATAAAGGTGAAAGGCCGCGGCTGGGCCGCTCGCGGTGCGCGAGGGCGTTGAACATCGCGGATGAAGGGTCCACAAACAGACAGTGACATAATCTGAGTCACGCTGCTATGGCCATGACGTTACAGGGGATCTTGCAGGCGAGCTTCGCGGCGTATGCCCAGGCGCACAAGTTGCCCCGCCGGGTCTGGCGAGCCGCACAGGCGGTGATGCGGTGTCGCACGGCCGCGCTGGGCGGGCACGTGCGGCGCTGTCCCCAGGGACACGTGACCGAGGTGTGGTACAACTCCTGTCGCCATCGGGCCTGTCCGCGCTGTGCCTCGCAGCGGATCGGGCAGTGGCTCGCCGGCTGGCAGCAGCAGCTCCTCCCGACTGATCATCTTCACGTCATCTTCACCTTGCCCAGTGAGTTGCATGAATTGTGGCGGTGGAATCGGCAGACGATGACGGAGCTGTTGTGCCGCTGTGTGCGCGAGACGCTCTTCACGCTGCTGGGGGATGTCAAGTGGCTAGGCGCGCAGCCGGGCGTATTGGCAGCACTGCACACGTGGGGGCGCACGTTGGCGCTGCATCCGCACGTACACTGCTTGGTGACCGGTGGGGGCCGCGAGGCCACTGGGCAATGGCGCGCTATCCACAACGGGTATCTGTTGCCGGTGGCGGTGGTACGGGCACTGTTGCGCGGCAAAGTGCTCGGGGCGATCGAGACACTCTGGACGACAGGGCAGCTTGTAGTGCCGCCCGTCCTCGCTGACGACGGCGTGCGCCACGTGTTAGTGGCGGCGGCCCGGCAGCGGTGGAACATCCGCATAGCCGCGCGGTATCCACATGGGCGAGGTGTTGCCATGTATCTTGCACGCTACGTGCGGGGCGGACCGATCAAGGACCATCGCTTGGTGAGCTTTGAGGGGCAGCAGGTCACGTTTCGCTAGGGCAATCACCGGGCGTTGGACGAGCGAGGCAAGCCACGCCAAGCGGAACTGACCCTGAGGGTGGACGAGTTTCTGCACCGCTGGAGCGAGCACGTGCCAGTGCCGGGCGTCCATATGGTCAGAGCCTGGGGGCTGTATGCCAGCAGGCAACGACGAAGATTAGAACAGTGCCGCGACCAACTGCTGGAGCTGGAAGCGAGGCAGGAGACGCCAAGAGAGGCAGCGGAAGCGCCCGACCACAGCTCCCCCTGGGAAGCGTGTCCGGTCTGTCAGCGGCAGATGGTGGTGACCCAAGTATTACCACGAGCCGGCGCGCCACCAGCCCAGCTCGCATGGCCAGTGGCGGCCTGAAGGGAAGGATTAAATCCCCATAGGCGACTGCCGCTGGCCGCATGTCCAACCTGCGGTTGGAGCTGACTCCGGGCCGAGGGGCCGGCGCGAGGAGCCGATCCAGGCTATACGGAGCAGCTCAACCGCTTTACGTTGAACATAGCGGATGAAGGGTCCACAAACAGACAGTGACATAATCTGAGTCACGCTGCTATGG
>CAYOZX010000404.1:0-2635 GCA_964408515.1 uncultured Acidobacteriaceae bacterium | reverse complement strand
GCGAGACCTGGATCTGGTGTTACGTCGACCGGCTGGCGCCGGGAAATTTATCTCCGTAAGAGCTCTCGCCCCCGGCTCCTATATGATTTTCCATATTTTCAACTAACTCTCTTTTCATCAGTCGCTTACGCGCAATTGTACGTACATTACCGCCTGTACAAAACGTTCCGTGCGGAACACTAGGCGCAATGTTCCCGCCGGAACACTGGGCAGGCGGTCTCGCTTACTGGAATTCAACCGTGATAAACCGGGCGTCCTTCGTGCCCACGTTGGTCAGGGTATGGGTGAAGCCGCCCTTCACCCAGGCAATGTCGCCCGCCTGCAGCTGGCGGACCGCAGAGCCGCCACCCTCCACCTCGCTGCGTAGATCGAGGTCGGTGACCGCCACCACCAAGTGCGGGCCGGCATGACGATGCTTGGGAAGCACGCCTCCGGGCTGCAGCTGCACATCGGAAACGCGCGCGCCATCTTTCACGAACAGGATGTCCTGCGTGCCGCCGTTCAGCACTTCCAGTCCGCGCTCTTCCTTCCACTTGTGCCGGCCCCCGCGCCCCGCCTGCCTGCTGCGCAGAAGCTCGATGCTGACGTTGCGGAAGGGTTGATCGGAAAGGTTCCGAACCACGTGGGCGAACTTGCCGGGCCGGAAACGCGTCTCGCCATCCTGCAGGGCGAGAGTCACTGGCGCCTTGCCTTGGACGTCATTCTCGACGCGCGCGCTTCCCAGAGTCACATAAATGTAGTCGTAATCGTGACGGTGCATGAGCGTGGCCTCATGTGGCGGGACTTCCACCTTGCACACGCGAACGTAGGCGTTTTGCAACGCAAGGTGATGATGAGGCTCAGCCGTGACGGCGAGCTCGGGCGCAGGCTGCGCCGCGAGCGCCAGCGCAATCCAGAGCAGGAGGCAGGCCGGCCCGCGTCTTCTCATGGGGCGACAATTCTAGCATCCGGCGCGGCGCGGGCTGGCCGCTGCGCGCTGAGGGCAGCAGGAGTTCGCCATGCGAACTGGACGCAAAGGCGCGGAGGTGAACGCATGGATGCAACCGTGCCGCCGGGATTACACTGGGGCCATGGCAGACCTGGGGCGGGTGTTGCTGCTGCTGGGCGGGTTGATCGCGCTGGCCGGGTTGGCCCTGATCCTGCTGGGCAAGACCGGAGTCCCGCTGGGACGGCTGCCTGGCGACATCGTCCATCGCGGCAAGAACAGCACCGTCTACTTTCCGCTGGCCACGTCTCTGCTGCTCAGCGTGGCCCTGTCGCTGGTGTTGTACGTGATCTCGCGGCTGCGAAGATAGCCATCGACCATAATGTCTCTTTCCGACCAGCTCGGGTTCAGCTTCACCTCTCCGAACCGCAGGATATGGACGGTGCGCGAGCTGCTGTCGGCAGTGCGCACCCACGTCGAACGCGAGTACGGCGACACCTGGGTCGAGGGCGAGATATCGAATTTTCGCGCCCACGACTCCGGGCACCTTTATTTCACCCTGAAGGACAAGGAGGCCCAGCTGCGCGTGGTTATGTTCCGTTCCCAGGCCAGGCTGCTGCGCTTCCGCCCCGAGAACGGCATGCAGGTCGTGCTGCGCGGACGGGTCACCGTCTACGAAGACCGCGGCGAGCTGCAGATTTCGGCGGAGTACCTGGAGCCGAAAGGCGCGGGGGCGCTGCAGGTCGCCTTCGAGCAGCTCAAGGCCAAGCTGGAAGCGGAAGGCCTGTTTGACGCGGCGCGCAAGAAGCCCATCCCGACCCTGCCGCGCCGGATCGGCATCGTCACTTCGCCGCAGGGAGCCGCGCTGCGCGACATTCTGAACATCCTGCGGCGGCGGCACCACAGCGTGCAGGTGCTGATTTTTCCAGCGCAGGTACAGGGGGATGGTGCAGCCCCCGACGTGGCCGAGGGAATCCGGCACTTCAATAGGTCGACAAAGGTCGATGTAATCGTAGTCGCGCGCGGAGGCGGTTCGGCGGAAGACCTGGCGGCCTTCAATCACGAGGGCCTGGCGCGGACGGTGGCGGCTTCGACGGTGCCGGTGATCTCGGCGGTCGGGCACGAGACCGACTTCACCATCCTCGATTTCGTGGCCGACCTGCGCGCGCCGACGCCGTCGGCCGCCGCCGAGCTGGTGATTCGGTCACGCCAGGAGGTGGAAGATCAGGCGGAGGGGCTGCGGCAGCGGCTGGCGCGGGCGGTACGCTACCGGCTGCTGATGGCGCACCAGATGCTGGGCGAGCTGGCGCAGCACGGAGCATTTGGCCGCATGACCGACGGCATCCACCGGCGGCAGCAGCGTCTCGACGATCTGCAGAGCCGGCTGGAGCGCGCGCAACGCAACCTGATCGAGAGGCGCCGCAGGCGCTGGGAGACGGCTTCCGCGGCGGTGCGTCATTATGATGTGCGGCGCATGCTGGCGGGAGTGCGGCAGCAACTGGCGTCATGCAACGCGGCCCTCACTTCGGCGGCGCGGACGCTGCTTCTGCAACGCCGGGCCATGATCAACCAGCTGTCCGGGCAACTGGAAGCGCTCTCCCCTCTGGCCATTTTGGACCGCGGTTATGCGCTGGTGTTCGATTCCTCAGGAGTGCTGTTGAAGGACGCGGCCGCGGTCAAAGCGGGAGATGAAATTCTGGCCAGGTTGGC
>CAYOZX010000403.1:0-2641 GCA_964408515.1 uncultured Acidobacteriaceae bacterium | reverse complement strand
GTCCATACCCCGCTGAACGTATCGGCCGTAACCAGAATGCGCACAGAACCCCCGGAGACACGGGGCGGAATCGTGCCTCGCCCCTATTACCCATAGTCTATGGGTGAGCGAGCGCGGGAGCCAAGCTTTTCTTGCACACGCCGGCGTTTTTCCGCGAAACACCTGGGGTTGGACCTCATTATTGGGGACGGGCTGCTGCGGTAAAGACGCGGCTTGCCCGGGTCGAGCTTCAAGCTAGGCCGTGGTGGATTCCAGCTGGGATCGCAGCTTCTTGACCAATTCGTGGGCCGACTTCAGCATCTCGGCAGCTGCCGAGGACAGGCCTGACGCACCCAGAGCCAGCTCACAAGAGAGCAGCAGTGCCGTAACCGTGCCATTCAGTTCGCTGTGCAGAGTAGTGGCCGCCGCGCGCCGTGCCGCCACTTCTTCGCGTCGGCGGCGCTGAACCGCCGCCCGTACCTCCCGAGCCAGCCTTTCCACTCCAGTGATGGCTAGATTCACGTGGATCGGGATGGCAACTCCTAGGTGCTGCATCACTTTTTCAGCCTCTTCCGGCTCAGTTTCCAGAAGATACTGATCAAGCACGACCACCAGGTAGGTCTCGGCACGAAGCAGCGTGGCCGCTTGGCGGACACTCTCAGCCAGGACGATCTCTTCTTGGGTAGCATGACGCAGCGCTTCGGCGCACTCATCCGCCCGCAGGTTCGGAGTCACAACCATAATCATGCTCGATTAGTGGCAACTTGATGACCAAATGGTTAGTGTCTGAAAATAAAGGCTTTATCTGATCGCTTCTTGAAGGGGTTCCCTTTTCGGGATTCGCTCGAATTTTTCTGGCCGGATTTGGGCGCGCTCACGTCCTCAGGCTTCGGCGTATTCTTTCAGTTTCCGATACAGAGTCGTCTTCCCGATTCCCAGCAGCCGTGCGGCCAGTATCTTGTCGCCATTTACCTGGGCCAGTGCATTCAGGATGGTCTGCTTCTCCAGTTCGGCAATCGGCATGATGCCGCCGTTGCCCGGATGACTGTTCCCAGGTAACTCCTGCGGAGCAGAATAGACCTGGGTGGGCAGGTCGCGAACCTGAATTTCGTTTGCGCTGGAGAGCGCGCACGCTCGTTCCAGACAGTTCTCCAATTCCCGTACGTTCCCAGGCCAGTCGTAGTTCAGCAGGATCTTGAGGGCTTCGTCGGAAATCGTCTTTTCCGTTCCGGCGTCTCGTCCCAAGCGCTCAAGGACATGGGCCACCAGCAGCGGGATGTCCTGCCGCCGTTCTCGAAGAGGCGGGATGCGCAGCGTGAGCACGTTGAGACGAAAAAAGAGATCGCGGCGGAATGCGCCCTGGGCCACCGCCTGTTCCAAATCGTGGTTGGTAGCGGCCAGAATACGGACATTGATCGGTATGCGCCGCACGCTCCCGACCGGACGGATTTCCTTCTCCTGGATGGCGCGCAGCAGTTTGGCTTGCAAGTCAACTGACAGCTCTCCAATCTCATCTAGGAAGACCGTGCCACCTTCCGCGATCGCCAGGAGACCATCTTTGGGATGGGTGGCGCCTGTGAAAGCGCCCCGCACATGTCCGAACAGTTCGCTTTCGATGAGGGTCGGCACCAGAGATCCGCAGTCCACCGGGATGAACGGCTTCGTCCGATTCGGTCCAGTGAAGTGCAAGGACTTGGCCACCAGTTCCTTGCCGGTCCCGCTTTCGCCCAGAATCAGCACTGGATGCGTGCTCTGACCGGCCTTGGCGATGATGCGGTAGAGCTTTTCCATCTCTGGGGCGCGCCCGATGATGTTGCCGAAGCCCTGGCGCGACTTGATGGTCTCGCGCAGCAGGCGGTTTTCCGTCTTCAGCCGCAAGTGACCGGCCACGCGGTCCAGAAGGAGCCTGAGTTCTTCCATGCTGAAGGGCTTGGTGACGTAGTCATAGGCGCCATCTTTCATCGCTTGGACTGCGGACTGGATCGTGCCATAGCCGGTGACCACAATTACAAGCGCCTCGGGCCGATGTTTCCTGATGGTGTGCAGCGCCTCGAGTCCACGGGCGCCGGGCAGTTTCAGGTCCAGCAGGATCACGTCTGCGCCCCGGCTGTCGAGCAGCCGGTAGGCCTGCTCGGCTGACTCGGCTGTCTGCGGGCTGAAGCCCAGTGACTGGGCCACCGCCCGGCACGCTTCACGGACCGCGCGGTCATCATCCACAATCAGCAGGTTCAGGAAATTCGCTCCCTCGATTTGCGGAGGCTGGCTTAGCACAGCATCGGTTGCTACCATGACGATTCTCCCTTGGAATCCAAAACTTCACGGACGCGTTCGATCAGCACTGGGCCGGGGAAGGGCTTGCGAATTACAGAAGCGGATGGGGGACCCTCATGCGGGTTGTGGTAGCCCGAGATCAGAATCACTTTCAGCTCCGGTTTCTGGCGGCGCAGTTTCTCGGCGAGTTCGCGCCCGTTCATTCCGGGCATCATGCAGTCGGCGATCAGCAGGTCCACGTCGTCGGGGCTTTCCGCAAAAACCTTCAGCGCGCGTTTCCCACTGGAGGCCGGCAACACACGGTAGCCGGCATGGTGCAGAACGCGCTGGATGGAGTTGCGTGCGCTGGAGTGATCGTCGACCAGCAGGATGGTTTCTCCGGCTCGTGGCC
>CAYOZX010000402.1:0-2673 GCA_964408515.1 uncultured Acidobacteriaceae bacterium | reverse complement strand
AACAACTCGGGCTGGGTGGCCCAAATGTACAAAAATTGGCCTGGGGGCCAAGACTCCAGTGCGCTCCAGCCAAACGCTTTCTGGGGAAAGTCAGTGACGGAATACGCCGGCGGGTCGGCGCTCGATCCCGCCTTTGCCATGCGCAGCAGCGATTGCCCCTGCATCTGCGACGGAACGGGCACGCCTGCGATTTCCAATATCGTGGGAGCGATGTCTACCAGGCTCGCCCGGCCGCGCACCCTCCTTCCGGCATTCTGGTTCTGCGGCAGCTTCACCGCCAGCGGAACGTGCATCGTGTCATCATAGAGAAACACGCCATGGGTATCTTCCCCATGGGCTCCCAAGCTCTGGCCATGATCGGCAGCAATCACGATCAGAGCGTCGTTATATAGCTTGACGGAACGGAGTGCGGCCAAGAGCTTGCCCGCCGCCGCATCCAAGGCCGCCACCGCGGCATTATAGGAATCGCCGGAAGCCCTTTCGGGATCGCTCAATTCCACCCACAGAAAGAGCGGTGCAGAGCTGTTCTGTGCCAGCCAGGTGTTGGCTCGGGTTATGACCTGTCCGGCAGAGCGTTCAACCGAACTGGGGTTGCTCTGCCCCGGCTGTGGCGGATGAAAGCCGGCGTCATACAAAGAAAACCCGCGGTCAAACCCGAGTGCCGTGCCGTTCTTCGGATCTAAGGCAATCGACCCGGCGAACGCAGCCGTGCGATAACCGCGAGCACGAAGCAGGTCGGGGAGGAAGGGAAGGCCCGTCGCCAGGCGGTTCCCCCACTCGCTCGCCTCATGGGTTTGGGGATACGTTCCCGAAAGAATCGTGGCCTGTGCCACCACCGTCAGCGGCGCCTGCGAATACGCCTGCTCGAAAACCATGCCTTGGCCGGCGACCGCGTCGAGATTGGGCGTAAGCCTTGTTTTGGAGCCAAGAAATCCCAAACGGTCAGCACGCGTTGATCCGAGCGTGATCAGGACGATATTCGGCTTGGCCGCTGCGCGCGACTCGACGGGAAAAATTCCCAGCAAGAGCAAAACAAGCCAAAAGCCTGAGCGGAGCCGTCGAAACATGTCCCTCAGTCTACCTCTAATGCAGGCCCGAGCGGCCCGCTCCTACGGCCACCTCAGCGGTCTTGAGGGTTGGAAATGAGGTCAGATTCAAGCGTGAACAGCAGAACCCAAAGCCGCAGACGGCGGACTGGAGTCTCCGCCTTCCATCTCCCGCTTCGTCCCTTGACATCAACTGTCACCGGGGCGAGAATCACGGTCTACCTTGCTCTTCCAACGAATCCAGCCAATTGGCCTATCCCTGTTGCTGTGCGCCGCCGCTCTGCTGATGTTGTCCTGCCAGTCGAGGAAATGGCGCGGCGATCAGAAGCTGATTGTTCTCGGCATCGACGGCATGGACCCGCAACTCTTGAAAAAATTCATGGCCGAAGGCCGGATGCCGAACTTTTCCGCCCTCACCCAGAAGGGATCGTTCCGGCTGCTGACCACCAGCATTCCGCCCCAGAGTCCGGTCGCCTGGTCGAACCTGATTACCGGCATGAACGCCGGAGGGCATGGCATCTTCGATTTTATTCATCGTGATCCTCGTACCCTGCAACCTTATTTTTCCGCCTCGCGCGTGGAGCCGCCCAAGCACGGCATTCATCTGGGCGGCTGGGTCGTTCCGCTTGGAGGCGGCAGCGCGGAGCAACTTCGCCAGGGGACAAGTTTTTGGGAGACGCTGGACAGCTACGGCGTGCCCAACTTGATCTTCCGTATGCCATCGAATTTTCCTCCGGTGCCGGCCAAGGGGCGCACTCTGTCCGGGATGGGCACGCCGGACTTGCGCGGCAGTTACGGCACATTTTCCTTTTACACTGACGACCCCATGACGGCCGCCGGGGTGGTGGAAGGCGGACAGATTGTTCCGGTCGAGGTGAAAGAATCGCAGGTGGCCGCGGAACTCATTGGGCCGGACAATACGTTCCGCAAGGGCTCTCCCCCTACACTCGAGCCCTTCACGGTTGCAATCGACCCGTTGGAACCGGTGGCCAAATTCACTGTCCAGGATGAGAAATTTGTGCTGCGCGAAGGCGAATGGAGCCACTGGGTCCACATCCAGTTTCAACTGATCCCTTTCATCGGAAACGTAAAAGGCATCTGCCGCTTCTATCTGAAACAGGCGCACCCGCGATTTGAGTTGTACGTCTCGCCCATTAACATTGACCCCGCCGACCCCGCGCTGCCGATATCCACTCCCAAGAGCTATTCGCGCGAACTCTCAGAGGAAGTCGGCGAGTTCTACACGCAGGGGATTTCTGAAGACACCAAGGCGCGCTCTGCCGGGGTTCTCGACGACAAAGAATATCTTCAGCAATCCCGCGCCGTGCTGGCCGAACACCGGCGCATTTTTGACGCCGAATTTCCCAGATTCCATTCTGGTCTCTTCTTTTTTTACTTCTCTAGCCTCGACCTGAATTCGCATATGCTATGGCGTTTGCTCGATTCGCAGCATCCGGAATATGACGCGTCGCTCGCGGCTGAGTATGGTTCTGCCTTACCCGAGTTCTATCAGCAGATCGACCAGGTGCTGGGCGAAGTGATGCAGCACACGGACGATCACACCACGGTACTGGTGCTCTCCGACCACGGTTTCGCGCCCTACAATCGCTCCTTCAATCTGAACACG
>CAYOZX010000401.1:0-2676 GCA_964408515.1 uncultured Acidobacteriaceae bacterium | reverse complement strand
CAATCGCTTTATTTCAGAGACCCAAGCGGGAATTCCCTGGAACTGACCACTCCGAGAACCTGGGGGCTGGAAGCCTAAGGCCCTTGGGAAAAAGGGCAAGGAAACGAAGAGCGGATTTCCGCTTTCTATTCCGCTATGGCCATTCCGGGACGCGTAACTCTCAGCGATCTCAAACCACTGAAAATCCTAATGCGCGCCGTGCGCTCATTTCGACGATCAACTCTGCAAATCATTCTACTCAAGCAAGTTACATCGACCCGCTCACAGCGCAAATGAGGTACGCATTTGCAGCGCGCACCAGATCGGCATCGGAGATTGCCTGCTGAACATCCGAAGAGTCCGGCGCAGGTCAGGATTTAGTGAACATAATATATATTATCAGACATTAAATAAAAAGAGGCCGCCCTCCGTAAATCTGCCGGGGCATTTGCTGGGGAAGTCGAAGGGCGCGCCCTCACACTTCTGGCCAGCGTCTCAGACCCACCCCGTATCACTTCTTGATAAATCCGTATTTGGCGAGTTTGAAACCTTCGTCAGTGACCAAGCCCACACCGCGGGCGTAAAGTTTTGACTCTTTTACCTTGGGCTCTAAGGGCGTCGTTTCTTTGGTTTTGAGGACATGTTCAAACTTTCCTGCCGGGACTACAACGGTCTCGCTCACGCTGACGATTTCGGCGCGATCCATCGCTTCCTTCGGCGCGAATTCCTGATAGTGCCGCGCGCCTAAGAGGGCAACGCTGGGCATGAACATTCCGGGCTTGGCGCCATTCTCGCCGGCGTGCCAACTACCCCCTTGCACTGGGCCGCCCTTCGCATCGTAGTCGGTGGTATCCTCGCCGAAATAGAAAACGCAGTTATTCGCTTTGGAAATTGCGAAGTAGTTTCGAGAGATTTCCTTCGGCTTGCCGTTCTTTGTCTCGCGCTCTTCGACCACCCGGGTCTCGACGCCGTCGATGGTCTTGGTTTCGTCGAGCACGGTGATCGTTAGCGTGTCTTTTCCATTTTCGAGGGTGAGCTGGTAGCCGGGTTGGAGAATGAAGTAGGGATTGCTGCCTGTCGAGGCCAGGTCTGCCTTCTCGATTCCAAAGTCTGAGGTCCACTCGGTGCTGGACGCGAGCGCGGGCGTGGCCGTGCCCAGAATTGCCGCTACGCCAACAATGGACAACCCTTCGAGGATCCGCTTCATGGGACAATCTCCTTCCGGCAGCCGGAGTCGCCTCCGCGCCGTCGGAGGCCGATGAGATCAGCGTAGATCGAGAGGCCTGTCCCCCGCTACTTGCTAAATCGTGCGTAGCGGCCAGTCCTTATTTCTCACGGCGGAACTCGCGGGTGAGCTTGTCCACGGCCTTGCCGAGGCGTTCGAGCTCCTTGAGGGTCTCAACCCGGTCGGCTTCGGCCGCGTCCGCCAGCGCCTGGGCCTCGGCGGCGCAGGCGAAGGCCGCCTCGAGCGCGAAGGCATGAGTGTCGATTCGCCCGCTCTCGGCCTCGATGGCCTTGAGCCGCTCGTTGAGCGTGTCGGCGAGTTTGAGAGTGGCGCGCGGGTCTTTATAAATCGGGACTTCGACCGTCTTACCCGCGAGCTTCACTTTTACCCGCGGCGCGGTCATGGGCGGGCCGCGTTACGCAGCGACTTGGTCAGGGTGAGCAGCTTCGCAAGCTGGTCGCGCAACTGCTTGCGCTCTTTGGCGTAACGGCGGTTCTCGGCCTGGAGCGCGTCGTACTCCTTCGATATGCGGTCGAGCGTGGTCATCTTCTTCTTGTTTCGCCACTGCTCTTGGAGCAGTTCCTCTTTTTCGGTGTGTTGCTTGACCAGCTCGGCGCGGTTCTTCTCGAGGGTCTCGCGCAGTCCGGCCAGTTGCTGGTCGATCTGCTCGATTCTGCGTTGCACCATCGGGTCCATGGGCGTCTACCGAAGCTGTGCCTCAAATTCCCGTTCGAGCGCCTTGACGATTTTGCCAACCGCCTTGGAAATCTCGTCGTCCGTAAAGGTGCGGTCGCGCCTCTGGAAAACCAGGCTCAGCGCCACGCTCTTCTTACCGTCCGGCACGCCCTTGCCGCGGTAGATATCGAAGATGTCCACACGCTGGAGGTCGCCACCGCCCGCCCGCCGCGCGCAGTCGGCAAGCGCGCCGCCAGGGGTCGATTGCTCAACCACGACCGCGAGGTCGCGTAACGCCGGCGGGTGCGCAGGGATTTCAGTGTATTGCGCCGGTCCGGGCTGCTGGGCGAGCAAGGTTTCAAGGTTGAGCTCGGCGGCGAATACACGTGCGTCGATGTCGTATTCCGCGGCGGCCGCGTGCGCGACTTCCCCGAGCATCCCGGCGGGTTGGGCCCCGAGCGTGATCGCGGCGACGGCGCCCGCCGTGAAGGACGGCGCGGCAATTGCGGAGCAATCGATTGAAGCGGTGGTGAACACCGCAGCCAACGCCTCAATGTGGCCTTTCAGATCATAGAGATCGGCAGCCCTTTCCGGCGCACTCCAGTGCGCGGCCGGTGCACTGCCGGCCAGCGTGACGACCAAGTGATGGCGCTGACGATACTCCCCTCTCTCAAGGAAATAGACCGGCGCCAGTTCGAAAATACCGACGGATTTCCGGTTCTTGCGCAGGTTTGACGAAGCGATACGCAGGGCCGCCGGGAGCAGCGAGGTCCGCATCAGGGCATGCTGCTCCGACA
>CAYOZX010000400.1:0-2686 GCA_964408515.1 uncultured Acidobacteriaceae bacterium | reverse complement strand
TGCCAGACAGGCTACAGAGGACTCAGAATGGCCGAGGGTTGGGGGCACAGCGGAGAACAATTTGGGGAAGCCATCTGCCGGCGTCCAAGCTTCATCTTCCGACGAACTCCCTGACTGCCTGCAAAAACTGCGCCGGCTGATCCACGAACGTCATGTGGCCGCTGCGAGGAAGAATCACCAGCTTCGAGCCGGCGATCTTTTCATGCATCTCTTCCGACATCCGGGGATCGCTCTCGTCGTGGTCCCCGGCGATAATCAGCGTCGGCACTTTGATCTGCGAGAGTTTGTCCACGTATTCGACCTCGACGAGATTGCCATCCACGACATACTCCCCGTGCGAGCCCCACATCTCGCGGTAAACGTCCCAGGCGATATCGGTCGTGCGCGACGCGTCATAATTCGGGTCAGGACGGTTCTGGTAGAGAAAAGGAAAATAGCCGATGCCCCAGGCCAGCTTGGCGTATTCCTCGCTGTAGCGGCCGCGCTCCCAGGGACCACCCTTCCCGAACAGGCCCGCGGCTTCCAGGGCTTCCATCCGTTCGCGGTCCGTCGCAGGCATTTCTGACTTGATCTGGGCGAGCGCCGCGTTGATTTCTTTCGTGCTGGCGAAGGTGCTGGCGAGAATCAGGTGCGAGAGATTCTGCTGGTACTTGAGCGCGTACGCCTGCGCCAGCACGCCGCCGAAAGAGTGTCCCAACAGGCTGATTTTGCCCAGGCTGAGCGCCCGGCGGACAGATTCGATGTCCTCGACCATGTTGGCGACGGTGTACTGGCCGGGGTCTTCGAGCGTGGAGGATTTGCCCGAGCCGCGCTCGTCGATGAAAATCAGCCGGCTGGTGCGCATCAGGGGCAGCAGATGCGGAAGGAAATACTCGTGCGACGCGCCCGGCCCGCCGTGGACGATCACCAGGGGCGCACCCTGCCCGACCGACTTGTAGTAGGTCAGCGCGCCGTGGCTGTCCACGAAGCCTTCCTGCAGGGGGAAGACGGAGGGCGTGGATTGGGCTGCAACAAGAGGAGCAGCGATCAGAAGAAGCAGTGCGATCCGGTTTGGCATGGGGTGAAATGCTAGCAGATCGGCGGGTTGGGGGCCGATGTAGAATGCCTCGACTTTCGGAGCCAACGAAATTGCGGAGTCGGGCCGGTCACGACTCGGATGACGTGGGTAGCACCACAGGAGGATTTGCCGTGCGCAAGTACCTGCTTTCCGCACTCCTCGCGACCACCGGGCTGGTGCTTGGGCTCTTGGCTCCACTGCACGCCAAGACCGTCATTCTTACGGAGGAAGACAACCACACGCAGGCAGTGCTTAACGCGGGGGACACGCTGGTCGTGCGCCTGATCGCGAATCCTTCGACCGGCTACAGTTGGGCGGTAGCGGGCGATCCGGGGCCGGCCCTGAAGGCTGTGGGGGTTGACATGGTGCACAA
This sequence comes from uncultured Acidobacteriaceae bacterium, assembly GCA_964408515.1. GTDB lineage: Bacteria > Acidobacteriota > Terriglobia > Terriglobales > Acidobacteriaceae > CAYOZX01. Next base: position 1,256 of record CAYOZX010000400.1, on the reverse strand, counting down.
CGGAGCCGGCAAAGTCGGCGCTCCCGGGCATCAGCTGTTTCGCTTTCATGCTGAAGTCTCGGGATCTTCCTCGCTGACCCTGCGGTACCGGCGTCCGTTTGAGAAGGGGGCAAAACCAGCCAGGGAGTTCGCGGCCACGATCGTCGTGGATGAGGGGGATCGCGGCCAAGCGCGCGCGGCCTCGGGCGGCGCCGAGCCCAGGGTTCTGGTCGGGCACTACCGCGGACTGTTGCCCTGCGGCGACTGCAGCGGCATTGAGACCGACCTCTGGTTGTACGTAAAAGGTGCTGGGCAGGTGGTGGAGACGCACTACAAGATGACCATGGCCTACCAGGGCAAGAACCGGAGCTTCGACGAGACCGGAACCTGGACGATCGCGCACGGCATTCCCGACGATCCCGCCGCCACGGTTTTGGAGCTCAAGCCGGACAAGGGCAGCGCCGTTCAGAGTTTCCTGCGGCTGAGCGACACGGAGCTGGCGGCGCTCGGTGGCGACCGCAAACGCCTGCCGCCGTCATGGCCTTCGCTGCTCCGGCGGGCGGAATGAGCGCATTGCTCTCGTGGAAAAACTCTCAGACAGGCTGCCGTCCTGCCTTTCTGAGTATCCAATACACTGCCGGTCCCAGCGCCAGCGCCGCTGGTCCCCAGATGAGCCCGAAGGGATCGCTGCCTACCAACGCCACTACGCTCATGACGATCACGGCGATGACGGAGTACAAGAGTCCGGATTTGCCGCCGGGAATCACAAACGGGCGCGGCATATCCGGTTTCCTGCGGCGCAGTTGCCAGGCGGCCAGCACGGTCATGACGGTGGTGGCCACACGCAGCCAGTTGTAGATGGCGATCAGTTGCAGCAGCGAGTGCACGGATAGCAAGGCGTACACGACAGCAGAGACGATGATCGCAATCCAAGGTGTGGCATAGCGGGGATGGATGCCGGTCAGGGCCCGGGGAAGGTATCCGTCTTCCGCCATGGCGAAGGGCATGCGGGTGGAGGCCAGAATGGTGGCGTTCAACAGGGAGACGTAGGTAATCATGGCGGCGACGGTCATCCAGGCGCCCAGCCATGGACCGCCGATGAGTTGCGCGGCGATGGAGAAGTATCCGGTATGCCAGTCGCGCCAGTTGCCCAGCGCCGCCAGCGAAACCAGCGTCGGCAGAAAGTAGGCCGCGATCGACATGGGTTGCCGTGTTTCGCGGTTCGGCCTCGATCGCTGCGGTGTAGTCGGCCAACGCATGATCGAAATCGGACAGGC
>CAYOZX010000399.1:0-2702 GCA_964408515.1 uncultured Acidobacteriaceae bacterium | reverse complement strand
GCCGATGGTAAAGAGACCGATAAACCCGAAGGCGTACAGCATGGGCGTCTGATAGGAGATCGAGCCCTTGTACAGCGTGGCTGTCCAATTGAACACCTTGATGGCCGAAGGAATCGCCACCAGAAAACTCAGCAGCGAGAAGACCATGCCCGCGTACACGGACTGGCCGGCGACGAACAGATGGTGGCCCCACACCAGAAATCCCAACACTGCGATGGCCACGCTGGAAAACGCGATGAATCTATAACCGAAGGCTTTCTTGCGGGAGAACGCGCACACCAGCTCGCTCACCACGCCCATCGCAGGCAACACCATGATGTAGACGGCGGGATGCGAGTAGAACCAGAACAGGTGTTGGAACAGCACCGGGTCTCCGCCGCGGCTGGGATCGAAAATGCCCAGGCCGAAGGCCCGCTCGACGGCCAGCAGGAGAATCGTCACCGCCAGCACCGGCGTGCCCAGAATCATGATCAGGCTGGTCGCGTACATCGACCAGATGAACAGCGGAAGCCGGAACCAGGTCATACCCGGAGCGCGCATGCGGTGGATGGTCACGATGAAGTTCAGCCCGGTCATGATGGAAGAAAACCCGATGATGAAAATACCGAGACCCGTGGTGATGACGTAGGAGTTGGAGTAAGCCGTGCTCAGCGGAGTGTAGAAAGTCCACCCGGTGTCGATCCCGCCTGCCAGCATGGCGTACATGGTGAACAGGGCGCCGATCATGAAGACGTACCAGCTCCCCAGGTTGATTTTGGGAAACGCCAGATCTTTGGCGCCGATCATCAACGGCACGAGAAAGTTCCCCAGCGTCGCGGGTATGGCCGGGATCAGGAACAGGAACACCATGATGATGCCGTGCAGCGTGAAAAGTTTGTTGTAAGTTTGCGCGGAAACCAGATCGCCCTGGGGAGTGAGAAGCTCCAGGCGGATGAGGGTGGCAAATGCTCCACCCAGGAAGAAAAAGAACGTGATTGCGCCCAAATACATGAGTGCGATGCGCTTGTGGTCTCCCGTGAACAGCCAGGATTTCACACCGTAGTTCGCGTTCAAGTAATTCGCGCGGGCTTCAAGTGTTGCCGTAACCATAGATCAATTACCGTTTTTTTTGCGCCGCCGGAGGCATGGCTCCCGGCGGGGGCGCCGAGGTTTTCGGAGCCGCCAGCGACTTGACGTATTCCACTAACTGCAGCAGTTCTTCCTCCGTCACCAGCCCCTGGAACGTAGGCATCACTGGCTGGTATCCGGCAACCACTTTGGCGGACGGGTTCAGAATGGACTCGCGCACGTAGTTCTCATCCGCCAGCACTTTTTGGCCGTTGGCGAGTTCCACGGGCTTGCCGAAGACTCCCACCAGATTGGGGCCGCGGCCGGTCTGGTCGGAACGGTGGCAGTTGACGCAAGCCAGGTTGACGAACAGTTTCTCGCCATTGGAGGCCAGAGAGCCTTCGCCCGCGCCGCCCGCCAGCCACGTTTCGTAGGCGGCCGGTTCCATCACGTACACCCACCCGGTCATGCCGGAGTGCTGCGTGCCGCAGTATTCCGCGCAGAACAGATGATACTTGCCGGGTTTGGTGGGCTGGAACCAGATCGTGGTGTAGCGGCCTGGAAGCACGTCGGCTTTGGTGCGAAACGCCGGCACGAAGAAATCGTGGATCACGTCCTGTGAAGTCATGGTCAGCTTTACCGGACGCCCCAGGGGGATGTGCAACTCATTGATCTCGCGTTGGCCGCCCAGATGCTGCACCTTCCACATCCATTGTTTGCCGACGACATAGATGTTCATGGCGTCGCTGGGCGGGCGGTACAGCTCGAAGAATACGCTTGCCCCCCATCCGAACATGATCATGGTGAGAACGAATGGAATGACGGTCCACAGAATTTCCAGCGTCATCCCGCCACTGACCGGCCCCGGCCGCTCCGTTTCCGACCGTCGGCGGTAACGGATAGCGAAATAGATGATGGAGCCGGCGATCAGTAACGAAAAGAAAGTGCTCACCACGACCAGGAACGTGTAGAGCGAATCCACGCTTCCCGCCATGGTTGAGGCCCGTTCGGGAAAAAGTGGCAGAGCTTCACGCATGGACTATCTGGCCCTCGCCATCGAGTCACGCCGCATGTCGCGCCGCCACATCACAAACAGGAAACTGGAGAGAATGATCACGAAAATAAGGCCGGCGAAGCGCATCAGGCTGAGAGCTGCGGCTCCGTACTTTCCGGTAGCGGGGTCGTAGTGATAACAGAACAGCAGAATTTGGTCGACAGGTGTGCCGATTTTGTTCTCCGAGGCTTCCACCAAAGCCAGGCGCAAATCGCGCGTGGCGTAATCGACGCCGTACAGGTAGCGCGAAAGCCGGCCTTCCGGGGTCAGCACCATGATGGCGCTGGCGTGCGCGAACTGTTTGGTGGCCGGATCGTAACTGTAGCGGAAGCCCACGGCGTGGGCGAGAGCCTGGATTTGCGCTTCCTCTCCGGTCAGAAAATGCCAGCCTCCCGGGCCGCGGTTGTAGCGTTTCAGATACTGCATCTGCTTGGATAGAGCCAACTCGGGCGTCTCCACCGGATCAATGCTGACAGCCACCACTTCGTATTCTTCGCCGGCTTTGAACGAGACGCTGCGCAGGCTGCTCACCAGACCGTTGAGGATCTGGGTGCAGAGCATGGGGCACTGGTAGTAGACCAGCGCCAGGATGACCGGCTTA
>CAYOZX010000398.1:0-2729 GCA_964408515.1 uncultured Acidobacteriaceae bacterium | reverse complement strand
AGCAGTCAATCAGCGACTACGGCGGATTCCATGAGCAGGGCGTCATCAGTGGGGCCTTGCCCCCTTCCTTAAAGCTGCCCCTTGCCCCCGAACGCAACCCTCGCGGGGATTCAAGAAAGCCGGGTGGAGGGGGGCAACCGCATTGCGGGCGACCACGGTGTCGGCGTCGATGCTGACGAAGATTTCCTCGTCATGCAGCTGCTCCAGAGCGAAATTCAACGCTTCCGCCTTGCCCGAATTCGGTTTGCTCAAAATGAGGACCTTGCCCGAAGCCTCTTCGCGAGCAAACGCCCGCCGCGCCACTTCGAGCGTTCCATCGCTCGAGCCATCGTCGACGACGATCACCCGCAGGTTGGGATAGTCCGAGGCCAGCGCGAATCGCGTGGTGCGCTCGATCACTTTTTCCTCGTTGTAGGCCGGAATCAGCACCGCCACGCGCGGGGCATAGACCTTGGCCTCCTCCCGGCTGCCAAAGCGCCGCGGAAACAAGCGGTCGTAGACCGCGAACGCGCCAATAAACAGCAGGCGCCCGGTCATCAGCACATCACCCACGAAGAAAATCCAGGTGATGGCATTGAAGGCCAGGGGGAACAGGGCGAAAGCGAACAGATTCAGGCGCGCCGTCCAGCGCTGGTTCGCGGGGATGGGTGGCATGACGTCGGCCCGCGTGCGGCCCAGCAGTTCATGAAGCGGAACGATCTGCAATCCCTTGGCCCGCACTCCGGCAATGATTCTGGGCAGAGCCAGCACGGTCTGTTCGCGGTTGCCGCCGCCATCGTGCAGCAAAATGATGTTGCCGCAGCGGATGTCGCCGGCAGCGCAGGGCGGAAGATGGGCCAGCACGTCGTCGGCAATCTGGCCGGCGCTGTGGCGAGGGTTGTCGCGCCAGTCGCTGGGGTCGATCTTGTTACCCACGGTGATGTAACCCATCTCCTGGGTAATTTCGAGGGGACGCACCTGGTCCTCGGTATCAGGTTCGGCGTCGATGGAATACGGTGGCCGGAAGAGAATGGTGCGCATTCCCAGCAGGCTGGCGAAGAGCTGTTCGGTCAGGTTCAGCTCCACCGTGCGCATGAAGCTCCGCGAAATGTTGCTGATGTCGGGGTGGGTGAAAGTGTGGTTCCCGATCTCATGCCCTTCGTGGTAGATGCGTTTGGTCACGTCCGAGAACTTGTCTGCCTGAATTCCAATAAGGAAAAATGCTGCCGGCGCCTTTTCCTGCCGCAGCACATTGAGGATTCTCGGCGTCCATTCCGGATCCGGACCGTCGTCGAAGGTGATGGCGACCTTGTTCGGACTCGATCCATAACGAGCCACGCGGTAGGGTTCCGGCAGAGTGTCGAAGCTGGCGTCGACGATCAGCTTGGCCGCCGGGTCGAGGGTGATGGAACGCTGCCCATCGGCCGGCCTGGTCTCGATGCGCAGAATTTCGCCTTCGCCCTCCATGTCCACATCCTGGCCGGGGGGAACTTCTTTCAGCTTGTTCTCGGCCTCCGCCTCGCCCGGAACATCCCAGATCCGCCACAGCGAGCGATCTTCCGAACCCAGCCGCCACAAGGCGAAGGTCTGAACCCCCAGAGATTGCGCCGCCCGCATCTGGTTGAGGGCGGTGACCGCATCGAGAAACCAGATGTCATGCTGCAGGTTGTGTTCATCCAGGTAACGAATGTGCGGATTCAGGCTGTCGCCGTCAAAATCCACGTCCGCTTCCGAGTCCCGCGCGGTGAGCCAGGCGTCCTGCACCGAAACGTTTACGTCCTTCACTCCCGGCGGCAGAGAACCGCGCCGGGGCTTCTGTACCCAGTCGTAGCCATAATTGCCAATGGCGGAAATCAGCTTTTCCAGCGGGATGACCTGTTTGGCGCGGGCGATGTTGTCCGCAAACCAGTCCTGTGAAGCCACCGGCCCGGCTGTGCCCGGCGAGGGATAGTGCTCGTCGTAGTTCATCAGTACCACCCCATCGACCGCCGAGGCCACGGCGGCGTAGTCGTAGTCTTCGTTGCGGGCCTGCACGCTGACGTACAGTTTCATCCCCCGGGCGTGGAGGTCGCCAGAGAGTTCCTTCAGCAGAGTGGTGTATCCGGCCTGGCTCTTCCTGGCCAAGGTCTCAAAGTCGATCATCAAGCCGCGATACCTGTCTGTATCCAGGAATCCGGCCGCCTCTCGCCGGAAGCGGGCCCGCGCTTCGGGATCGTTCAGGAATCCGCTGATGTCTACCCAGTCGGCGCCGTCAAAGTTGTTCACCATGGGGTAGACTTCCATCCCGGTGTCTTCAGTCTTGACGAAAGGCATGACCTTGTCATCCACCGGCGCGACGCTTGCGTTCTGCACTACGTCGAAAAACCGGTTGGTCTGCTCGTCGATACTCTGAAGACGGCCGTCCGGCGTGATGACGTGCAGCCAGTCCGGAAACAAGAGATCGATCTGGCGGGCGTACTCGCGCAGTGAGGAAAAACTGGCCGCGTCATAGGGAACATAGAAGGCCGCGCGCACTCCCTCTTCCGGGTTCAGCGTCACCTTGGCGGATTTTCTGTCGCGTACGCCGCGCCGCAGCGCCGCCAGTTTCCGGCGCTCTTTCGCCTTCTCTTTTTCGTTTTCTTTGAGCGCGCGGTAGGGACGCTTGTGCGGTGGGAGCAGCAGGTCCGGCAGCGGCTCGCTGCGCAGGGCCGTATAAGCAAAGAAAATCACCAGCAAGGTGATGCTCAAGCCAATCGCGTCAAACAGGAGCC
>CAYOZX010000397.1:0-2749 GCA_964408515.1 uncultured Acidobacteriaceae bacterium | reverse complement strand
GGAACCTTTACCGATGTGGCTCTGCCGGCGGGGGTGGAGGATGTGGGCGCGGGAATGAGCGTGTGCTGGCTGGACTATGACAACGACGGGACGCAGGATCTTTACGTCGCCAACATGTGGACGGCAGCCGGCAATCGCATTGCCGCCCAGAAAGTATTCCAGAGCGATGCGCCGGATATGGTCCGGGCGTTGTACCGCAAACACGCCATGGGCAACTCCCTGTTCCGGAATATCGGGTCCCGCAACGTTCAATCCACCTTTGAGGATGTGAGCCAGACTGCGGGAGCCGGGAACGGCCGCTGGTCCTGGTCGAGCGACGCCTGGGACTTTGATCACGACGGATACCCCGATCTCTACGTCATGAACGGCATGGTTTCGGGTCCTTCCCGCGAGGACCTGGACAGCTTTTTCTGGAGGCAGGTAGTGGCGAAGTCGCCCAGCCAGGCCGGCGCAAAGCACGGTTACGAGCAGGGCTGGAGCGCGCTGAACGAACTGCTGCGCTCGGACGGAACCTGGAGCGGTTATGAAAGAAATATGTTCTATGCCAACAACGGCGACGGAACGTTCGCCGATGTCGCAGGCGCGGCCGGGCTGGATTTTCTAGAGGACGGCCGGGCGTTTGCGCTTGCCGATTTTGATCACGACGGCAGGGTGGAAGTGTTCCTGAAAAACCGAAACGGCCCACAATTACGAATCCTGAAGAATGTGATGAAGGACTTGCCGCCCTCGATCGCTTTCCGTCTGAAAGGGACCGGCAAGAGCAATCCGGACGCGATCGGGGCGGAAATCACGCTGCGGACCACGAAAGGGCGCCAGAGCCGGATGTTGCAAGCCGGGTCGGGGTTCTTGTCGCAGCACAGTAAAGAGGTGTTTTTCGGGCTGGGTGATGCGAAGGGGCCAGTGGGCGCCTCCATTCGATGGCCCAGCGGGCTCGTCGAGTCGATTCCGGATGTGCCGCCTGACCACCGAATTTGGGTAGAGGAGGGAGTCGGAGTCACGCGGATGGAGCGGTTTGTGCCGGGGCCAAGACTCCAACCGCCCGTGCACGGGAACAGCACCTCTGAAGCCGCATCCGCGAGACCAGCCACGGGCAAAAGCGCTCAGGCAGGAGAGGCCCTTCCCGTTTCGGTGGAAACCTGGCTGCTGGCGCCTGTGGTGGCGCCGGACTTTTCTCTTGCGGATCTCGCAGGCCGAGAGCACTCGCTCTCAGCGATTCGCGGGAAGCCGGTGCTGCTGAACTTTTGGACCTCGGCGTCCCCGGTTTACCGCGCCGGCCTGGAGATGTTCAGCAGCGTTGATCAGCGGTGGCGGGAGCAAGGGCTGCAATTGCTGGCGGTGAATGTCGACACTTCCAGCGACGGAGAGCAGGCGGCTGCGTGGGTGCGAGAGCGGCGCTTTCCGTTCCCGGTTCTGCGCGGAACGGATGACGTGGCGGCTGTCTACAACATTCTGTATCGCTATCTGTTCGACCGCCATCGCGATATGACCTTGCCGGCATCGTTCCTGATCAATGCGGAGGGCGAGGTGGTCAAGCTGTATCAGGGACACGTGAATGCAGATCATGTGGAGCGGGACCTTCACCAGACTCCACGGACTTCAAGGGAGCGCCTGGCCAAGGCTTTGCCATTTGCGGGCGTGATCGACGATCCCGAGTTCCGCCGCAACTTTCTTTCTCTAGGTTCGGTCTTCTTTCAGCGAGGGTACATGGAACCGGCGGAGGCATCTTTCCGCGCGGCGTTACGCGATGATCCGGCGAGCGCGGAGGCGTTGTACGGGCTGGGGAGCGTGTATCTGAACCAGCAGAGGACGAAAGAGGCTCGCGAAAGCTTCGAGCGCGTGACCAAACTTGAGGCCAGCTATCCTCAAACTCTGCCCGATGCCTGGAACAATCTTGGCCTGCTGGCGGCGCAAGAGGGTCGCATGGCCGAGGCCATCTCGTCCTTTCAGGAGGCGTTGCGCCTGAGTCCGGATCACGTCATTGCTCTGAAAAATCTGGGAAACGCTTATCGCCGGCAGAAACGATGGGATGAGGCGCGCACAACTCTGGAGAGGGCGGTCGCAGCCGACCCGCAGGATGCGGAAGCCAGCTATAGCCTGGGCATGGTCTTCGCCCAGCTCGATGACACGGAGCACGCTTACGAGTATCTGCAGGGGGCGCTGAGCTTGCGCCCCGGTTACCCGGAAGCTCTGAACAATCTGGGCATCCTTTACCTGCGTACGCGACGGCGCGACCAGGCAGTAGCCAGCTTTGAAGAATGCATCCGCGTTGCGCCTGAGTTTGATCAGGCGTACTTGAATCTGGCGCGCGTTCACATCGTGGAAGGAGCAACGGATTTGGCGCGGAGCGTGCTGCAGAAACTGCTCGCGCAGCGTCCTGAGCATGCGCAGGCGAGGCAGATGCTGGAGGAGTTGGGGAAATAGCGGCTCCGGCTCCAATCTATCCGTTCGCCTTGGCTACCAGGGCAATCGCAAGACAGTAGAACAGGAACATCAGGACGAGATAGACGTATGCCTTGCCGCTCGCGCCCTTGAACTCTTTCCATGCCAGAACGCCCCAGAGCGCGGCCACCATAGGGGCAGACTGGCCGATGGCATAGGAGATTGCCACCCCGGTGAAACTGGCGGCCACCAGGTTGAAGACCATTCCCGTACCCCAGATGATGCCGCCCAGGAGTCCCAAGGCATGGCCGGAAGCGGGTCCGCGGAAGTAACCGGCGAAGCTCACCGGGTCGCCGACCAGGGGTTTCCG
>CAYOZX010000396.1:0-2759 GCA_964408515.1 uncultured Acidobacteriaceae bacterium | reverse complement strand
CACGCCAAAAAAGGCGAACGTCCGCAGATCATTGTGCGGTCGGGATGAATCTGGAGGATGCGACGGGTGATCCCGGGAAGCCACTTTTGGATCTGGCTCTGCAGGTAGAAAGGGTGAAGGCGGTGCAAGAAGCAGCGCGCGAAGTAGTGGTTCTGAACGCACGGACAGATGTGTATCTGTTGCAGCTTGAAACGCCCGAAAGGCGTTATGACGCGGCGCTCCGGCGACTGGCCGCATGTCGGGATGCAGGTGCGGACTGCGTGTTTGTGCCTGGGCTGCAAGACATGAAAGCCATTGCGCGGCTGGTGAAGGACTTGCATTGTCCGGTGAACATTCTGGTCGGGCCCGGGGCTCCCGCGGTCCGGGAGCTGGAGGGGATCGGTGTGGCTAGGGTTACAGTGGGTTCAGGCCCTATGCGCGCGACGCTGGGGCTGGTGAGGCGGATTGCGGCGGAGCTCAAGGGCTCGGGGACATACGGGACGCTTGAAGGGGCGATGCCTCACGCGGATGTGAATCGGATGATGGGCTGATCGCCGCTCGCCTTATGTTTTTGTTGAGCTTCGCCCGACCGGGCAGCCGAGGGCGGCTGTCCCCTCATAGGCGATGGTAAGGCGGGCGGATGTAACATTGGGGCGTGGGCAAGCTGGCTGAGAGCGTTCTTGAGTACATCCGGCGGCAGGGATTTCTGCGAGCTGGCGATCGTACTGGAATCGCGGTCTCGGGTGGAGCTGATTCGGTTGCGCTTCTGCGCCTGTTGCTGGAACTTCGTGACCAACTTGGGGTTGTGCTTTCGGTAGTTCACTTCAACCACAATCTGCGTGGGATGGAATCGGATGCGGACGAGCGTTTCGTGGCGCAATCGGCCCGGCATCACGAACTGGAACTGCACTGCGATCGTGCGGATGTGGCGAAATATGCTGAAGGCCAACACCTGAGTACCGAGGCTGCGGCGCGGAAACTGCGGTACCAATACTTTCGACGGCTAATGGGGGAGGCGCGATTGAACTGTATTGCTACTGGTCACACTTTGGATGATCAGGCTGAAACGGTTTTGCTGAGGCTGGTGCGCGGGGCTGGGACGCGGGGGCTGGCTGGCATTTACCCTGGGATCACTTTCTACTCGTCGAGGCAGCTGGTGAGTCAACTCAAGTTCAGTCAAGGCGAGCTAACTAACCACCAGTTGTTAGTTGGTAGTCCCCGGTTCTCAGTGATTCGGCCTTTGCTTCGAACTGGAAGAGCGCAGCTGGAAACCTACCTTAGGGAAATCGGGCAGGACTGGCGTGAGGATTCGAGTAACCGGGACCTGCGGCATGCGCGTAACCGGGTGCGGCATGGAATTCTGCCGCGGTTGCAACGTGAGCTCAATCCAAAGGTGAAAGAGGCGCTGGCCGAGGCTGCTGAGATCGCGCGGGCCGAGGAAGAGCATTGGCAAAACGAGATCGACCGCTTGCTGCCCGAGGTGTGGGAGCCTGGCACTAGGAGATTGACCGGCGTGGATGAGCTGCCTTTGGCGGTGCGCAGGAGAGTGCTCAGGGCAGCTGCGGAGTCACTCAATTTGCGCCTGGAGTTCCGACAGGTGGAGGAGGTCCTTGGCCTGGCAACCGGTTCGTCGGCGAATTTGCCGGAAGGCTGGATTGTTGCAAAGAGGAAAGATAAGGGTGGCATGCAGTTCGAGCTAGGGAGTGGGACTGGAGCGATTTCGGATTACGAGTACGGTTTAGCCGTGCCTGGTGTGGTTCAGGTTCCAGAGGCTGGTGCCTGGTTTGAAGCGACAATCGTTCCCGGAGACATAGCGCCGGGTTATAATCCCGACCACGCATTCGATCCAGGGTTGCTGCAGAAGGAATTGACCGTGCGAAACTGGCGCGCGGGCGACCGGTTTTGGCCAGCGCACAGCAAGTCGGAGAAGAAGGTCAAGGAGTTGCTGCAGGAACGGAAACTGACCGCGCGGGACCGTAAACTTTGGCCGGTGGTGGTGAGCGGCCGGGAAGTTGTGTGGATGCGGGGTTTTCCAGCGCCGGACCGGTTTCGGCCTCGGGAGGGCACGAAGCAGGTCGTGGTGGTTCAGGAGTACGCTAAAGCATGAATCAGACTTTGAAACAAGAGCCGCCGCGCACTGTGATCCCCGCGGAGCAGATTCAAAAGCGGGTGCGGGAGATGGGGCGCCAGATTTCGGACGATTACCGTGGCCGGTCCATTCACCTGCTGGCGCTGCTGGAAAACGGATTCATCTTTATGGCCGACCTGGCGCGTACGCTGGAAGTGCCGGTGATTTGCCAGTTCATCAAGCCGCGATATCATGAGGATAAGGTAGATGGGTCGGGCGGGATACTGGAAATTTTCTTCAGCCACCAATCGGATATTCGCGGCCAGCACGTGTTGGTGGTGGAAGGCCTAGTGCATTCGGGAGTTACCACCGAATTTCTAATGAGCGATCTGAAAGCCAGGGGGGCGGCTTCGGTTAAGGTGGCGACGTTGCTGGACCGGCAGTCAGCCCGGAGGGTGCAGTTGCAACCTGATTATTTCGGGTTTCTGGTGGATGAGGCCTTTCTGGTGGGTTACGGGTTGGGATCGCCAGAGCAGACGAACCGGAACCTGCCCTATATTGGGGCTGCAAGTTGAAGTGACCCTGTGACTTAAGTCACTGGTACAACGGCGACCTTTTTTTCCTCAGAACGGTTAGAATACGGGTCTAGCAACTTGTCAGATCGAAATCCTGCGCCCGGGCATCCAATTAAAGAGCGGCGGCCGTTTCGGGG
>CAYOZX010000395.1:0-2788 GCA_964408515.1 uncultured Acidobacteriaceae bacterium | reverse complement strand
CAGATGCGCCCATGGTCAGCATTACCTGCCACCCTCGGCCGCTGTAGCTGCCTAATCGGTCTGCAGGGCGCCGGTTAATTCCGCAATTTTTGTCACGCGGTGTTCCGTGCACCAGGTGGCCAGTTCGTCGGCAATCCTTTCTGTCGCCACCGGATCCCAGTAGCTGGCGGTGCCAATCTGCACCGCGGTCGCCCCGGCCAGCATGAACTCGACCACGTCGGCTGCAGTCGAGACTCCGCCCATGCCGATCACGGGAATGTTCACCGCCCGCGAAGCGTCGTACACCATGCGCAGCGCGATGGGCTTGATGGCAGGGCCGGACAGTCCGGCAGCGACGTTGGCGATCCGCGGCTTGCGCGTTTCCGCATCGATCGCCATGGCCACAAAAGTGTTGATCAGAGATATGGCGTCAGCGCCGGCTTCCTGGGCCACGTACGCCATCTGCGCGATGCTGGTCACGTTCGGCGAAAGCTTTACGATCAGGGGCCGGCGGGCAACCCGTTTGGCACTGTTGACCACTTCGTCCAGCGCCCGCGGGTCGCTTCCGAACTGGATGCCGCCGCTGCCGGTATTGGGACAGGAGACGTTCAGCTCGTACGCGGCTATGCCTTCGCCTTCGTTGAGGATTTCAATCGACTGCTCATAGCCTTCCCGGGTGTAGCCAAACACGTTGGCGAAGACGACGATGTTCTTCATCTGGCGCAGTTTGGGCAGCTTCTCTTCCACAAACGCGCGCGCCCCGATGTTCTGCAATCCAATCGCGTTGAGCATGCCCGCGGGAGTTTCGAACAGTCGTGGAGGCGGATTGCCTGCCATGGGCTCGGCCGAGAGTCCCTTGACCACGAAGCCTCCGAGCTTGCTGAGGTGAACCACATCTTCGAACTCAACTCCGTAACCGAAGGTGCCGCTGGCGGCGATGATGGGATTCTTCAGCGAGATGCCGCAAAACCTCACGCCGAGGTCAGGGGCGTGCTCCGCCGGCGAAGTTGTCATCGCGAGCCTCCGGCGCCTGCGGGTGCGCGGTGCTCGCGCGCGACCGACAACTCCGGCTCAACTGTCGCCGAACCGTCGACGAAGCTGCGTTCGTCTTCCTCCGGCGAGCGGCGGTCCTCGCGTCCATTCTCGCGGCGTACCGCATTGCCCAGCCGGGGCGAGGGCCCCAGAGCCTCGGTCAGCACCCGCCCGACGGAATGCGTGGGCGCGTTGATCCCCAGCAGCGAAGCCAGGGTGACCGCCAGGTCTACCGGTTCAGCGTGGGTCCGATAGGTCCCCGGCTGGAAGGGAAGCCCGTAGAAAGCCAGAGGAACGTGAGTGTCATAGACGTAGGGAGTGGCGTGGTCGGTTCCGCTGGGAAAGCCGATGACGAACGGCGGTGGAACCCCCAACACAAACCAGCCTACGATGGGCGAATAGCTGTGCAGGTATTTCCGTCCCAGGTCCGAGTTGGGCGCCTCGCCCCGCTCCAGTTGCCAGCGGGTGAAGTACGAGCGCAAGCCTGATTGCCGTAGCGCTTCTCCCACGACATTCTCGGCGTCTTCCTCCTTCATCCTCAGGGCGGCAAAAGCCTCGGCATTCAACCAGGCCACCGGATAGTCCAGGGCCTTCAGGTAGTCGGCCTGGCGAGAAAAACGGGCTGACAACATGCTGTTGATTTGCGCGCGCATCCTGTCGCCCGGAGTATGTGCCGCCGGCAGGCGCAGCGCGGCTGCAACTTTGGGGACCGGCGCGATCCCGTGGTCGGCGGACAGCGTGATCCAAACATTCGCCAGCCCGATCTGGTGTCCCAGAAACTCAAAGAAAGTCGCCAACTGCCGGTCCGTGGCCAGGGTCATGGCGCGCTGCTCCGGAGAGTCGGGCCCTACCTGGTGGCCGAGGATATCGGTTCCCGACAAGCTGATAATGAGCAGATCGGTGGCCGGCCCGTCGCCCAGCTTTTCGTAAGTGATCAGCTCGCGGGCGAACTCGAACTCATAATCGTTGGCGAAAGGCGTCGACCCTACCAGTTCATAGAAGTTGAGCTTGCCGCTTGCAGGCGGCCGGGTTGTGCGCAAAACATTCCCAGCGCTGTCCTTCCAGTCCTGGTTCAGATATTTTTCCGAGCGCTTGCTGTCGTTGAAATCCTGCGCCCACTTGGGCAACTCGCTGCGATAGTAGGTGGACGTGATCCAGGCGCCGTTCTCCCGGTCGATCCAGTAGGCGCCATTGCCGGCGAAACCGGCGGGCAGGACCGAAGCCCTGTCCTTGAGAGCGATGGCGAAGACGCGAGACTTTCCCTGGGTCGCCAGCCGCAGTTCGTCTCCCAGGGTGTCGGCCTGAAGGTAATGAGGCGAGGCGCCCGGCGCGCCGCCGGAGACCCCAACCAGTTTCATCTGATCGTCATCCACCGCGGCCACCATGGCTTTCTTCTGCGGATCCCACCACTGGTTGCCCAGAATGCCGTGGCCGTCGGTATAGGCGCCGGTGAGCAGAGTCGCGTGGCCGGGCGCGGTGCGCGTATTGGCGTAGTTGTAATTGCAGTCGGTGAAGTTTGCGCCCCGTTCCATCAGCAAGCGGAAACCACCCTCGACCCATTGATCGTGGTATCGCTCCAGGTAGTCGCCCCGGAACTGGTCGATGACGATGATCACCACCAGTTTCGGGCGCCCGTTGTAAGCAGACCCAAACGCCGCAACCGTCCAGATCAAGAAGCCAATCCAGACCTGCACCACGGAGCGCATCTTGGTGATCATTTCGGGGTAGGTGACCGCCTGGTGGAAAGGCAACCAAAGGAGGATCCAGCGAGGCTCCC
>CAYOZX010000394.1:0-2805 GCA_964408515.1 uncultured Acidobacteriaceae bacterium | reverse complement strand
GTTGCCGCCCTGGGGCCCGAGGTCGTTGATTTCTTCCGACGGGCGGTCGTCCCCTAGCCAGTCCCGCCCGTTGTCGGTGGCCCAGATCGTGTTGCTCTTCGGGTTCACCGCCAGCCCGACCGCATTCCGCAAACCGGATGTAAAGATGCGCCCGCCGCCGCTGCCGTCTTCGTTGTACTCGCTCACCGCGGCCCGCCGCGGATCCTCCTCCAGGCAAACATTGCAGCTCGAACCCACGGCCACGTACATCTTGCCGTTGAAAAACAGGAGGGTCCGGGTGGAGTGTCCGCCGCCGCTGCCGGGGAGGTCGGCGATTTTCTGTCCGTTGCCGGCGCGCAGTTGCGCCTCATCCCAGTCGTAGCGCCGCACCGCGTTGATCTCGGCCACGTAAAGCTTGCCGTTGTGAAAGGCAATCCCGTGGGGAGCATTCAGATCGCTCAGAACCGTGACGGTGCGCTCAGCGCGGCCGGTGTGCCGAGGGTCGGGAAGCGCCAGCACGCTGCCATCGCTCATGTCGGTGACCAGCAGCGCTCCCCCAGGACTGAAGGCCATCTGGCGCGCGTGCGGGACCTCGGCAAACACCGAGATATGGAATCCCGGCGGCAGCTTCAGCCTTGCCAGGTCGAGCTTTTCGGCATGAGTGCAGGAAAGCAGCAGCAGCGGAAGCAGGCCGGATATCCAGGCTCGCAGCGGAAGCTGGCTTCTTCGCATGCTCTTGGGATGCTCCTCCACGCGGCGATGACCCTTGATATTGAGCTCTTTCCCGCCCTCAAACCAACGCGATGGCCGGATCGCCGGTGGGAAGCAAATGCAACCCGATGCATCTCTCTGCCCGTTCACGGGATACGGCTTGCCTTGGAGCTGCAACTTTTTTCCCTTGTCGCACTGCCGAACTGCGGCAGCAGTTCTTGCGTCAGGTTCCGCCAAATTTACTCTGGAAAGCAATTTTTTCGTCCCCGCCACGGCAGGGCCGGAGTTACAATGTCTTGCAGGCCAAGGACTTAGATTTGGCCCTTCATTTGTTATACACAGCTACGGCGTCGATGTAGTGAAGAAAGAAAGCGCCAGGGATTTTGGCTTATGCCGCGTCCGCATAAGCCGGCAAACGGTGACCCGGATTGCTGGTTTGGGGACGTAATCGAATCAGACGCCGAGAGGCGTTGGGCGAGCCATAAGGCTCCCCCCTTGGAGGAAGTCGCAATGAAGAATCGTGTACTGACAGCTCTGCTTCTGGCCGCCGTGCTGGCCCTGCCGGCTCTGGCGCAGACTAGTTCCACCACCCAAGATCAGCCCGCAACCGCCGCGCAGCCGGCCGCGGATCAAGCCACCACGACAGGCGCCAGCGGCAAACCTGCGTTGCAGCCGGATACCCACGAGGGTTTCTGGGGCAAGCTGAATCCCTTCGCCCGCAAGAAATATGTGCAGCGGCAGACGTCGCCCATCCGCGACCGCGTCAACGAGTTGGATGAGCTCACTTCGTCCAACACGAAGATGATCAAGGACACCGACTCGCGCGCCCAGGAAGGCATCCGCCTGGCCTCAACCAAGGCCAATGAAGCCGACCAGCATGCGATCGACGCCGGCAACAAGGCCCAGCAAGCGCAGCAGACGGCGACCCAGGCCAACACCCGTCTGACCACCGTCGAGCAGGTCGTGGGCAACATCGATCAGTACAAGGCCTCCAACCAGACCGAAATCCGCTTCCGTCCTGGGCAGAGCGTCCTGAGCAAAAATGCCAAGGCTGCCCTGGATGAGATGGCCACCCCGCTGAAGAGTCAGCGCGGCTACATCATCGAAGTGCAGGGCTTCTCTTCCGGTCATGGGCAGGCCGCCATCGCCACCTCGCAGAAGATGGCCGATGCAGTGGTCCGTTACCTCGTGCTCAACCACGAGATTCCGGTGTACCGGATCTATGTGGTCGGCATGGGCAACGCACCCGTGCAGACCGCCAGCGCCGAAGAGGGCAAGAGCAAGCGCATCAGCGGCGGCCGCGTGGAAGTCAGCCTGCTGAAGAACGATCTGGAGCAGTTGGCGTCAAGTTCCAGCGCGCCGGCTACTCAGGAAACGAAGTAGGCTCGTTCCTCTTTTCGATCGTGAACGGCGAAGCCTCCTGCGCAACCAGGAGGCTTTGTTGTTTTGGGCCGGATCCCGAAGCCCGCAATCGCAGGCTCCCACGTATAATCCAGGCGCGTGCCTGCCCCATCCGCCTTGCGCAAAGCCGGCCTGTTCTACTTCGTCTGGGTGATGTTTTCTTACTGCACGGGTGGGCCTTTCGGCCTGGAGGACATGATCACCAAGTCCGGCCCGGGCATGACCCTGGTTTACCTGCTGGTGATCCCGTTCTTCTGGTGTATTCCCGTCTCTCTGGTTTCCGCCGAACTCACCACGGCCATGCCCGTCGAAGGCGGATTCTATCGCTGGGTGCGCGCCGGCTTCGGGGACTTCTGGGGATTTCTCGCCGGATGGTGGAACTGGTCGGCATCATTTTTCCTGGGAAGCGTCTACGCCGTCCAGTTCGCCGATTACCTGGGTTTCTATCTTCCCGGTCTCGCGGGATGGAAGCACTATCTCGTCTCCTGGGCTATGGTGGCGGTGATCACTTACATCAACGTGCGCGGGATTCAGATGGTGGGCAAATTCGCCACCGTGTTGGAAATCTTCATCCTGCTTCCCGTGCTCGTCCTGACGCTGATCGGCCTCACACACTGGCGCCACAGTCCCTTCGCGCCCGTGACTCCGCCCCATGAGCCGCTGTTCAACATCTTCGGTGTCGGACTGGCCCTCGGGCTGTGGCTGTACTCGGGC
>CAYOZX010000393.1:0-2814 GCA_964408515.1 uncultured Acidobacteriaceae bacterium | reverse complement strand
CATTTCCAGGTAGATCTCGTTGGACACCGTGGGCAACGGTTTTACGAACCCGGTTGCCTGGCAGTAAGGGCAGGGGGTTCCGATGGTGCGCTCCCGCGACTGCTTCACCCGCTTGGGGGTTATGGCCAACAGGCCGAAGTCATTGAACTGCAGGACTTTCGACGGGGCCCGGTCACCACGCAAGGCGTCTTCCAGAGCCTGCATGACCCGCTGCCGGTTGCGGCGCTCGTCCATGTCGATGAAGTCGATCACGATGATGCCCCCCAAATCGCGCAGGCGTATCTGGCGGACAATTTCCTTGATCGCGTCCACGTTGGTCTTGACGATGGTATCTTCCAGGCGCGCCGTCTTGCCGACGTACTTGCCGGTATTGACATCGACGGCCACCAGCGCCTCGGTCTGATTGATCACGATGTAGCCGCCGCTTTTCAGCCAGACTTTCGATTTCAGCGCCTTGTTGATCTCCTCGTTCAAGCCGAACTGCTCGAACAGGGGAACTTCCTTGCTGTAGAGCTTCACGCGCTTCACCAGGGCGGGCTGGAAACGGTTGGCGAAGCGCAGGATGCGCTCGTACTCCTCGTCGCTGTCCACCCAGATGGCGGAGAAGTCTGCGGTCACCTGGTCGCGGAGCACACGCTCGACCACGTTCAGATCGTGATAGATCAGAGCCGGCGCTTTGCCGCTGTCGGCGCGGCTTTTGATTTCGTTCCACAGGCCCTTGAGGAAACGGATGTCGGCGCGCAAGTCGTCATCCGCCGCATTCATGGCCGCGGTGCGCACGATGAAACCGCCGGGCCCGTTTTCGCGCTCACTCTGGATGATGCGTTTCAGGCGCTGCCGCTCCTCCTCGGATGCGATCTTGCGTGACACGCCGGTGTGATTGACCGTAGGCATGTACACCAGGAAGCGGCCGGGCAGCGCGATGTGGCTGGTGATGCGGGCGCCTTTCTTGCCGATGGGCTCCTTGGCGATCTGCACCAGAATTTCCTGGCCTTCCTTCAGCAGATCGGTGATGAGCGGCAGGTTCTGCTGCTCGTTGCGGCGGAAGCGACGTCCGCCACGGCGTCCGCGCTGGTTGCGGCGGTCGAAGGCCGGACGCGCGGCACGCTGGGTATAGCCTGCAGTCGGCGAGGGACCGCGAACCTCCGCCCGGGATTCAGTCACCCCGCTTCCGGCTTCGGCGGCCAGGGCCGCTTCTGCCTCCGCCTGGGCCTCATCCAACTCGGCTTCCTCTTCCGCCTCTTCGTCCACTCCTTCCTCGCCCGCGACATCCACGATCTCCGAAGAAACCGGGTCGGCGGAGAAAGGCACCGCCTCCTCGGTCGCACTTTCCGCGACTGCGGCCAAATCCTGACCGGCCTCCGGCGCTTCGCCCGCCGCATGAGTCTCTTCCTCGAGCTCTTCGAAAGCGGCGTCTTCGTCCAGTTCTTCCGCGTAGTGCGCCAGATCGGCCTCTTCCTCTTCGATTTCCTCTTCCTCCACAGCCCCGCTTGTGGCCGCCGCCAACGGCTTTGAGTGCCCGGCGGTGGCGGCGTCCTCGGGCTGGCTCGCGACCTCCGAATCTGCCGATTCCAGGTCTCCCGGTCCGAACACCGCGGCCACGTTCATCTGGTGCAAACGCCTCTGCTCACGATCCCATTCCTCGGAGGGGTCCGGAGCGCGCTTGGCTTCCGGGACCTCGGCCGCGGCGCGCCCCAACTCCGATTCAGGAGCAACCGCGAACATAGGCTCATCATCAGAAAAAATCTCTGCCAGCGGCGCAGCCGGCTCTGGCGACGGGATCTCAGGGACCGGTGGGGAAGAGGGTGGCGTCGTGGCCTGTCGCTGGTACTTGGAGATGGATTCTCCCGGCAGAATGATGGGCTGGTAGCCTGCCGGCGGCCCGTATTGCACGCGTTCATGCCGCTCGCTGCGGCCGCCGTGCTCTGCGCGCGGCGCGTCGCCCTGGGTCCCCGACGCCGCCGGGCGCGAAAACCTGGACTCGGGAAGGCGTTCGCCTCGCCGTCCGCGGCGGCGGCGGCGCCCACGCCAGCCGGTCCGCTCGCGCTCCTCCCCGGGGGTCGAGGCAGGAACGTTCCCCGGCGGCTCCGCCGGGTTCGACTCCGGCGCCGGCGTCTCAGCGGATGCTGCCGCAGGCGTTACGCCGCCCTGAGCTTCGCTACGAGGCGCCTGGCTGCGCGGCTGCCCCGGACGGGCTGCAGCAGTTACATCTTCGTCGGCGTCCTCCACATCTTCCAGCTCCATGAAGTCGGAAACGTAGAGGAAGGCGTCCCGTTCCAGGCCAATATCGACAAACGCCGATTGCATGCCGGGCAGCACGCGCGTCACCCGCCCTTTGTAAATGGAACCCGCCAGGGTGTATTCGTTTTCGCGCTCCAGGTAAACTTCAGCCAGCAGATCGTCTTCAACCAGGCCCACTCTGGTCTCGTGGGGCGTGGACGACACGAACAATTCTTTGGTCATTCGAACTCCGGTTTGCAGCCGCAAGGGCCGCGAAATCACCGGTTGCGAGGCAGGGAAAAACGGGGAGGATCGAGCGTTGCGATAGCTGTTGTGAACAAACCACAGCCCACGCCCCGGAGCTCGCTCCGGGGCCGATTTCGTTGCGTAAGATCAGGAATCTTTAGCACTTATCGCACCGCGTCCCACGGGTTTGTGACCGCTCTCCCCAGACCTTGGGTCTGAGAGGGGCCGTTACCTGCCCGCGACGCTCCAGCTCGATCCTGCCCGGCCTTGACCGCTTCGCAGCCGGTTTCATGCCCTCTTCACGCGAGGGCCCTCGTGATAAATCTTGTTAGCCCAAGCCGCCCTGAG
>CAYOZX010000392.1:0-2836 GCA_964408515.1 uncultured Acidobacteriaceae bacterium | reverse complement strand
GAGCGGACTTCATGATTGCCACAGATCAGGAAAGAGGGAATGCGCCCGCGCCGCGCAGCACGGCCAGCGGTGGTTGGGCGCGCTTTCTTCTTCCCTCGGTTCGCGACCTGGTCTTTCTGGTGGCGTTCTGGGCGCTACTCATTGGTCCACTCTCCAACCGCCCGCTCGCTGACGCTGACATCGGATGGCACATCCGCACGGGTGAGCAGATCCTGGCAACGCACTCCGTCCCGCGCATCGACCCGTTTTCATCCACCATGCACGGGCAGCCTTGGTTCGCCTGGGAGTGGCTCTATGACACGCTACTCGGAATGGTGCATGGCTTGATGGGTTTGAACGGAGTGGTATGGCTGGCGGCGTTGCTCATGGCTGTTACGTTCGCGGTCTTGTTCTGGCAAATGCTGGCACGGGGAATCGGATTGCCGATGGCGATCCTGCTGTGGCTGCTGGCGCTGGGCGCGTCGAGCATTCATGTGTTTGCGCGGCCGCATATTGTGAGCTGGTTGTTCACGCTGTTGTGGTTTGTCGCGCTGGAACGATGGGAGCAGGGAAGCGCGCCGTCGTGGTTACGCTGGTTTTTTCCTCTCTCAATGTTGCTATGGGTCAACCTGCATGCTGGATGGCTGATGGGGATGACGCTACTCGCGCTTTACGCGCTGGCGGCATTTGTCGGGAGCATGCGCGGGTCGGACGCCATCGCACGAATTCTCTCTGCGCATCGGGCGCGCGCGATGGCGTGGGCATTTGTTGCTTCTGCCGTGGCCACGGTCGTGAATCCGTATGGCCTGCAACTGCACGAGCATATCTACCGCTATCTAGGCGATCCGTACCTGATGAATCGGATTGCCGAGTTTCGTTCGCCCGACTTCCACGGCTGGGGACAGCGCTGTTTCGTGCTGATCCTGGTGCTGGTTTTGATGGCGATTGCTGGCAGCCGCGAGAAGATGCGGCTGAGCCACTGGCTAATCGTGTTGCTTACTGCGTGGGCGGGAGTGTATGCGGTGCGCAACCTGCCGGTATCTGCGATGCTGCTGGCGCTGATCGCCGGACCCAGGTTGTGGGCGAGTGTGACTGTGCTGGCGGAGCGTCCGGGAGCATGGCCACGGGTACGGCGTGGCGCCGGATGGCTGTCGGGATTTGCGATACGGGCGGGGGCACAGGAATTCCAGTTTCGAGGACATCTGTGGCCGGCGCTGGGAGTGATCGCAGCGCTCACGATTTGCCTGAACGGCGGGCGGCTGGGGTCGCAGCGGGTGATTCAGAAAGAGTTTGACGCGGAACATCTTCCCGCTGCGGCCGTGGAATATCTGCAACGGGAACAGAGCGTAGAGCCGGTCTTCGGGCCGGATCAATGGGGAGGCTATCTCATCTACCGTTTGTATCCGAAGCGGCTGGTACTGATTGACGATCGTCACGATTTGTATGGTTCCGACCGTTTTCGCGAGTACCTGATCCTGATGCAGGCAGAGCCAGGCTGGCAGGACGTGCTGAAGAAGTGGCGGATTCAGACGTTTGTGCTGCCGGCGGGATCGACGCTGGCGAATTTGTTAGGGCAACTTCCGAAAGAATGGTCGACGGTGTATGAGGACAAATCGGCGGTAGTAATCGAAAAGAAGTGATCTTATTGATCAGCGGGCTTACGCGGCCCAGAAGGGCCGCTCTTCCACGATCGTACCGACATTCATGAATCTCTCCGCGCTTGCTAGATTTCAGGCGGCGCGGGACATCCGGGAAAGTCTTTCAAAGCGGTGTTGCCAATGTACTGCAGATCCTTGATGCCGATCGCGCTGGTGTAAAACGCGTCGGTCGTGAGCCTGCGAAGGAAGGCGAAGAACTCGACGCCCTGGCTGACACCGGGGTCGGTAAGGGCGTTCTTGCGATACGCGATTTGATCCAGCAGCTCTGTTCGGCAGTGTGACGCGCAATCCAGAAAATTGCGGCCGTGGCGGTCCACGCAGACGCCGTCGAGCCACATCAAGCCGCCTCCCAGCAGGAGCTGGTATTCCTTGTTTTCACTGGTGAGGAGGTCGATGAATTCGGGCGCGCCTGCCTCAACGGCACCGCCGGAATGCTCGTCGCTGGGGATGATCATGCCACACAGAACGACGAGTGTTTCGTATTGATGCGTTGGGAAGAACTTCGGCTTGTATTTCGCTCCGGGCTTGCTTGCCTTTTCCTGCGCGAGCAGGCGATGCACATGCTCAGCGGCTTGCAGGGGGATGATCTGCAATACGGAGCCTCCCGCAGCACCTATGGCGAGAGTTCTCAAAACGTCGCGGCGGCTGATCGGATGCGATAGCATATCGGGTCTCGAGTTACAGATCCCCCTTTCTGGCTTGTTCGAGCAGGTAATCTGAGGTTCGCCAGGACAAGGCAAGAATCGTGAGCGTCGGATTCTTGTCCGGGTTGGTGACAAATCCCGCTCCATCGGTAACGAAGAGGTTCTTCACGTCGTAGGTCTGGCAATAGCCGTTCAGCACTGAAGTTCTCGGATCGGCGCCCATGCGGGCGGTACCGAGTTCATGAATGATGACGCCACCATCTTCAATGCCGTAAGGATTGTCTCCCTCCGCATCGGTTTTCGTAAGGTAGGTTCCACCGGCGGCCTCGACGATGGAGCGAAAGGTTTCCTGCATGTCCTTCGCCATCTTGATCTCGTTGTCGCTCCATTTGAAATGGAAGCGCAGCACCGGGATGCCCCATTGATCAACCACATGGGGGTCGATCTCGCAGTAAGTATCCGCATTGGGAATCATCTCGCCACGTCCTGAAAACCCGATGAAGTTACCGTATTTCCCGCGGCAGGTCTGCTTCAGAGACTTTCCGTAGCCCTCGT
>CAYOZX010000391.1:0-2864 GCA_964408515.1 uncultured Acidobacteriaceae bacterium | reverse complement strand
GAAGTGCTGGAGTTTCTGCGCACGATGGTCACGACCATCAAGCCCGAGCTGGTGGTCGAGACAGGGACGTTCAGTGGCATCAGCACGCTCTGGATCGCAGAGGGGCTGAAGACAAACGGCCGGGGACGGGTCATTACCTGCGAATTCGATCCTAAGGTTTATGAGAGCGCGCAGGCGCGCATTGCCGCATCCGGGCTGGCGGAATGGATCGAGTTGCGCAACGAGTCAAGCCTGGAAATGAAAGTCGACGGTACGATTGATCTGTTGTTCAGCGACAGCGACATGCCGATCCGGGAGCAGGAGATCCGGCGGTTCTTGCCGCAGATCAATCCGTTCGGTCTGATCCTGATGCACGACGCCAGCTCGCATTTGAAGATTGTCCGCGAAGCGGCGCTGAAGCTGGAACGCGAGGGACTAATCTCAGTCGTGCTCCTGCGGACCCCGCGCGGACTGGTGGTGGCGCAGAAGCGCGAGGGACGTAGGTAGCCCGGCGATCAGTGCATCCCTGCCCGCGCTTTCGCGAAACAGCCGCCTTGCACTGCGCACCATTCGGCGTTACGATGCGCCCTGAAAATCTTTCCCGTCTCGCGGAGGTTGCCATGCGTCGTGCAGCCATCGTTGTCCTGTTGTTCTCCCTGTCCTGCTTTGCCCAGCTCGATAAGCTCGTAATCCCCGCAGGCACGCCTGAAGACCAGGCGCTGACCGCGATCGCGAACGAGCAGGCTGCGCAGAAGAAGCTCGCCATGTACGAGGACTTTGTGCAGAAGTTCTCAGGGAACCCGGCCGCGGTCGCGTACGGGAACTGGCAGATCGCACAGTCGTACCAGACGGACGGCAATCTGGAAAAAGCTCTCAGCTACGGCGACAAGGCGCTGGCGGGAGCGCCGACCAATCTCGACATCTTGGTTTCCCAGACCAATGTCGCGCAGCAGATGAAGTCAAACGCCAAGGTCATGGACTACGCAACGCGTGGTGGGAAGGCGTACAACTCCGTAGCCCAAACACCAAAACCCGAAGGCATGAGCGACGAACAGTTCGCGGCCCGCGTGGCCGATGCCAAGGAAAGCAATAAGAGTTCCTACGAGTTCCTGGAAACAGTGGCCTTCAACACTATCGCCGATGAGAAAGATGCGAAGACCCGCATGAGCTATATCGAGCGCTTCACGCCCGCGTTTCCCGCATCGCGTTTTGAAGAACCGGTGACGCAGTATGCGATGTTCACCCTCGGGCAGTTGAACGACTCGGTCCGCCTGTACTCGTACGGGGAGAAGGCGCTGGCGGCCAATCCCAACAGCATGCCGACCATGCTGTTGCTGGCGAACGCCTATGTCGACGACACTCGTCCGGCCAGTTGGGCAAAGGCGATTACCTACTCGCAGAAAGTGATTGAGATGGCTAAGGCGGACGCTCCCGACGCTGACAAATCGCGAAAGCTCTCAGGGGGTGTGGCTCATTCGAGCCTAGGTTGGGCCTACGTGCGGCAAGAGAAGACTTCAGCTGCGATCGTCGAACTAAAAGCCGCTGCAAGCCTGCTCAAAGGACAAGATGACGCGGCCTATGCGACTGCGCTCTATCGTCTGGGATACGCCTGTGGGAAGGCGAACAAGGTAGCTGAGGCGCGCGCCGCGCTGGAAGAAGCGGTGAAGATCCCTGGGCCGTATCAGGCGCCTTCTCGCGACCTGCTCGCGCGGGTGAATGCGTTGCGGACTACCGCCAAACCAAAATAAGGCGTGAGGTTTAGTAGCCTGGCCCCGACAGCCTAGTGCCCCACCAGGTCATCCGACAACAAGTAGGCCTTCTGCGCCAGCGTGTGCGCTCGCTGAGTATCGTTCTCCTTGAGCGCGGAACGAGCCCCGTCCATGTACTGGCGAATCTGAATGACCATCTCCTGCTGAGTTTGAGTCAGGCTGCGCGCGGCAATCTGTTTGAGATGGGATTCGGCTGAAGCGAGTAGTCGTTCGGCGCTCTCACGCTGGTGGCTGGCTTCTTCCTGGGTAATCCCAGGCACGATTTGCGCGATGGGCTCGCTGGCACCACCCTGATGGACGACGATTTTGCGCGGCTCGCCTGCTGCAGCCGCCGTGCTCGGCTTGTGAGCGCGGGTACGGTGCGTGCCCACACCTGTGGCAGAACGGCTGCCCGGAGATGTTGGCGGGCTGGGCTTTTCGGCTTCCTTGGCTGGTGGCGTTTCTTCCGGTTTGCTCTCCGATTGCTTCTGGTCGGCCGGTGCCTGATCAGGTGCAGCGTCCTGCGGATTCCCCGCGGGTGCCTGGGCGGACTCAGCGGAGACGCGCCAAGCCGCGTCGCTACAATCACGCGCCGGCGAGAGCGGGGCCAGGAACACGGCTACGAGAATAGCGGTCAAACACATATGCGAGTTAGATGCAGTTCCATGCGCTGCTCGCCTCCGTATCGGCAAGCGCGATCAGGAGCGCGCGGGAACTTCCTTCTGTGCTTCGCGGTGCTGGCTCACCGCGGGCAGTCGCAACCGAAAGGTGGTACCGACGCCGACCGTGGATTCGAAATCCACTTTGCCGTGGTGCCACTCCACGTACTGGGAGGCTTGGGCCAGCCCGATCCCACTCCCGCCCCTCTCTTTCTTCGTAGTGAAGTAGAGCTGAAAGATCTTCCCCTGGAGCTCAGGAGGAATGCCGGCGCCCTGGTCACGCACTTCGGTGAGAATGCTGTCATCCTCGCGCCGCGAGGCAAGGGTCAGGGTACCGCCTTCAGCCATGGCCTGCACTCCATTCAATACCAGATTCAGAACTGCCTGCTTTATGATATCCAAGTCCACGCGAACGAGAACAGGTTCCGCGGTTAGCTCGCGGGCCCGGCCCACAACATTTTCCTACGAATCAGGAGCG
>CAYOZX010000390.1:0-2897 GCA_964408515.1 uncultured Acidobacteriaceae bacterium | reverse complement strand
GTCGGTATCCGTGGCCAAGCCGAGGGCGGCAGCTTCTTTCACCACGCTATCGGCGATGCTGGCGTCCAGTTCCGGAGCGGCGGGGAGTGAAATGCCGAGCAGTTCCTCGTCGCTGGCGATGAGGTAACCGTCTTCGTTCAGGTTGCCGATGATCAGTTCCGCCGCCTCGCGCACCTCCGGCCGGACGGACAAAGCGCCGAGCTGCCAGGTCAGGTGATCGGTGAGGGTGCTGGGCTTGGAGAGGAAGTTCTCGAAGGAAGGACGCTCGATTTCTTCCATTTCACCGCGGCTGCGGTAGCCGGGATCGAGATACTCCTGAAAGAATGAGCCGAAGTCGATCTCTTCGAAAGGATCCTTCTTCTCCACCGCGGTAACGGTGTTTTCCTCCGGGGCCGGACGTTCCCGCTCCTCTTCGCGGCGGGCGGCGTTATCCAGCAGGGGAACAGTGTCTTCCAGTTCCTCGAGAACGGGATTCTCGACCATCTCGGCGGTAATCATGTCGCGTAGCTCGAGCTTGTTGAGCGCGAGCACGCTGACCATCTGCACCAGGCCGGGGGTGAGGATCTGCCTCTGGGAGACCCGCAAGTGCAGTTTGGGCTGGAGCAGGACCATGGTTGCAAAATTAAACCCGTTGTCAGTTCCTGGTGGTTAAGTCGCAGTTACACCAGAGAGAAGCTTTCTCCCAGATACACCTTGCGGACCTGGGGATCGCCGGCCAACTGCTCCGGCATTCCCGAGGCCAGAATCCGTCCGCCGTCAATGATGTAGGCGCGGTCGGTGACGGCCAGCGTCTCGCGAACGTTGTGGTCCGTGATCAACACCCCGATGCCGCTGCTCTTCAAATCGCTGATGATCTTCTGCAAATCGAGCACGGCGATGGGGTCGATTCCGGAGAAGGGCTCATCCAGCAAGATAAACGTCGGATTAATGCACAAAGCGCGAGCGATCTCCACCCGGCGCCGCTCTCCCCCGGAGAGGGCGTAGCCGCGATTCAGGCGGATATGCTCCAGACCCAGCTTGTCGATCAGTTCTTCCATCTTCTCGCGGCGCTCATGCCAGGAGATGGGCTGGGCTTCGAGCACGGCGAGGATGTTTTCCTCCACCGTCAACTTGCGGAAAACCGACGCTTCCTGAGGGAGGTAGCTGAGACCGTACTGGCGCGCCCGCAAATACATGGGCACACCCGTAATCTCCACATCGTCGATGAGCACCCTGCCTGTGTCCGGGGGGATCAAACCCACGATCGAGTAGAAGGTCGTGGTCTTGCCGGCGCCGTTAGGTCCAAGCAAACCAACAACTTCCCCTTGCCCGACCCGTATGCTGACGCCATTAACAACTCGCCGCCCACGATAAGATTTGCCGATTTCGTCGGTGGCCAGGGTACGCATTTAACGTGCCACTCGCGTACGGGTGACAACAGGAGATAAGGGGTTGCCTTCAACCAGCACCCTATCATCGTGTTGGAACAAAGTCAACGAAACCCCGGTAATCTTGCCATGTTCGGCATCAAAAATGCTAGGCGAGCCACCGCTGAGAACGAACTTGTCGTCGGCCGAGGTGTAGACGAGCAACTCTCCGGTCGCCTTCCGGCTCGGCTGGGTGATGACGACATGCCGCCGCGCGACGATATGGTCGATCTTCCCACTACCTGTAAGCGATTCATTCGCCTTGGCTTGGTCGCGAGGCTGCAGGAAAACGTCCATTTCCTCTGAGGTGATGGTAAGGTCTGCGCCCCGGGCCTGCACCTCACCCTCAAAGTGCGAGACTCGTTCGCTATCGCGATAGCTGAGGCTGGCGGACGTGACCTTTACAGGGGTGACTTTTCCACTCTTTTCTGTCTGGATGAGGACGGTGGAAACGGGTTGGGAGCTTGTCCCTTTGGCCAAAAGCGAGCGGTGGTCGCGGTCGAATTCGATCCGGGGAGCCAGGATGACATTGCCGCTCTGCCAGAGTCGGGCGTCGCCGGTGTAGACCGCCAGGGCGGGACTGCTATGCGCGGTCATGGCGCGGGCGGTGACATGGATAGGATCCGAGGAGGCGAGAAGCGCACCGCCGGGCTGCGGCTTCAGGTCGCTGTAGGTAGTCTTCACGTCGCCGTCGGCAAAGGCATCTCCGGTGGCGCGGTTGAGGCGCATCGCTTGCGCCGTGGTGGTCATGCCCCCATCAACGATGCGGGGAGAGCCGGTGAGTGTCAGAACCTGATCAGCCGGGCTATAGGTGGCGTGATCGCCCCACGCCTTGCGCTCGCCGTCCTGATACGCGACATTTCCCTGCTGCACGATGGAGTCGAGGCCGCGGCCGGGATGAAAGGCGGCGTCCAAGGCGTCGCTGGTACTAACCCGGTCCGCCTGCCCCTGGGTTTGGGAAACGATACGGGCGTTGGGAGCGCCGTGTACGCTCGTCAGTTGACCACGCGCGTCAAATCGGGCCAGGAACTTGCCGGCGGTGACCAGGGTTTGCTGTCCGGAAGCCGGCGCGGAGGGCCTAAGGGCAATCTGCGCCGCCCCGGAAGTCTCAGCGCGGTCCAGCCTGTGCCCGTCTGCAACAGAGAAGTTGATGACCGGAGCGGTGATCTCGACATCCTGCGGAATCGCGGAGGCGGTAGCGGGCTTCTGATGCTGAATCAGCTTCACGTTGTCCGTGGCGTAGACCGTGCTCAGCAGGTTGCGGCCGGCGAAGTTGAACAGAACTCTTCCGGCGCTGGCCTGCATTGGCTCGGCGCCGGAGGCTTCCATGCGCACATCGCCGGAGAACGTGGCCGTCCGGAGAGCGCTCTGCTTATCGGCCATCACCAATTCGAGTTGCCGGGATGAGGCTTTAGCAGGCCTCGCGCCCGTGGATTCAACCTCAACACTGCCGGCCGCCAAAATGCGGTCTACGGTGTTGTCGGGGCGCAG
>CAYOZX010000389.1:0-2917 GCA_964408515.1 uncultured Acidobacteriaceae bacterium | reverse complement strand
CGATGCGCTCCGCAACGGATGCCGGTCGATCACGGGATGGAATCTTGCGCTTGACGAACAAGGGCGCCCGAATCTGGGCCCGTTTCCGTGCGGTGGACTGGTGACCATCAACTCGCAGAGCAAAGAAATTACCCGTAGCGGCCAGTACTGGGCCTTCGCACATTTTTCACGCTTCATCCGCCGGGGCGCCAAGCGCTTCGTTTCGCAAAGCGCGGCACAGGA
The DNA here is from genome assembly GCA_964408515.1 of uncultured Acidobacteriaceae bacterium. GTDB lineage: Bacteria > Acidobacteriota > Terriglobia > Terriglobales > Acidobacteriaceae > CAYOZX01. The sequence goes on along the minus strand of CAYOZX010000389.1, from coordinate 2,695 downwards.
CGTAAGTCACGTGGCTACGGAAGGTCCGGATGGGCGCCGCGTGCTCGTTCTGACCAACTCCGCAAGCGCTCGAACCGTGAGCGTGCAAATGGGAGAAAGCTTGGCGGACGTCCAACTGGGGGAGAACTCGGTGACCACGCTCGCGTGGGTGTGATCGGGCATACGGCAATCTTGACGTTACTTGTTCCGCGGTGCGGTTCGCCAGCATAATGGTGTGGTGACCAAGCAACCGGTTGTGAAAACCGGTTGCACGCGCCCGGATCCTCGGCATCTCCTGGCCATTCAACATGACCCACTTCCTGCGCGACATCCTTCGTCAACCCGAAGCACTGCGACGGACAATCGATCACCTGTCCAGAGAAGGACAACGTGCTCTCCAGACAGCAGCGGCCACTGTCCGGAACGCGCACCACGTTTATTTGACGGGGATAGGAAGCAGCTGGCACGCGGCGCTGGCGGCTGCTCCGCTGTTTTTTCGGGGGATGCGGCCTGTCTATCTGCGGGACGCTGCTGAGTTGCTCCACGGCGCGGTCTTTCTGCCCGATTCGGTCGTAGTTGCCATCTCCCGCAGCGGACGAACCACCGAGATCGTTAACCTGCTGGCCAAGGCTCGCGAGATGGGGGCGACTGTCATCGGTATCACCACTACCGGCGATGGACCTCTCGCCCGCGAGGCGCAGATTCCGATTGTCGTTCCCGCAGGACGCGACCACGCGATTTCTGTCAATACCTACACAACTCTGGCGGCAGCCGCCGGAGCCCTTGCCAGCGCCACCGTGGACTGTTTTGATACTGCTTTGGCAGCTTCGCTGACATCGGCCATTGCGCAAACAGAGCAAGAGCTGGCAGGCTGGCAGCAGCAGGTGGAGGACACGGCCTGGCTAGCGCCCGGTTCGATCATCTACTTTCTGGCTCGCGGTTGCAGTTTGGGAACGTGTCATGAAGCGCGCCTCCTCTGGGAGGAAGGCGCCAAGTCGCCCGCTACCGCAATGGGAACGAGCAGCTTCCGGCACGGCTCGCAGGAAATGTTTACGAAAGCTGCCCGCTTTGCTCTCTGGGTTGACGGGCACCGCATGCGGGAACAGGATCTGGCGGTCGCTCACGACCTCAAGCGTTTGGGTGCGTCCGTTCTGCTGGTCGGCCAGAATTTGCCTCCGGATTCGGGAGACTTGGTGTTCCAAATTCCAGTGATGCCACCGGACTGGCAATTCGTGATTGATGCCATTCCGGCGCAGCTGGCTGCTGAACGCCTGGCGCGCCTCGCCGGCGTGGACTCTGACTCATTTCGGATCTGTTCTTACATTGTAGAAAGTGAATACGGCTTATTGGCTAAGGAAGTCAGCGTGCCGAATGATGAATAACAAACGCCTGAATGTCGTTGGAGGAAAAACATGAGCAGGTCTCGCCTATGTCTGTGTTTGCTTCTTGTGTGCGCACCCCTCGCGTTGTGGGCGCAGTCGGGAGATTGGCAACAACTCTTCAATGGCAAGGATCTGACCGGCTGGAAGCACGTCGGTCCCGGCAATCACATGGTGGAAGATGGACTGATCAAGAGCCAAGGCGGCATGGGCCTGCTGTACTGGACAGGCGGCAAGCTGGGTAACTGTGTGATCCGGGTCGTCTACAGGATGCGCGATCACAACAGCAATTCGGGCGTCTTCATCCGGATTCCCATCGAGCCCCGCGAGGAATGGATGCCAGTGCACTACGGCTACGAAGTGCAGATTGACAACGAGCCTGAAAAGTCCAACGAAGACGATTACCACATCACCGGGACCCTTTATTCTCTGACCAAGCCGCTGGCCAAACCAGGGAAGCCCGGCCCCGAGTGGAACACCATGGAAATCACGCTGGATGGCCCGCATACCGTCGTCTTTCTGAACGGTGTCAAGGTGACCGACTACACCGAAGGCGATCCTGTGCCGGCGCGGAAGTTTGATTTTGAGCCCCAACATGGCCCTCGACCACTAGAGGGCTACATCGGATTGCAGAATCACAGTGACACGGACGTCGTGTTCTTCAAGGAAGTCGCAATCAAGAAGTTGAAGAAATAGCAGCTGATCAAGGATATCGACAGGAGGGTTTATGGGTAAAGACACATTCTCTCGCCGCAAGTTTCTGGGACTCAGTGCCGCAGCTGGCGTGTCGCTTGCTGCCAAGACCATCCTGCTCGAGCCCGAACCGTTGTTCGCCTCGGCCATGGCGGCGAGCGATCGCGTTCGCTTCGGGATGATCGGCATCGGCATGCAAGGGTCGGGCTTGCTGACCCAGGCCATCGAACTACCGGGTGTGGAATGCGCGCGGGCCGCCGACCTCTATGATGGCCGCCACACTCTGGCCAGGGAGATTACGAGGAAATCGGATCTGCCCGTGACGCGTCGCTACCAGGAGTTACTGGCTGACAAGAATATCGATTGTATCGTCGCCGCCGTTCCCGACCACTGGCACAAGCAGGTCGTCATCGACGCCGTCTCCGCCGGCAAAGACATCTACTGCGAAAAGCCCATGTCACATACCGCCGCCGAAGGCGCGGAGATGGCGGACGCGGCCAAACGCACCGGCCGCATCGTGCAGATCGGCTCGCAACGCGTCAGTTCGTTGATCTGCAAGAAGGCGAAAGAAATGGTCGCACAGGGGATGCTCGGCGATCTGATGCTGGTCGAAGGCTGGCTCGGCCGCAACGATCCCACAGGCG
>CAYOZX010000388.1:1825-2931 GCA_964408515.1 uncultured Acidobacteriaceae bacterium | reverse complement strand
CCGAACGTGGTCATGAGCCGGCCGTGCACGTGCCCGGCGTGGAAGTCGCCTCCGCAGCCGGTTGCTGCGGAGCGGCAAACCAACCGGCCGCGATGGCCCCGCGACAGAAATCACGCCGCTCCAACCGACTATTCCTCGCTCTCTGCAGCCTGCCTTGGCAGCGAGGGCAGGACGCCTGCGTGAACGATCATACGTCCAGAGAGAGCACGTCAGTTTGTGCCGCAGTTCTGGCGATAGTGATATTGAAGGTTCAGCCCCGCACGCTGCCGGTCTTCCCTCCCGCGCCGTTTCAGCGGGTGGCTGAGCTGCTCCAGAGAATCATCAGGCCCAGGCCAGAGTCGTCACTGAGTCGTGCGCCAGGCGCACGTCAGCTCTCATATCGCCCATCTGAAGCGGGACCGCTCTGTCCGGGCCGGAATTGGCCACGACCAGGACCTTGCCGCCATCAGGGTTCTCCAGCGCTATATGCCGGAGTTCCGGGAGGGAGTCTTGGCTCTCGAATCGGCGGGCCCCACGGCGAATATGGCGTGAGAAATGGGACGTGGCCCAGTACTGTCCGCTTCGCGTTATCGCCTTGGACTGCGAATGGATGGTTACGAATCCACCACACTGGAATGGTCCGATGTTGGGCCGTCCCTGCTCGTCCAGGGCCAGGTTCCAACCAGTGATGGACTGGCACCAGTTCCGCAACACGTCGATGAAGACCTGTGTCCACCTGGTCCAGTCGGTGCCATAGTCAGGACTGGTATAGTCAGGGCCGCCTTCGGTCCAGCGCATGCCTACCGCGGGATAGGCTTCGTGAACCCGCGTCATCATCTCCGCCTGCCCCACGTAGCCGTGCCACGCAATTCCCTGGCAAAATTGCCGCAACTCGGTATTCTCGAGTTCGCCCATGACACGTCCCCAGAGATTGTAGTTGTGATCGAGAATCCATATCTGGGTGGCCATCGCCTTCTCTCGCAATAGGGGGCCCAGGCAGCGAGCGACGAATTCGATCTCGTATTCCTGCGGCCAAAGGCACGCGGGCATGCGCCCATCCTGATCGGTGTCCACCTCATTTTGCGGCGTAACGGCCTGCACGGGAACGCCCTCTGCCGCGTAAGCCT
>CAYOZX010000388.1:0-1725 GCA_964408515.1 uncultured Acidobacteriaceae bacterium | reverse complement strand
ACCTCATTTTGCGGCGTAACGGCCTGCACGGGAACGCCCTCTGCCGCGTAAGCCTGCAGGAACTTCAAAAAATACTGGGCGTACAGCGGCAGGTATTTCCGCCGCATCGATCCGCCCAACATCGATCCTCCAGCCTTCATCCAGCCCGGAGGGCTCCAGGGCGAGGCAAACAAAAAGATCTCGGGGTTGATTCTGCGGGCTTCCTTCAACATGGGAAGAATGTAGTCGCGGTCGTGAGCGATCGAAAATCCAGCCAATTCCGGGTCCGGACCTTCGTCGTCGTAGCTGTAAACCTTGGTTGAGTAGTCGCTCGACCCCATGCAAATGCGGCAAACATTCAGCGCCATCTGCGCGGGATGAAACAGATCCTGGAAGAGCTCCGCCCTTGACTCGGCAGGAAGCTGGTTGAACATGTAGCAGGCAGTGTCGGTGAAAGCGGCGCCGAAGCCGAGTATTTCCTGCAATTTCTGTTCGGGTTTGAGGACGATCGCTGCTGCCCCATGGGCATTCGGTTGGGCCGTGCCGGAATGGGAGGCATGTTCCCAGGCCGCAGGAGTCTGAGAGGCGTGACGGCGGTCGCCGTATGTCGCCCAAATCTTGATCTCCGGCGATCGGGGCCGGTTGCTTCGGCTTCCTTCCGGCTGCGCCAGGAACCTGATCTTACCGGCCCCAGCCGCGCTTAACAGCGTCCATCTCAGCACCTCCCGTCTCGTCGTTTCCATGAGCCTGCCTCTCTTCGCCAGATCTACCACTTGCCGCGTCAGCATATCATTGGGAAGAAAATCCATAGGCGCGAAGCCTGTGCCTCGCTTTCCCAAGGCAGCCAGTTTCGGATACCCTAGCCTACAAATCCGCTGTATCCTGCAGCGGGGTTGTGTTTCTCGTGATCGTAACCCGTCCCAGTTCGAAGCCTGGACACGTCTTTGGAAGGCGCCAGGCTTTCCTTGAAGGACTCGCCCCGGTGCTGGCCGTTACCCTGCTGGGCGCGGCTCTCGCGGAGCCTGGGGCAGGGGTGCCCACCCTTACCCACGCCGATCAGGTGCGCAGACTCGCTCCCGCTGAGGCCCGGCTGGGATACCCGGTACGCATTCGCGGAGTAATCACAGGCGATGTGCCCGCCCCTGATTACTTCGTGCAGGATGGCACCGCCGGCATCTTCGTGGAGGGCGACCATTCGGCACACTTTCGCCATGTTCTTGGGGATCGCGTGGAGGTATTGGGGGTCACTGGTCCGGGGCGCTTTGCTCCCGTGGTGCGGGAGCAGGACTTCCACGTACTCGGCCGAGCCCCTCTGCCCACGCCTCATCTCTATACTCTCAGCGAACTCGCCGACGGCCAGCAGGACAGCCAATGGGTGCGGGTGCGCGGCGTAGTCCGCTCGGTCTCCATTGATCGCGCTTCGTGGCGGGAGATGACTCTGGCCATGAATGTGGCCTCCGGCAGCGGTCAGTTCAAGGTTCGGGTTCCCATTTCTCATGAGCAGGACTTCAGCTCCTGGATCGATAGCTCGGTGCTCATTGAGGGCGTGTGTGGCAGTTTGTTCAACGGCGAACGCCAGCTGGTGGGCTTGCTGTTCTATGTCCCGCGGCTGAGTTTCATCAAGATCGAGGCTCTCCCCAAGGAAATCGCTCTGGCGGACCTGTTGCGTTTTTCCCTGGAAAGCGGTTCGCAACAAAGGGTTCGAGTACGCGGCGCAGTCGTCCATCAACAGCCGGGCAACGCTCT
>CAYOZX010000387.1:0-2935 GCA_964408515.1 uncultured Acidobacteriaceae bacterium | reverse complement strand
GCGGGCGTGAGCAGAGCCGCGAGGCGAAGCGGGAGTCCGCTGCCGAAATCCCGAGCGTAGCCGAGGGATCTCTGGGCGCCACCACAGGCCACCGCCTAGCGGGCGTGAGCAGAGCCGCGAGGCGAAGCGGGAGTCCGCTGCCGAAATCCCGAGACCAGCCGAGGGATCTCTGGGCGCCACCACAGGCCAGCGTCTAGCGGGCGTGAGCGGAGCCGCGAGGCGAAGCGTGAGCCCGCAGCCGAAATCCCGAGCGTAGCCGAGGGATCCGCCGCGACCGCCCTCATTGCCCAGCGGGAGCGTCCCTAGGGCTTGCAGCCGAAGTCCTCCGGCCCGAACATCTGGCGGATTTCAGTCTCGCCCTCCCAGCCTGGCCAGTATTTGCGGTGCAGTTCCATGAACTTGACCGCTCCGTCGACGGCCTCCTGCTTCGACTTCAACTCAAACTGCGCATAGCCGCCGATGACCTCCTTGGCCTCGGTAAACGGACCGTCGGTCACTGTGACCTTGCCCCCGGAAACCCGTACGCGGGCGCCCAGGGCGGTTGGCCCGAGCCCGCCGTTGCCCAGCATGGTGCCGGCTTTGACCGCCTCTTCGCTGAGCTTGGCAATAGCATCCATCAGCTCCTTGGGAGGCGGACCCTGTTTTTCGGCGTGCTTCACGATCATCATGAATCGCATCTTCATTGCTCCTTATGCGAATTGGACTGTGAGCCAGGTATCTGCCGGGCCTGCAAGGCCTGGACCTGCGCTCTATCTATGCGTCGAATCACGAACGGCGAAATCGACATCGGGCAGGCTGGTTCTGAAAAATAATTGACACGCGCCGGTAACCTTCCCACTGTATCGGCGAGAGCGTCGTGCAGCAAGATCGTTCCCCCGGCTATCAGAAGCAACGGCCACAGCGATAGCAATGCCTTTGCCAGGCCAAGCACGAACGTCTGGTGATCACAGGCATAAGACTGCACTGCTTCGGAGGCCGCCAGAACCGCAGAAGGCAGCAGCCCCAAGGCTCCGTCCGCCTTCGCGCCCAGCAGGTGGTTCCACTGGGATTCAACCCGGCCGACGCTTCCCATGAGGACATGAAGACCCAGTCCGACTAGTGCTCCTCCGGCGATGGATCTGAATCTTGCCGCCGCCTTTTTTTCCTGCTCCGCCATAACCGCTTCCTGCCTCGTGGCATCCTGCCTTCACTTGTACGTCGAACGGGGGGCACAAGAATCGACAGAGGTCAAGATTTTCATGCATCCGAAATAGATGCATATACATCTATTGGACTTATGACGCACCCCCAAATGCCGGTCCTGCCTTGCATGTGCGCCAGTCTCCGTCGCGCTTCGCGTGCGCTAACCCAGCGCTACGACCAGGTGTTGCGGCCGTTCCGTCTGCGGGCGACGCAGTTCACCGTGCTGCAGGCTCTTTCGCTGGCTGGGGAGGTATCGCAGAGCCGGCTGGGTGCGATTCTTGCGATGGACAGCACCACTCTCACCCGCACCCTCCACATTCTGCGCCGGCGTGGCTGGATTGCGGAACGGCGCGGCCGGGACCGACGGGAACGCTGGGTGCGCTTGTCGAAGCCCGGCGAAGGGCTTCTCACCCGTGTTCTGCCGGCCTGGGAGGAAATTCAATCTCGCTTTCGCCGCAGACTGGGGGAGGATGCCTGGAAAGCCCTGTTGCCACTCCTAAATCAAGTTACAGATCTGGTCACAACTCAAGGAGACTTGCTATGAAAAACTACGGGAAGCTCACCGCCGGGTTGATCTCGGCCTGGTTTATCTTTGCCCTCGCTGCCTCTATCCTGGGATGGTTCACAAACGACGCGCATCGCATCGGATTTGCGGTTGCGCTGGCCGCCCTCGTACCCATCGCTCTTTTCTCGTTGTGGTTGGCCCTATCGCAGGGGTTCCGGCAGTTTGTCCTGTCTCTGAACCCCCGCATTCTGACTTTCGTTCAATCCTGGAGAATTATGGGATTTGTGTTCGTTTTGCTCGAGGCTCGCGGGCTTCTGCCGGCCATCTTTGCCCTGCCCGCAGGATACGGAGACATGGCCATTGGGGCCACGGCGACGCTGGTGGCATGGAAGCTTGCTGATCCCGGCCATCGCGCCAGCTTCATCGCCTGGCAAGTCGCGGGAATCGCCGACCTGGTTACCGCCGTGAGCCTGGGTACGACCGCCAGTCTGCTTAGTCCCCAGGGTCCTTCGATGGCGCCTATGACGGTCACGCCGCTGAGCCTAATTCCCACATTCCTGGTGCCCCTGTTTCTGATCCTGCACATCATCAGCATTGCGCAGGCAAGACAATGGAAGTTCGGTTCGAACTCTCGCGCTGTGCAGCGCGTCGCCGGGGCCGTGTCGACGATCTGATGTTGCGGGCCCGCAACCGCCAGCTGCCGCCAAATCCGCCCTCGCCATTCCTCCCCTTCACCGGCGCGGCCGCGGGAAAGGCGAGGGCGGAGGACGTCTTACGACGCCCTTTGTTTCTTGATCTGCTCGCGCAGCCGTTCCTCCTGCTCCCTGAGCTCCGGCGTGAGCTCAGCTCCGAAGTCCTCCGCCTCGAACACCGGCCGAATCTCGACTTCGGCACCGCCGTCAAACGGGCTGCGCTTGAGCCACTCGACAGCCTCTTCCATCGACCTGACCTGCCACAGCCAGAAGCCGGCGACCAATTCCTTGGTCTCGGTAAACGGGCCGTCGATCACCGTGTGTTTTCCCCCTGAAAAACGAATGCGTTTACCCTTCGAACTGGGTTGAAGTCCCTCGGCGGCGAGCATGACACCGGCTTTCACCAGTTCTTCGTTAAACTTGCCCATCGCGGTGAGGAGCTCGCGCGAGGGCATCACGCCTGCTTCCGAGTCCTTGTTGGCCTTGACCATGACTAGAACGCGCATGAATGTGACTCCTTTCAGATTTGGGTTTTGGGAGCCGAAATCCCGCCATT
>CAYOZX010000386.1:0-2935 GCA_964408515.1 uncultured Acidobacteriaceae bacterium | reverse complement strand
CTGATTCCTGTTGGGCGGCGGTCGGATTAATGGCGGATTATGGCTGATTAATGGCGGATTACTGCGATTCAGACAGTAGTTTAGCCCGTCTTGGCCGGTAGGACTCCCGGACCGGGGGTGGAAGCGTCGGAACAGCCTGTTCACAGGGCTTTGGCCGCCTTCCCGCCGCTGGGAAGTCGGTAACCCGTCAGCCATTGCTTCTCCCCTTCAAAATATTTTTCGCTGGCCGCGTTTTTTTCGATAAACCATCTTCCATTCTTTATGTTTTTATGATATATAGCATAAAGGAAGGTAAGGGTCTGCCTTTGGCCACCTCCGCAGAACGCGCCAGCCGTCTACGCCAGATCCTCCAGTCGCTATTCGTCCGCTATCAGCATCAGCTCGATACGCTGCTCCCGCTACGACAACTCGTCAAAGGTTCCGTCTACGACCTGCGCACCCGCTGCGGCAAGCCTTCCTGTCACTGCGCCTCCGACCAGGGGCCCCCACACATCTCCACCGTGATCTCCTGGTCCGAGCACGGCAAAACTCGCTTGCGCACCTTGCCTTCCGGCGAACTCGCCCACTTTCGCCAGTTGACCGAGAACTATCGACGCTTCCGCCAGGCCCGCGCCGCACTCGTCAAACTGCACCAACAGATGGTGGCTCACATCGACCGCCTGGAAGCCGTTCTGCAACTCCCGCCACCCAAACCCGCGGCCCGCCGTCGGAAAAAATAATGAACCTCGTCGCCTTCCAGTACGACCGCTCTTTCGTGCTGGACGCTCTGCGCCACGGCGATGTCGATTATCTGGAACACGTCTCGGAAGCCGCCGAAGCCGATTGGTTCCGCCACCTCATCCGGCGGCAGGTCATCCAACGCTTGGCCGAGACCTATCCCACGCCGCGAAAAAAGCAGGAAGTGCCGGTCTGGGTTTATTTGGCTAGCGAACTCAGCCTCAAACTCCACGGCGCCCAAAGCTATCACGCTTTCCCGCGCATCTTGCGCTGCGGCGGTTTAATCGAGGCCCTGGGACCAGAGATGGGCGGCCGCAAGACCAGGCATCCGGAGACCGGCGACGTGACTTTGGCCTGCCCAGGCTTCAATGACAAGAACGCTTACGATCGCCAGACTCCCTGCGATCAAGACTTCCTGCGCAAGTTCGCTCATGACACCAAGACCGATCGGTTGCACGCCTGGTTCAATCGCGAAGTGCCGCGATGTTTACGGTCTCTCGGTCTATTCGACCCCGAGGGGCTGTTTATCGGAGATGCATCTTATTTGTTCGTGCCCGACAATGAGCACTACCAACAATCGGATTTGCTCTGGTTCGATGAGCACCACCACCCGGTCAACCCCGACGAAGTCGATCTCCGCGACCAGCGCTATCAGCAACACCGCTGTTACAAGTTGGTGAGTCTGATCCACGTCAACCGCCAGCTGGACTTCTTCTTCGTGGTGGCGGCCCGCGTGCTGTCCGGCCGGCAGCATGAATGCCCCATCCTCTATGAACTGGTGGAAGAGGTAGTCCGGGCCGTGCACCAAGGCGTCATCAAAGTTCTCATCGTGGACCGCGGGCTGATCGATGGCGAGCGCATGGGACACCTGAAACAGAAGTTGGCGATCGATACCATCGTCCCGCTGCGTACCAACATGGACCTGTATGCGGACGCCATCGGGCTGACCCGGTTGCGCGGCTTCGCCTGGGAACACTACGTTCCTCCCCCCGCACCGCCGCCGGCCGAGACCGCCTCGCCGCGGCCGGCAGCGGTGGAGAAGCGCGAAGCCAAACGCCAACGGACGCTGGCTGAGCGCAAGGTCGAAGCCGCCGCCGCAGTTCCGTCTGGCCCGCCGGCAGCGCCCGTGATCCAGCCACAGACCCTGCTTGGCCTGGGCCGGGGACTGCTCAGTTGGAGTCAATGTCCGGTGCCGTTGACCGCGGTGGTGAACCGCGAACTGGACGACCACGGCCAAACCAAAGACTGGGTGCTGGTCAGCACAGCGCAGGGTTTTTCGGCCCCACAGATCCGCTCCACTTATGCACTGCGCTCCGCCATCGAAGAACGCCACCGCCAGTACAAATGTTTCTGGGATCTCACCCGCATGCATTCCTGTGCCTTCTCCCTGGTCGTCAACCAGGCCCTGATGGTGCTGCTGGCCTACACCCTGGTCCAGGCGCATTTGGTTTTACGCCAGCGGCAAGCTTTGACGCACGGCGTCTGGGAACGCACCTGGCAACTTCTCTCCCCCACCCTGGAAGTCGTGGCGGTGTACTACCGCCAGCGCTTCTGTTTGCTCACCCTGGCGGAATACAGCCGAATCCTGCTGGAGATTGCCGAGCCTGTGCGCGGCAAATTGCGGGAGAAACTCCGGCGCATCGAGCGCGAGCAATACTCGCTGCTGGAAACGGCGCGCTCTCCATAGCAGTCGCCAGTTCTCATCGTGATCGATCCGGAGGTGTCTATGCAGCGTACGTTGGTGGAGTCTTCAACCCTGCGGTCTGCTGGTCACGACGCCCAGTCGGCCGTATTGGAACTGCAATTCCATAATGGTGCAGTCTACCAGTACGGGCTCGTCCCGCCTAGCGTCTATCGGGATCTGCTGGGAGCTCCCTCTAAGGGCGGTTACTTTAACCAGAACATTCGCGGCAGATTTCCCTACCAGCGGGTCCAAGAGCCTTCATCCCATCGCCCCTGAAAGCCTACCGATCTGATCCAGGCTGCCGCCCTTCGCTTTCGCCAGCCGCACAACTCTCCGTCCCCCTCTCACTGTCAGCCCGGTAGCCCGCCCGTACTGTCTGAATCACAGTTTTCGACTACATTTTTCGTTGACAGGGACCTGGGAATCTGGTATATGTCTACCGGACGGACGGTCGGTCTTTTTAGAGGGGGATTTTAACCATGACCAGTCGGCGTTCCTTTCTGGCTGCGATCGGTGCCGGTTGCGCAGCGGCGG
>CAYOZX010000385.1:0-2941 GCA_964408515.1 uncultured Acidobacteriaceae bacterium | reverse complement strand
GTGCAAAGCAGCGTCGAGGCCGAGAAGTACGCGCGGCCAACCGGATTGAAGTTCGCCTCCAGCCGATCCTCGGCATAGGGCTCAACGATCATCCAGGCTCCGTCCGGCTTCAGGGTGGAGCGGACATGCGCGGCGGCGCCTGCCGGGTCTCCCAAGTCGTGGAGAGCATCGAAGATCGTAACCAGATCGTAGCCCGTCCCCGGAAAGTCCTTGGCTCCGGCGACGGCGAACTGGACCCTGTCTGACAGACCCTTGGCCGCGGCCCGCTCCCGTGCCGCTTCAATGGAGGCGGCGTGGGAATCGAAGCCGAAAAACCGCGAGTTCGGGAATGCCTGCGCCATTAGGAGAGTGGATGCCCCATGGCCACAGCCAATATCTGCCACGCAGCCACCCCTCGTCAGAGATTCCTGAGCTCCGGTGATCGACGGTATCCAGTTCGAGACCAGATTGGCAACATAGCCGGAGCGAAAGAAGCGCTCCGTTCCATGAAAGACCTGGTGGTCGTGCTGGTGCCAAGGTAGCCCCTCGCCGGTTCGGAATGCCTGTTCCAGTGCTGGGCGGATGGCCCCCGCTCCCGTCGCCACCTGGAAGGCGCCCACGATGAACGCGGGGCCGCCTTCCTCGGCGAACAGCATGGACTGCTCCGGCGACAGCGAGTATGTTCCATTTTCCGGGTGATAGTCGACATAACCCGCCGCCGCGTGTGCATTGAGCCACTCCCGGACGTACCGTTCGGCCGTGTCCGTTCGTTCTGCGAGCGCGACCGAAGTGGTCGGTTGGCCATCCCGCATCGCGCGGTACAGGCCTAGGCTGTCCCCGATCAGGATCAGCGGGGCTTGAAACACGGCGCCGAAGTCCGACACAACCTTGCCCAGCAGCGCGTGCAGTTTTTGTTCGTTGATATTCATGACGTATCCTCCTTACACTGTCAGTTTGGGGCCAGTTGGCCCGGCGTGCATGAGGCTGGGATGAGATCGCGATGAGAAATCAAAATCATTGATAACTCTCTGTATTTCAATGGATTACGATGTCGCATGAGTACCATCAAGGACAGTCTTGAGCGCTCTCACGCTTACCGTTTCAGCGGGCGGGCGCGCGAGTTGGCTCGGCTTGCCACGCTGTTCGATCCCACAGGACCGCTCATCGTGCTCCTGCATGGCGTTGGTGGCATCGGGAAGACAAGTCTGGTGCGCGTATTTGAGCGAGAATCGGCTGCTCGGGGCCGGCAGGTGCGCCTGCTCGATTGCCGCGGCATCGAGCCGGTTCCGCACGGCCTCTTGGGTGCCATCGGAACCTCGCTCGGCGTGGAATTGAGAAATGTCTCCGAGGTGGCGGCTGCGCTCGGTGCCTTAGCCGAGCCGATGGTTTTCGCCTTGGACAACTACGAAGCCCTGCGCCTTCTGGATGGTTGGTTGCGCACAGAGTTCCTTCCTGCCCTGCCGATATCGGCGAGGTTCATTATCATGGGGCGTTCGCTCGCTACCGCCCCTTGGATAGCTGCGCCCGGTTGGGCGGACCATGTGCTGAATTTGCGGCTGGGTCCTCTTCCGGAGGCAGATGTCGCAGCCTTCCTGGCCAGCCGCGGGTTCACGGAAGCTGTCCAGGACCGGATTGCCCGCTTCTCTAGAGGAAATCCTCTCGCTCTCCAGTTGTGTACGGCCAGTCTTGCAGACAAACCCGACGCTCTCAGCGGCGACCTGGAACTCAATCAGGTTATCGATTACCTGGCGCTCACGTGCGTAAACGAAATCGCCGACCCCGTGCTGAGGGAAGCGATCGAAGCCGCATCTCTCGTTCGCCGGGTTACCAGACCCGTTCTCGAAGCGATGCTGCCGGACCATTCCGCCGAGAACATTTTGGCGAATCTGCGCCAGCTTTCATTCGTCGAGGCGGCGGCCGACGGGCTTGTGTTCCACGATGCCTTTCGCCTGGCTATTGAGTCCCGCGTGGCGGCTATGGACCCTGTCCGAACCCGGAAACTGAAACGAGCAGCCTGGCAATCTATGCGAGATCAGTTGGTGGTTGCGGGAGCACGAGATACTTGGCGGCACACAGCCGACTTGTTGTTCCTGTTGGAGCGCCCGGTCCTACGCGAGGCGTTCTTTCCTTCCGGGGCTACGCTACCTGTCGAAAGGGCCAGACCCGCCGATCGCGACCCGATTTTGGACATAGCACGACTCCATGAGGGTGACAGTGGCGCTGCCATCATGTCCGAGTGGTGGAAACAAGCCGCGCACCTGTTCTCGGTGGTTCGAGGAAGCACTGGAGAAGTGGGCGGATTTTACGTCATGGCGCGGCCTCAGGATATCCCGCGATCTCTGGCCGAGTGCGATCCGCTGCTGGCGGTTTGGCTTAGTTACGTGCAGGCTCGCGGGAGCGATCCGCAACGGCCCTACCTTTTGATTCGCTGTCTGCTGTCGCGCGCCCTGGGAGAACGCCAAAGTCCGGAGTGGGCGGCTTGCGTTTTGGATGCCAAGCGAGCGTATCTGGAGAATCCGCGAGCAGTGGGGGTGTTTACGGCGATCCTGGAACCTGCGTCGGTTCCACAGGCTGTGAGGGATCTCGGGTTTGAACTCGAACCAAGCCTGACTGTCTCGATCGGTCAGTCGCTCATCCACACCGCCGTGCTTCCGTTTGGGCCACAGGGTCCGATGCATTGGATGTTGGAGTTCGTCGGCAGCGACCTGTCGCGGGAGTGGGTTGGTTCTTCGAAACCTCAGGTCGAGCTTGATCTCCCCCGCCGCCAGTTAGCAACCCGCGACGGCGCCCGGTTCAATCTCACAAAACTGGAGTTCGAGTTGATGTCTTACTTGTCACAGCGTCCCGGCAGCGTGGTGACACGCGACGAATTGCTGCGTGAGGTTTGGAAGCAGCCTTTCGGCGGAAGCAATGTTGTCGATGTGGTCGTTCGAGGCCTTCGCAGAAAACTGGGCGGCAACGC
>CAYOZX010000384.1:0-2951 GCA_964408515.1 uncultured Acidobacteriaceae bacterium | reverse complement strand
TACGTGCCGTATCGCGGGGTGAAGCGCTGGGCCTGGGAGACGTTCTGGCTGGCGGGAGGGTTTTTCAGCTGGATCATCGCACCCTGGACCCTGGGTCTGCTGATGACCCGGGACTTGGGGGCTGTGTTGTCGGAGGCGCCGTGGAGCGTTTTGTTCTGGACCTTCTTCTTCGGGTTGCTGTGGGGAGTCGGCGGGCTGACCTTCGGGCTGACCATGCGCTATCTGGGTCTTTCTCTGGGAATGGCGGTGGTGCTGGGACTGTGTGCTGCATTTGGCACCCTGATGCCACCTATTTTTAGAGGCGAATTCATGACTCAGGTGGTGGGGACTGTCTCAGGACGAGTCATTCTGCTGGGTATTTTCGTTTGTCTGCTGGGCATCGCGGCAGCGGGAATTGCGGGGATCTATAAAGAGCGCAATATGTCGCCGGAGCAGCAGAAGGCCGTCATCAAGGAATTCGACCTCAAAAAGGGAGTGGCGGTGGCGACCCTTTCGGGCGTGATGAGCGCCTGTTTCGCTTACGCGCTGGCGGCGGGCGATCCCATTAAGGCCCTCACGATCAAGCATGGAACGCCGAATTTGTGGCAGGGGCTGCCCGTGCTGGTGGTGGTGCTGATCGGCGGATTCACCACCAACTTCGTGTGGTGCGTCATTCTGAACCTCCGCAACCAGACGGGATATCAATACTTCAGTTCCAGAACGCGAGAGCCGGAGTTTCACGGCCCGGAGACAACCATCGAAACCGCGCTGGATGCGCCCAGCCGCGAGGTAGTGGATCATATGGGAGACGCACGGCAGGCCAAAGTGGCGGTGGCAGAACCGCCGCCGATGGAGAAGGACGAGAGCAGGCGCGTGCCCATGCTCGCCAACTATCTGTTCTGTGCGCTGGCCGGCACCACGTGGTATTTCCAGTTTTTCTTCTACACCATGGGCGAGACGCAGATGGGGAAGTACAAGTTCTCCAGTTGGACGCTGCACATGGCCAGCATCATCATCTTCAGCAGCTTGTGGGGCATCGGTCTGAAAGAGTGGAAGGGCGCGGGAGCGCCGGCGGGGCGAATGCTGGCCCTGGCTCTGCTGCTGCTGGTCGGCTCGACGGTGATTGTCGGATATGGCAACTACCTGGGGCTTCGCTGATACTTTGCGCTGAGCGCGAGGATTACGGCCCGTCAATCCTTTTGAGTCGTTTCCCGGCTGACACGGCATCTGCTGCCTCGCACACAGGCCGCGATGCGGTCCATCCCATAAATCCCTTTCTTTCCATCCTCCCCTGTCTGGTTTTCCCCGTGCAGAGTGGTTGACTGGTTGTGCCTGGGTTTATAGTTCATCTTCCCGGACAGGCAGAAGATCGATGCAGCGACTTCGCGGCGTTTCGGTTGCAGTGGCGGCGGTAGCGGGGCTGCTGATTGCGGCCGGTGGGCTGACGGCATGGCGGGCGTCGCGGGTGTGGCGGCTGGCTGCGGAACAGTTGCGCTCCGAGCGCGAGATCAGCTTCACGGTCCGAGCCGTGACCGGTTCGCCGGCTCCGAAATTCGAAGCCCTCAGCACCTTCAAGATGTTCGAGCGGGCGGCGCAGTTTCACGGCGACCTCTACATTGCGGGTGCGGCGGGGTTGTCGCAGTATGACGCCAACGGCAAGTTGCTTCACCACTATGCCGTGGGGCAGGAGCTGCCATCGTCTCCCCTGAACGCGATGGCAACCGCAGTGCTGGCGGATTCCAACGAGGAAGAACTGATCGTCGCCACGGCAGACCTGGGCGTGCTCGCCTTTAACGGACGCAATTTCCGGCAGATCATCGCGCAGGACCCTGACAGCCGCAAGATCACGGCGGTCCTTCCCTCGGCCTCAGGCCATCTGCTGATGGGCACCAGAAAGCACGGTGTCCTTCTTTATGACGGCAGGCGGATCTCGGTCCTGCATCCCACCCTCGGCGGCATGTACGTGACTGCGCTTGCGGGCGCCGAGTCTGATTTGTGGGTGGGAACGCTGGATCGAGGCGTGCTCCACTGGCACGCGGGCGAGACCGAATCGTTCGGCGAAGGGCAGGGGCTGCCCGATCCGCAGGTGCAGGCCATCGCAATCTCCGGAGAAAAGACTTACGTCGGCACCGTGCTGGGCGTGGCCGTGTTCGACGGCGGACGCTTTTCGCACACGCTCGCCACAGGGGTTCTCACGACGGCTCTCTTGCCGGGCGAGGGTGAGCTGCTGGTGGGGTCGGAAGATCAGGGGTTGATTCCGATTGCGCTCGGGGAAAGACGGCTTTCCCGCGGGCTGACTGGCGGACCGGAGTTAGCCGAAGTGCGCCAGTTGTTCCGCAGCGGCGAAGCGACGTTTGCGCTCACGCGAAGTGGATTGTACCGGCGGGACAAGCCTGGGTTGGCCTGGCGGCCGCTGCTGCAGCCGGAGCCGGCAGTGTTAAGCGATCACAATGTCTCCGCGCTGGCGGTCGACAGCCGCGGACGCCTGTGGATCGGCTATTTTGACCGCGGCCTGGATGTGCTTGAGTCCGGAGAGCGCCGTGCCCGCCATGTGGAAGACGAGCATGTGTTCTGTGTGAACCGGATTCTGCCCGGCACGCAGGGAACGGTGGAGGTCGCAACCGCCAACGGGTTGGTGCGCTTCGACGCCGAAGGCAATCAGCGCCAGGTTCTGACGCGGTCGGACGGGCTGATCGCCGATCATGTGACCGACGTGGTGGGGTATGAAAACGGCCTGGCGCTGGCCACGCCGGCGGGATTGACCTTTCTCGACAGCACCGGAGCGCGCAGCCTGTACGCCTTCCAGGGGCTGGCGGATAAACCCGTGTATGCGCTGGGGGTCTCAGGCGAGGACCTGATGGAGGGACAGGGGGGGTGGGTGTCGCTGCAGGGGAGGGGCGATGTTGCGGTCCACTATACCACGGCGAGCGCCGGTCCGCCAGACTGCCCGCCGCGCCGCGCTCGCCTTGCGC
>CAYOZX010000383.1:0-2957 GCA_964408515.1 uncultured Acidobacteriaceae bacterium | reverse complement strand
GCGATGGTCCAATCGGGGCCGAACGTGGACCCGGCGGAGGTCGAGATCGAGAGCGCACCCGGCGCCGGAACTACGATGCGTCTTGGTTTTCCCCTTGCCACCGGTCAGACGAGCGATTCGGCGGACGGGAGCAGCCCGCCGAAGCCGCCGCGTATGCGAATCCTGGTAGTGGACGACGATCCGCTGCTGCTCAAGTCGCTCCGCGACTCGCTGGAAGCCGATGGGCACACAGTCGTCACAGCAAATGGCGGGAAGGAAGGCATTGACGCCTTTCGCGCGGCCAAGGGCGGGGACCAGTTCGCGATCGTGATTACGGACCTCGGGATGCCTCGCATCGACGGCCGCCAGGTCGCGAGCGCGGTGAAAGCAGCGCGCCCTTCGACGGCCGTGATTATGCTGACCGGATGGGGCCAGCGCCTCGCCGCGGATGGAGAGGCGCCACCGCACGTGGATCGCGTTCTAACCAAGCCTCCCCGCCTGCGGGAACTTCGGGCTGTGCTGGCTGAGCTGGCGGGGGAAAAACGGCATTAGCCACGGATGGACGCGGATGCACACGGATTAATGGGGTGAACCCCTTCGGTGAGACACGGCGGAAAAGACGCAGTTGCCGTTCGCTGAAAATCGATTGTACATCTTGCCATTCGATCGCAGCATGGTGACATGCTGGATCGCGGTTTCTTTCTTACCTGGCAGGCGATTCGCCGCCAGCTCGCGGCCATGCCGCACGATCTCTATCTGCTCCGTTTGATCCACCACGCGACGCGCACAGCCTTCCCCGGAGAACGGTTGTGGAGCGCCACCCAGTTGATGAGCGCGGCCACCATCCGCTTCCTCCGCCTGCGCAATCGGGAGGGATGCGATATCTACCTGCATCCTTACGCTGAGGGCCGGAACGCGGGCTACCTTCTGCTCGATCTCGACCAGGCTGGCCCGGAAGTGCTCGAAACCATGCGCCGGGATGGACTCGAGCCCTGCGTTGTGGTTCAAACCAGCCCTGGCCGTCTGCAAGCCTGGCTCCACCTCAGCCAGCAGCCGCTGCCGCCTGCTCTGGCCACGGCTGTCGCCCGGCGCCTCGCCCACACTTACCGCGGCGACCCCGCCAGCGCCGACTGGCGCCATCTCGGACGATTGGCCGGGTTCACCAACCAGAAGCCCCAGCGCCGCACCCTCAGCCGACAGCCCTGGGTCAAGCTCCTGCACGCCCGCGCCGGCCTGGCTTCCCAGGCGGAACACTGGCTGGAGTCGACCTCGTGGATCTCCACGCCACCCACAGCCCCCCTGGAAAGTGATGGCCCAGTTGCCGATGTGGCGCACCTCACGCCGGCCCAGGCCATCCAGATCTATCAACACTGCATGCGGCGATGGCACATTACCGAGCGCTTTCCACAACCGGATTGGAGCATCGTGGATCTTGGGGTGGCGCGGGAATTGTTCTCTCAGGGCGCCTTCCCCGTTCCAGTGCGAACCGTCCTCGAACTTGGCAGCCCTGGGTTTCCGCGCCGTCACGGCGATCCCCGGGACTATCTGCGGCGCACCCTGCGCGCCGCTTTTTCTCGCCTCGCGCCCCCGCCCCCTGTGTGCGCCACTGCCACTGCCAGCGGAGAGGTCCCACACGCCCCTTGAGGTGCTCATGCGCTCCCTCCTGCCTGCGGAGTTGACGAGCCCGGCATCTTCGCCGGCGGCGGCGGACGGAAATATTCCATGGTCGCAGCCGCTGGGAGCACAGCCGGCACGGCTGCCGCTGCGGCGTCGCGCTCGAAATCCTCCGGCGTGCGATACCCCAACGCGGAGTGCAACCGCCGGCGGTTGTAATAGTTTTCGATGAACTCTTCCAGATGTCCGGATAGCTCCTCAAAATCCCGGTATTGGTTGCAGTAAATCTCCTCCTGCTTCAAGGTCTTCATGAAACTTTCGCAGACCGCATTGTCGTAGGGATTCCCCGGCCGGCTCATGCTCGGGACCATGCTGTGGGTCTTGAGTTCCTCCACATATTCCGCGCAGGCGTACTGGACTCCCCGATCGGAGTGATGCACTACGCCGGGCGGCGGCTGCCGTCGCGCGACCGCCTGGCGCAGGGCTTTTACCGCCACTCGCGCGGCCAGCGTGCGATCCAGTGCCCAGCCGATCACCTTGCGCGAAAATCGATCGATGATCACTGCCAGGAACACGAACTCCACCCGCAACCGGATGTAGGTGATGTCGGCCACCCAGAGCTGGTTGATCGCGCTCACGGTCATGCGCGCCGCCAGGTTCACATACACTTCCTGCTCATGCTGCGAGTCCGTCGTCAGGATGTACTTGCGGTAGCGAATGGCCAGCAGGTTGTCCTCTCGTATGATCCGCAGCACCCGCTTGTGATTGATCACCATGCCCCGCTCATGCAGTTCGAGCGTGATGCGCCGGTACCCGTAGCGTCGATGATGCGCCAGCGCGACTTCCTGAATGGTGGCCCGCACCGCCATCTCGGCCTCATCCGGTTTCTTCTCCAGCAACTCCCGGTAATAGCCGGCCCGGCTGACTCCGGCCAGGTAGCACATCCGTTCCACGTTCAGCCTGCCTTGCTCTTGCGTCCGCGATTGGATGATCTCGTAGATGCCGAGCCGCCAGTCTCTTCGCTCTGCTGGCGTCGCTCCTTGACCCTGAGCAAGGCAAGTCTGAAAAAATCGTTTTCCAGCGTCTTCTCCGCCAACGCCGACTTCAGTTTCGTGATCTCGTCCCGCAGTTGTTTATCTTTGCGTTCTTCTGTGGTGGTTGCCAAATTCGCATGCCGCGGCTCGGGGCGGCCTGCGAACTGGTACTTCCAGGTGTATAGAAGCTTCCGCTGAATCTTCAGTTCCCGCGCCAAAGCCTCAATGTTCTCGCAGGTCTTCATCCGTTCGACGGCCTGCCGTTTGAACTCCAGGGTGTGCCGACGCCACTTTGCCATCTTCGCCATTTTGCCTCCATTCGCTGCAAAG
>CAYOZX010000382.1:0-2968 GCA_964408515.1 uncultured Acidobacteriaceae bacterium | reverse complement strand
GGCCCGTTTTGGCGGAGGACCCCTGCGCCGGGGAAAGGTGGGGGGTACCTGGCCTTGATGAGGGAGGATTGCGCCGGGAAGGTCTGGCCGATGGTCGGTCCGGAGGCCGAGCGTGCGATCCGGCACGCCGTCGCCGATATCGGCATCGCGGCAGAGGCTAAGGCCTGGCAGGCCGATGTCGTCGTGGTCGGCAGCCACGGCAAAGGACTGGTGGAGCGGATGCTGGTGGGCAGCGTCACCGAGCGGCTGCTCAGCGACCTGCCGGCGCCGATCCTCGTGGTCGTCCCTGCCGGCAGGAAGCCGGAGCGGCGGACGCGTACGACGAGCTCGGGACGTCAGGTCGTCGCGGCGTAATCAGGCGTCGGTCGTTGCGGCTGAACGGCGAGGTGGCCCGCGGAGCCAGGGCACCGCGACACCTCCACGACCACCTTTCGACCTCCTCCGGCGTCCATCGGCCCGCGACGGACCTGGCACACCCGCGGCGGGTCCAGGCGCCCGCGGATGATAGCGAGGCGGCGGTCGGAACCGACTGGGCGGTTGAGGCTCACGACTCTTCAAGGAAACGTGTGGCCAGCTGTTCGCTACCACAGTTGAGACGGTGACCAGCATCAGCTTCCAATAGGTCAGCATTCTCGGGAAGTCCGCTGAAAGAACGCCTCCCGCGCCAACTGCGGAGTGGCGATCACGGGTAGCACGCTGAGCGAGAGGTTGGTTTTCGCGAGACGAGCGGGAGCCGCCGGGCGATCCGCACGGTCGTCCCCAGAAGCTCGGCAGGCGGTGGCGATGACAACAGCGCGGCTCCGGGGCAGTCGTGACCCTCCAGGTACTTCTGGATCACGAATCCGCCCATGGAGTGGCCAATCAGGATGGGCGGGCTGGGGCGTTGGCAGACGGCATTCGCGCCATCTTCGACGTAATCGGCGATTCGGGTCCACCGAAGCCTGTCCCGTCCATCGCTCTCCCCATGCCCACGCAGACTGACGGCGTGCGCGGCGCAGCCGCGCTGAGCGAAGCAGTCGAGAAAGTGCACATCCCAACACCAAGCTCCGTGGAGCATTCCATGGATGAACAGGAGTGGCGTTTGGTGGAAGTTCCGGGCGGGGTGCTTCGCGATGATCTCCAGGCGTATGCCTGCCGCTCGATTCAGCCCATCGATCCAGCTCGTTGGTTCGTCGCAAGGAACGGAATCCGAGAGTCCGCAAACAGGGCAATCGGAAGGGCGCTCGGGAATCCGAACTCCGGGATCCGGGTTCCAGAGACTGATCCCAACTCGTGTGACAGCCAAGCCGGCCATCGGTGGGCGAATCGGAACCTGGGGTTGAGTTCGGAGAAGTCGAATCAACACGAACCTCTGGTGCGATCGTCGCAGCGGCCTAACGAATCGTGCATAAGCTGCGTGGTGCGGCGGCCGCCATCAAGAGAGAGCCGTTCCCTTTCGAGCGGCCGCCGCGCCACGTCAGCTTCATGCGCTGGTTAGGCGGCACCGCTGGGTTCACGGTGCTGAGTTGCGCCCGACAATGATCCATAGCACTCCTAGGATCCCGACGCCTAGCGTGACTCCAGCCACCAGAGCTCGCATGGCGTCGCGCGGATCTTCAGTCAACGTCCAAGCCCGCCCTTTGGCGCGGTAAAGGGACGGGTCTTTGGCTCGTCTGAGGACCCGCCAAAAAACCGTGAGGGTGGCGACGAGAAGAAAGGTACCGATCATAAGCGCGACGCGGCCGTCCTGAGTCTTCCTGAGTGACAAGGCAAGGTTCAGCCATCGACTGCCGAAGATCACCAAGAACATCGCGACGCCGCCGGCGATGATTGCCTGCGGGATGGCGTACCGGCCTACCCTGCTATCAGGCGAATGGTCAGTCATGTGCGTCGCGGTGCCGCCTAACGAATCGCGCTTCATGCGCTGGTTAGCTGGCGCCGATCGGAGCCCTAGTGTTTCGCGGGCGGGATCATTCGCATGTGCCCCTGGTGGTTCTCTGGATCGAGACAGCTGCCCTCGTAAGCCCCATCCGTCTGCCGTACCAGCTTGCAGACGAGGCGACCCTTGTCTCGTCCCCCGGCCCAGTTGAATAGAAGGCTGTCGCCAGCTTGACGCACATCGTTGAAAGGAATGGAATCACCTGAGGCAGGGTCGAACAGCGTGATGGACAGTGAGCTACCACTAGGCACCACGTTATAAGTGACCGTTTTGACATTGCCAGAAGGGTCGGTGCCTGAACCGGACCACTTCCCAGGAGCAAGAGCCTGTGCGCGGGCGCCCGCGGGGATCAGGAGCACAGCGAGGGCAAACTGGAGCTTCGGAACGATGGATTGCACAGGCACCTCCGTGTTGTTGGCGCCAGCTAACGAATCGCGCATAAGCTGCGTGGTGCGGCGGCCGCCATTAAGACAGAACCGTTCCTTTTCAAGCGGCCGCCGCGCCACGTCAGCTTCATGCGCTGGTTAGACCGCGCCCCTACCCATCCCTGGAAGACCCCAAGGCAGCGTGCATTCCCTTGCGCGATCTTAGCGATTGGCACTACGGCCCCCCCTGCCACAGCGACGCCATTGAGCACGATTGTGGGAGACAATTGGGGTAATGGCGTGCCAGTAACCGTCCAGACGCTGTCCTCGAGTTTTGCAACAAAAGGTTGCCGATCCATGACTGCTTGCTCGCCGTACAGCGGGATCCAGACTGCCACGGCGACGCGCACGGCCGTGGCGGAGTCTGGGACAAATCCGTGTAAGGGAGCGGCTGACGCAGAGTGGGAGACCTGAGAACCGGCGAGACGTGGGACGAGAAGGAGAACTAGAAGGGAAGTAGGGAGACGCATAGAGTTCCTCCTGGGCGCGGTCTAACGAATCGCGCATAAGCTGCGTGCTGGGGCGGCCACAGAGAAGGCAGATTCTTTCTTATAGAAGTGGCCGCCCCGGCACGCCAGCTTCATGCGCTGGTTAGGCAGCAACCGGCGACCGCTCGGCGCGGTAG
>CAYOZX010000381.1:0-2976 GCA_964408515.1 uncultured Acidobacteriaceae bacterium | reverse complement strand
CCGCAGCAAGCAACTGACCAATATAACGATCCGTTGCAGTTGCCGATCACGCCGTTACGGGCCGCAAACGGCGAGTGGATACGGCTAAAGATCGTCTTACCCGGCTATCACGTGTGGCTGCGTGCGTGGCAAGCGCAGGTTGGGCGAGTCAAACTCTACCTCCTCGACAGCAACGATCCTGCCAACCCGCCCTTCCATCGCGGCATTACGAGCGAACTCTATGGCGGTGGGCCGGAACTACGCCTGACCCAAGAGCTGATGCTCGGGATCGGTGGGTGGCGGCTGCTGCGTACACTGAGAATTTATCCTGGGGTCTGTCACTTGAATGAAGGACATGCCGCCTTCGCCGTAGTGGAACGGGCTCGCAGTTTCATGGAAGAGACCGGTCTCCCGTTTGATGTTGCGTTGACGGTCACCCGCGCGGGCAATCTCTTTACGACCCACACCCCGGTGGCCGCCGGCTTTGATCGCTTCGCGCCGGCCCTTATAGAGCACTACCTCGGCTGGTACGCCCAGAACGCTTTGGGGCTTAATGTCTCCGAGTTGCTCGCCCTGGGCCGTGCAAATCCAGACGATCCTCATGAGCCTTTCAACATGGCTTACCTTGCTCTTCGCGGCAGCGGAGCAGTGAATGGGGTCAGTCGCTTACATGGGCGAGTAAGTCGGCGCATTTTTCAGCGCCTCTTTCCTCGCTGGCCTGAGGTGGAGGTGCCAGTCGGTCACGTCACCAACGGCGTCCACATTCCCTCGTGGGACTCGGCAGACGCTGATCGTCTCTGGACTTCCTCCTGTGGGCAAGACCGCTGGCGTGGCACAATGGACACGGTGCCCGCCGAGTTTCGCTGTGTGCCTGACTCTGCACTCTGGCAACTCCGCGCCACTGCCCGTCAGACCCTCATCCACTACGCCCGCGAACGCCTCGCCTTACAACTAGCCGCTTCTGGCGCGCCGTTTACCGAGGTGACACAGGCCCAGCAGATCCTTGACCCCAATGCCCTCACTCTGGGCTTTGCCCGCCGCTTTGCGACCTACAAACGGCCGAACCTGCTGCTGTACGACCCCGAGCGACTCACCCGCATCCTTACTGACCCTCACCACCCGATGCAGTTGATTATTGCCGGCAAGGCGCATCCTCAAGACCAGCAAGGCCAAGCCATGGTGCAGGCCTGGGTGTGCTTCATCCGCGAACGTCCCGAGGTGCGTCCGCACGCGATCTTTCTGAGTGACTACGACATGTTGCTCGCCGAACAGCTTGTGCAGGGCATCGATGTGTGGATCAATACACCTCGGCGGCCGTGGGAGGCGAGCGGAACGAGTGGTATGAAGGTGCTGGTCAACGGTGGCCTCAACCTGTCGGAGTTGGATGGCTGGTGGGCAGAGGCCTATACGCCGGAGGTGGGGTGGGCCTTAGGAGATGGACAAGAGCACGGCGACGACCCTGCTTGGGACGCGGCAGAGGCCGAGGCTCTATACGGCCTCTTGGAACAAGAGGTGATCCCGGCATTCTACACCCGCGCGGTCAATGGCATTCCCGCCGGATGGGTGGCACGCATGCGGGAGAGCATGGCGCGCTTGACTCCACGTTTTTCCGCCAACCGCACCGTGCGCGAGTATACAGAGCACTACTACCTGCCCGCGGCTGCGGCGTACCGCAAACGGACGGTTGAGCAGGGGACGCTCGGGGCGCAGATCCTGCACTGGCAGCGGGCCGTGACCCAGCACTGGGCAAACGTGCACTTCGGCCCCCTACAGGTTGAGACCGTCAATGACCAGCATGTGTTCCAGCTAGAGGTCTATCTCAATGAAATGGAACCCGAGGCGGTACAGGTAGAACTCTATGCCGACCCTCTGAACGGGGAGGCGCCTGTGCGCCAGGTGATGACGCGGGGCGCCCAGCGCGTCGGCTCAGCAAACGAGTATCTATACAGCGCGCAGGTACCAGCCGCGCGCCCGACTACAGATTACACGCCTCGCCTCATCCCGCACCACCCTGACGCGGTTGTTCCGTTAGAAGCGGCGCAGATCCTGTGGCAGCGGTAAGAACACGCAGTCGTCCGCTACGACGTAGAAGATGATCTCTATGTCGCGCTGCGGTTGGGTAACAAATCCCCGGCTGGCCTGCATGCGGTCTTCATTGAGCATAGGCAACGTGTGGAATCCCTCAATCGTTGCTGTGGTCCTGCTGGCGGCTCAGCGTTTGGCTGTTGCAGTCAGGCGGTCAGCTGTCAACTCGTGCGTAATCAGACGCGCGCCCCGCTGCAGGGTCAGATAGACCCACGCCCACTGAATCATGACTAAGCTCCGATCTTCGAAACCAATAAGGAAATAGAGATGGACGACTAACCACAGCACCCAGGCGACAAATCCGGTGAATTGGAAGCGTCCTAAATCTGCCACCGCCCGCGCCCGGCCGATCGTGGCCATGCTCCCGCGCTCTTTATAACGAAAGGGGACGAGAGGCTGGCCTCGACACGCTCGCCAGAGGTTGTCAGCGGTCGCGCGTCCTTGCTGGATGGCCACCGTTGCCACCCCAGGGAGCGGCTGGCTGGTGCCAGGATCGACCAGCGCAGCGAGGTCACCGATGGCAAACACCTCAGGGTGTTCTTTGATCGTGAGATTCGGCTCGACTAGCACGCGGCCCGCACGATCAAGCGGCACCCCTAAAGTGCGCGCGAGCGGTGAGGCCGTGACCCCTGCAGCCCAGAGGGCAGTATAGGTTGCAATGCGTTCTTGTGAAAGCACCACTGCATCTGGCGCGATCGCAGTTACCGGCGTGCCCGTTCTGACCTCCACGCCAAGACGGACGAGGTCCTGGGCAGCTCGTCGTGCAAGCTGCTCGGGAAACGAAAGCAGGAGACGCGGGGCAGCTTCCAGCAAAATGATCCTCGCTTGGGTGGGATCAATCACGCGGAAATCCCGCGCCAAGGTGTAGCGGGCAATCTCGGCCAGCGCTCCGGCCAACTCAACCCCCGTGGG
>CAYOZX010000380.1:0-2989 GCA_964408515.1 uncultured Acidobacteriaceae bacterium | reverse complement strand
GAACTGGAATTTCTAAAAACGGTCTACCTTTCGGCTCTGGACGCAGGAGCAAAAGAAATCGTGGTGGTGGATACGATCGGCGCCTGCGGGCCGGAGGCAACGGAATACCTGGTGCGCCAGGTGTGCCAGTGGGTGGGAAAAGATGTGCCAGTGCACTTTCACGGACACAACGATTTCGGGATGGCCACGGCGTGCGCGGTGGCGGCGGTGCGGGGCGGCGCTACCTGGATCCAGGGAACGATCAACGGCATGGGCGAGCGCGCCGGTAATGCCGATATCGCGGAAATTGCGCTGGCGTTACGTTGCCTCTACAACGTGCCGGTCGAGTTGAAGCTGGAGAAAGTGCGAGAAGTCTCCGAGGTGGTCCAGCAGGCGGGGGGTTACACGCTGGAAGCATGGAAGCCGTTGGTGGGGCAAAATCTGTTCATGCGCGAGAGTGGCGCGGTCGCCAGCCAGTTTCACCTGCCGGAAGCGATCGAACCCTACTCGTCGGAGATCGTGCACGCGGAGAGGCGGATCGTGCTCGGGAAGAAAAGCGGGCTCGACAGCGTTGACCTGAAGTGTCAGGAACTGGGAATTGCGATCACGCCTGAGCAGCGGGGACCGATCCTGGCGGCGGTCAAGAAGGCCGCAGTCAGCAAGCGCGGACTAGTCACGGATGAGGAGTTCCGGGGGATTGTCGCGGCGTTGCAGGTCGCGTGACAGAGTGGCGGTTGCGATCCGGTCTCATTGCTCCTCCCTTATCGCATGACCGGCATCGCCAAAAGCCTTGCCCAGGGCGGCTTCTGGGCTAACTTACCCTGGTAACGCTGAGCGCGTTACTCATAAAGTGCAGAGGCTTGCATGCAGGCTTGAGTGTTCATGTTGGCCTCCTCGCTTAAGTCTATTCCTAACAAGCACTTACCTTCTACCCTTAGGATGGATTAACAGGTGCACTTAGGAGGACAGCCCAGCGCACCGGGCGGCTTGGGGGCACCTTGACAGTCATCTACACCGCGCAGAGTGCAGCTCCTCAGACGAAGACGCGGGGAGCATTGCTTCCGCTGCTGGTTGTTCTGTTCCTGATTTCGTATGGGATCCTGACCCTTCTGGTCGTCGAACAGGGGCAAACGATCGAGGCGCAGCGGAGCCTGCTGCGGGAAATGCTAAAGGACAGCACGCAGTTGGCGACGTTGAAAAGTAAGTTGGCGCGCGCAGACTCTACGCAGTCTCACGACAAGCCCGCGGCTCAGCCTGAACAAAAAGAGGCGGTTTCCGGAAACGCCCCGAGTGTCGCGCCCAAAACACCCAGCAAGGAAACGAAACGGCCCGGAAAATCAGCGCGCGTCATGAAAGAAATTCCAGAGAAACCAGCGGCGGACTTGCAGGATGTGCGCCGGTCCACGCGGGTAATCTAAGACATGGTTCTGTGAGACGCGGCCTGTGGTAGGGCCGTGATTGAGAGACAACACCCTATGAAGGCCCTGACCCTAGCCTTGCTCTTGTCTCTTCCCGTCCCCAGGTTGGCGCCCCCAGCAAAGCCCTCCCTCACCCCCAGCAAGCGGGAGGCTCACAAGGGAGGGCGCTGGCATATGGCGGCGAACGGGCACGCGGTCTATTGCTACGGACCCGTCATGACGATGCCGCAAGCTGCCGGCGGCCTGCTTCGAGTTGCAACTTTTTGCCGTGGCGATCTGACCATGGTTCCGCTCAAGGATTAAATAATCAGCGAAAGTCTGTGGAACAACCGAATTTTGCATGCACTTCCGCGGTGATCACTATCACAAATAGTTGACAGGCCGGACAAATGCGGACAGAATGCTCGGCAGTGTTTTGCCTGTTTTGTTCCCCCCGATTCCCTGCGGTCTCAGGGAATAGTCGATTCCCAAAACTCTCTTCCAGGAGGAAGGCTGTGAGCCATTGCAAGAAGTTTCTCTCGCGTAGCGGGATACTCGTAGTGTGTTGCCTGGCGCTGACAGCAGCGCTGGCATTCGCCCAGAGCAGCAAAACCATTGTGCGGTACCCAACTGGCCATGCAGTCTCCCGGCCTCTCAGAGAACTGCCCATCGACGTGCTCGGCCTTGGGGATGTGGAAGCTCCAGAACCCAAGCCGATTCCGCTCAGCTCGCGCGGAGTGGTGGGACCAGCGAGGCCAGATTCGGTTCTGCAGAAAGAAATCCGGCCCAACGTTTCGGCGACCAAAGGCATCGACTTCGACGGCATCGGCGCGCAGGGCTTCGCGCCTTCCGACGTCAACCTGGCCATCGGACCCAACCACATTGTGCAGACGGTGAATGTCCGGTTGGCGGTGTACAACAAGAGCGGCGCGCTGCTTTCGGGTCCAACCAATTTCACGACATTCTTTGCGCCAGTAGGAGGCGCGTGCGCAGCTGGGGCGAGCGATCCGATTGTGAACTACGACCGGCTCGCGGATCGCTGGGTCATCAGCGATATTGGCATCGGGGCAACTTTCTCGGAGTGCGTGGCGGTGTCGAAAACCAACGATCCCACCGGCGCCTACACGCTGTACAACTTTAGTTTTGGGGCCAACCTGAACGACTATCCGAAGCTGGGCGTTTGGCCGACCACCAGCAACAGTGCCTATCTTGCCACCTATAACATTTTTACCGGTGGCCAGTTTTTTGCCGGCTCTCAACTGTGCGGTTTCGACCGCACAAAAATGCTGGCTGGCAATGCCAGCGCAGCCCAGCTCTGCAAGATGACTCCGAACACTGAAGGCGGCTATTTGCCATCGGATCTGGATGGTCCCACGCCTCCGACCGACGGCACGCCCGGACTTTTCCTCACCTGGCAGAACAACAATCCGGGCCAGTTGTTCTTGCGTAAGCTCACGCTGAACTTCACGGCGGGCACGGCGAGTTTGTCGGCCCCAACCACCATCAACGTAGCCAACTCCACCCTGGCCTGCGGCAATGGCGGCACCTGCGTCCCGCAAAAGGGGACCACGCAGAAGCTGGACACCCTAGGCGACCGTCTCATGTACCGGATG
>CAYOZX010000379.1:0-3010 GCA_964408515.1 uncultured Acidobacteriaceae bacterium | reverse complement strand
CGGGATCTTTGAGAATCAACGATCTCGCTGAGCTCCTGCTCCGCCTCCTCAATACCAGCCATATCTGCGAAGGTGACGCGTTGCTCACCAGCAGCCGCCTGGTCGTAACGCTTCGCGGGACTCTTGCCCATCCCGAACACACCCCCGCCCGAGCCCATGCCGCTGCCGATCCGACTTGACAGCCACAGGAAGCCGCCGATCACGTAGTCCGGCGTCATGCCCCGGGGCGGTACTTCACCCGAGCGGATATAGGCGCGGCGCCCATCCACCAGCGTGCTGCGCCCCACCATCGTCTCGAACTGCGGCAGCGTCATATTATTGACCTGCGAGAAGAAGGGGGACTGCTTGAGCAGGGGATTGAGCAGGTCGATGCCTTCAGCGGCGTCGCCGTTGTAGACACAAGTGAAACCGAAGGCGGAAATGATCTTGCCCGAGGCGGGATCGGTATACGGGCCCCAGATACCGTAGCAGGCCAGCTCGTTGGGCAGGCTTTCAACCCACTCGTTGTAGAAGCCAAGAACGTCCTGGGCCTGCGGTGTGCGGTAACGGAGCTGGGCCACCGTCATGGTCGAGCTGCGCGGCTGGCGCAGTTGCAGGTGCAGGTCGACCACGATGCCGAAGTTGCCTCCACCGCCGCCCCGACACGCCCAGAACAGGTCGATATCGGCGCGATTGCTGCTCTCGGCCTAGGGCGTGCGCACATTGCCTTCGGCATCCACAATCGTCAGTGCGATCAGATTGTCGATGCTGAGCCCGTAGCTGCGGGAGGCGAAACTGTAGCCGCCGCCCAGCACAAAGCCCGACACGCCGACCGGCGCACAACCGCCGCCCACCGGAATCAGGCCATCGCCATTGGCGCTCAGGTAATTGTAAATATCGATCCAGCGCGTACCGGCCTGGACTCGGAGCGTGTCGCCCTCCAGGCGAATAGCTGTCATCAGCGAGAAGTCGATGACGATGCCGTCGGTGTTGAGGCAGTAACCCGCGGCACTGTGACCACCCGCCTTGGCCGTCAAACGGAAGCCATGGCGACGGGCAAATTTCAGCGTCTTGACCACGTCGGCGACAGAATCCACCAGTACGATCAGCGCCGGCAGCAACTGCACGCGGCCGTTATCAATCTGCGTTTGCGCGCTGTAGCGGGGGTCGCCCGGCGTCAGCACATAACCGCTCAACTCCCGCTGCAGGTCGGCCGCCAGCCGCACGAGACTTGTTGTATTCCCTGTAAACACGTTCTCCACTCCCCATCAAAAGGCCGCCACCAAGGCAGGCGAAATCCATTCCGCGCGGACCGGACATATCCACCTTCGTTCCAATCGGGAGATGAGGCTACCAAGGATGAAGGGGTAGCCAATTCGGCAAGGCCCCAGCCATGGGGCAAGCAATTCCGTATGAAAACGATGCCAGCGCTTATATCCAATCTGACGCAAATTATTGGGCGCTTAGAAGCTATCGGAGAGGGTCAAAAATCACTACCTGTTAAAGTTAACAGGAACGATGGTGCAAAAACTGGCATATCCATGGTTAGCAGGTAACCGCTTACGGCGACAGGGCACTGCTGCAAGCCCTGCCTCATTTTTCCGCACGCGGCCCTGGCTCAACACTGGCGAAAAAATTCCGGATAAATCCCGCCCTCGGCTATTTCAGCGAATTCGCGTGCGCCACAAGCTGATCTACGGCGATCTCAGTGCCTTCCTGCCAGCCCGAAGCCTTATTTTTCTGGAAGTCGGCTTCATCCCGGTGGAGCGCCGTAAACACATAGCGCGTTCCCTTGCCCGCGGCTTCCACGGTCACGATGGCCGTGATAGGAATGTCGTCAAAGACTGCGGGGCGAAAACCGGGAAACAGCATGGACGTCCACACCAATCTTTCCAGGGGAATGACTTCGACAAAACAGCCCAGGTTCGGAAACTCCTGGCCCGTTCCCGTGGTGATGTCGATGCTGAACATGCCGCCCGGCCTCACATCCATTTCGCATCTGGAGACCGCCCCAAAAGGCTTGGGCATATACCACTCCTTGACATGCTCCGGCCTCGTTAGTGCCTCCCAGACCAGATGCGCGGGCGCGTCGATATAGCGCTCGAGCACGAAATCGGTTTTTGGATTGATGGCGAAGACCTTGTTCATGAATCTGACCCCTGTTCCTTGAGTTGTTTGACGTAGGCATCGAAGCGATCAAAT
Organism: uncultured Acidobacteriaceae bacterium; assembly: GCA_964408515.1. GTDB lineage: Bacteria > Acidobacteriota > Terriglobia > Terriglobales > Acidobacteriaceae > CAYOZX01. The sequence goes on along the minus strand of CAYOZX010000379.1, from coordinate 829 downwards.
CGGGACTCCCACTGCTGACGTCGCGCGGCCAGCCAGTCCTCAGCGACCTTGAAGCTCTCAGATGCAATCTCGTAGGTCCGCACCCGCCCCTGCTTTGTCGAGGTCACCAGCCGACTGCGTTCGAGCACCGACAGATGCTGCACGAACGACGGCAGCTTCATATCGAACGGCGCCGCCAGGTCGCTGACGGTGGCAGGCCCGCTGGAAAGTTGCTCAAGAATCTGCCGCCGCGTCGCATTGGAGAGGGCGAGAAAGACGTCATCAGCGACGGTGGCTTGCAGCATTTCGGCACCATGGGTTTCCTGGACTATCAACTCTGGAAATCCTAGTCCCGGGCATTACTAAGGTCAATACCTAAGTATTGTGGCGCGATTAGAGGCTAGCAGTGCTGCGGCTGCCTGAGCTTGCCGCGCCGCACTACTATTGACTGCCTGGTTGCCGGGCTCAACGTAGAAAGATGGAGTTGATGAGGAGCCGTGCTCAGCCCTGATGCGAGGTGCCCGCTCAGATGCCTTGCCACCAAAAAGTGGGAAACGTTTGAGAACACACGGGCGGTGCGTTTAACCAGAATACGTGCCCGGGAGAGACTTCACAATCGTGCGGTTGGAAGCCCACGAAGCGAAGAATAAGAAGGCATAGGGCTCACGTATAACAGGGACCCCTATGCCCTTTAAGATCAGATGCGATTTTGGAGCGTCGAGGCCGCAAGGCATAAGCCAGCGGCCTCGACCTGACTGCGTCCGGCCTAGCTGTCCACTGGCGCTACCGCCATCACTCCTCAGCCATCAGAAGCTGTAGTTGCCCTGCACCCAAACCTGGGGACGCCTGT
>CAYOZX010000378.1:0-3010 GCA_964408515.1 uncultured Acidobacteriaceae bacterium | reverse complement strand
GGTCCAACTCCGGCAGCGGGGGTCCGTCGACCTTGGCCAGGCCGAAGTGTGGAATCTTGGCCGGCCCGCGCTTGGTGAGAAAAAGGTTGGCGGGTTTGAGGTCGCGGTGCACGATGCCGGCGGCGTGGGCCACGTCGAGCGCATCGGCAATCTGCGCGCCGAAGTCGACCAGGGCTTCGACCGACAGAGCTTTGCCTTCGATGCGGTACTTGAGAGTCGTCCCTTCCAGAAATTCCATTACGATGTACTGGCGGTTCTCGTCTTCGCCGATGTCGTAGATGGTGCAGATGTTGGGATGGTTGAGGGCGGATGCAGCCCGGGCTTCGCGGCGGAAGCGCTCCAGCGCCTGGGGATCGCGCGCCAGTTCGTCGGGAAGGAACTTCAGCGCGACACGCCGGCCCAGGCGGGTATCCTCGGCCTTGTAAACCACACCCATCCCGCCGCCGCCCAGCTTGTGCAAGATGCGGTAGTGGGAGATAGTCTGCCCGATCACGCAGGACGCTCCCCAAGAGCGTTGGACGGTCATGTTAGGCTGCGCGGCTCTGGCAAGTCAATTTGGATGGGCGACCCTGGCAGCAGGCAAGTCTGAAGGCGACCCGGATGGTTTTCCGGCAGGACAGAGCAGATTCCTCATAGCTGAACCGGAAGGACAGACATAGACAAAGAGCGTTGAACTCGCCACCCGGCGGCGAACATATTCCGCATGCTACTCTCATATTCCGCGGAAAAATTTGCATTGATCACAACCGAACAACTCGTCTCCACCGGCTTCAGCCTGGCCGCGGGCCTGTGCTGGGGAACCAGCGACTTCAGCGGCGGCTATGCATCGCGGCGTTCAGACTCCTTTCTGGTGACCCTGCTCTCCCACGCCGGCGGATTCGCGCTCATGTTCACTACCGCGCTCGCGACCCACGCCGAGTTTCCCTCGCCCTCCAGTCGGCTCTGGGCGATGGCGGGCGGTGTGCTGGGTGGAGTCGGACTGGCGATTTTTTATCGCGCACTTTCCCGAGGTATGGGCCTGACCGCACCCGTGGCAGCCGTTCTCGGCGCCGCCATCCCCGCGGCTCTCACCATGCTCACACAGGGATTGCCGGCAACGCCTGCCGTCGCGGGCTTTCTGCTGGCCGCTGTGGGCATCTGGCTGATCTCGCGTCCGGACGCTTCCGGGCGCCGTGGCGGTGTCCTGATGGCGGCGGTGGCGGGCATGGGGTTCGCCGGATTCTTTATTTGCATCAGCCGTACGGGTGAGAGCTCGGCGCTGTGGTCAGCGGTGTTTTCGCGCGTGGCTTCGTTGCTGCTGGTGGGCGCCATTGTTCTGGTCCGCGGACGCAAGGGACCGCTGTGGCGAGCCGATGCCAGGCTGGCGGTCTTCGCTGGATGTCTCGACGTTACCGGTACGGCGCTGTTCATTCGCGCGAATCAGACCGGGCGGCTCGACTCGGCAGTGGTGCTGTCGTCACTTTACCCCGCACTTACGGTGCTGCTGGCACGATTCTTCCTGAAAGAAGAGTTCACTCGCTGGAAAGCGGTTGGCATACTGGCCGCAGTGGCAGCCGTGCCGCTGATTGCTTTGCAGTAGCAGAACAAGTCACCAAGCTGGCGGACGATCGTGGTTGATTCTTAAAACTGCACCAGTGCCGACGATGAGCGCTACGCGCTCGTCCCGGCAGCGCACTGCTATAATTAAAATTTGTCGTCATGCCTACGAAGCCCCTGATTCGCTCCACCACAGTGCTTTGCGTCCGCCGCGACGGCAGCGTGGTCATGGCCGGCGATGGCCAGGTCACCCTGGGCGAGGGGATCATCAAGCATTCGGCGAAAAAGATACGCCGCCTTTACCAGGACAAGATTCTCGCGGGATTCGCCGGCTCGACCGCCGATGCTTTTTCCCTGTTCAGCCGCTTTGAATCCAAGCTGGAGCAATACCACGGCAATCTGGGGCGGGGAGCGGTGGAATTGGCCAAGGACTGGCGCACCGACAAATTTCTGCGACACCTGGAGGCGCTGCTGCTGGTCTCCGACAAGGAGCAGACGTTTCTATTGAGCGGCCAGGGCGACGTGATCGAGCCGGACGGCGGTATTGCCGCCATTGGCAGCGGCGGCGCGTACGCTCAGGCAGCGGCGCAGGCCCTCGCCGACCACACCCAGCTTTCCGCCCGCCAGATTGTGGAAGAAGCGATGAAGATTGCCGGCAGGATGTGTATCTATACGAATGAGAGGGTTACCATAGAGGAATTGTAGTTATGGCCATCTATCTGCCCGCTACCGCTGAAGAAGAGCAGATCGCGCTGGATGAGCTCACGCCGCGGGAAATTGTCGCGGAACTGGACAAGCACGTCGTCGGCCAGAAGGACGCGAAGCGCGCGGTGGCGATCGCCCTGCGTAATCGTATGCGGCGGCAGAAACTCGCGCCCGACCTGGCGGAAGAAGTCATTCCCAAGAACATCATCATGATCGGGCCCACGGGCGTGGGCAAGACCGAGATTGCCCGCCGCCTGGCGAAGCTTGCCAATTCGCCGTTTCTGAAGGTGGAGGCCTCGAAATTTACCGAAGTGGGATACGTGGGCCGCGACGTGGAGTCCATGATCCGCGACCTGGTGGAAATCGCCATCGAGATGGTGCGGGAAGAGAAGCTGGAAGACGTCTCCGACAAAGCGGAACTCAATGCCGAGGAGCGCCTGCTCGACATCCTGCTGCCTCCGGCGCCTCGCCCCCCGGAATCCGCCCCGGCCGGATTTGCGCTGGAGAACGCGTCCTCGAGCGGCGGGGATTCGCAGAACCGCACCCGTGAAAAGCTGCGCCAGCAGTTGCGCGAGGGCAAGCTGGACGAGCGCCTCGTCGAGATTGACGTGCGCGAGCGCAACTTCCCGTCCTTCGAGATCATCTCCAACCAGGGCGTGGAGGAGATGGATGTCAACATCAAGGACATGTTGCCCAACATCTTCGGTCAGCGCACCAAGAAGCGGAAGATGAAGGTGAACGAGGCCTTCGAGTACCTGATCCAGGAAGA
>CAYOZX010000377.1:0-3015 GCA_964408515.1 uncultured Acidobacteriaceae bacterium | reverse complement strand
GACGTGCGGCGAGCTGGGTATTCATTCCTTCGCGTATGACCTGCCCGCCGATTGCAGCGAGAAGAAACTGCTCGAACTCATCGCGCAGTTGAACGCCGACCCGCGCGTGCACGGCATCCTCGTGCAGATGCCGCTGCCACCGCAGATCAGCGAGCAGAAGGTCATCGACGCGATTAGCCCGGACAAAGACGTGGACGGTTTCCACCCGGTGAACACGGGCAAATTGTTGAACGGCGATTCGTGTTATGTGCCGTGCACGCCGGCGGGTTGCCGCGAATTGCTGATCCGCAGCGGCTACGATCCCGCGGGCAAACATGTCGTCGTCGTGGGCCGCTCGAACATCGTGGGCAAGCCCGTCGCGGCGCTGCTCGTGCAGAAAGGCGCGGGGGCCAACGCGACCGTCACCATCTGCCACTCGCGCACGCGCAACCTCGCGGGGATCACCAAGCAGGCCGACATCCTCATCGCCGCCATCGGCCTGATGGGCCCCCGCACTAATCGCCTGGCTCTGGAGCAAATCTCCAGTTAGCTTCTCCGCGCCTGGCTCGCAGCCCCTTTACTCTCGCAAAGCCCACGCCCCGGCTGCGCCGGGGTCGATAGACCCTGAAACTTTGCGGTAGATTGTGATGGCCAGGCCCGGCAGCCATAGTCGATGACAGTATGGTGCCATTGTGCCCGTCGCAAAGCGTGACTTCGGTTGGCTGCGGTCGATTGTTTGGTGGCGAGACGGTGAAAACGCCGGGCTCGACCCCGCCGGAGAGTTTGTGTAAAGATCGCCCACCGAGCCGAGCCTGGCAAATTCAAAAAGCAAAGGAAGTATGCCATGGCAAAGCGAAAGATGTCCACCTTCGAGCGACTGAAGTATGGGAAATTGAGCAAAAGACAACGCGACCAACTCGGGCGGCGACTCCAGTGTCCAGATCCCGGACTGGAAGTCATTCATCGCGACGCGGCCGGAATCGATGTTGGCGGCGCGAGTCATTTTGTGGCTGTGCCGCCGGACAGAGAACTCCACCCCATCCAGGAGTTCGGCTCCTGGACTTCAGCCTTGCAGCAAATGGCGGCATGGCTGATCTCGTGCAAGATCCAGACGGTGGTGCTGCAGGCTACGGGAGTGTATTGGGTTGGGCTGTGCGATGTGCTGGAAGCGGCCGGATTGAAGGTGTGGGTGGTCAACGCGCAGGGGACCAAGAATCTGCCGGGGCGCAAGACGGACGTGCAGGAATGCGAATGGCTGAGGCGGCTGCATACCTACGGATTGCTGCGGAACTCCTATCGGCCGCCGGAGCAGATACGGGGATTGCGGGATCTGTGGCACTTGCGGGAACGGTGGGTGAAGGAAGCGTCACGGGCCGTGCAGCAGATTCAGAAGGTGCTGACGGAAATGAACATACAACTCAGCAACACCTTGAGCGATCTGAGTGGCGTCACGGGGATGGCGATCATCCGGGCGATGCTGGCGGGAGAGCGCGACCCGAGGAAATTGGCCCAGTTGCGGGATAAGCGAGTGAATGCGAGCGAGGAAGAGATCGCACACAGTCTGCAGGGGATCTGGCGGGAAGAGAAGATCTTTGAATTGCGCCAGGTGGTGGAGCACTATGACTTCATCGCCAAGCAGATTGGCGATTTGGATCAGGAGTTAGAGAAGCGGATGGCGGCGCTGCCCAGCCGGGCAGAGGTGGCCCCGACGAGCGTGGAGGGGAGCCAACCGGCAGCGGAGACGGGCGAGAAAAAGCGGCGCGGGCGAACTCGAAAGGAAAAGCAGCCGAAGAAGCCTCCGAGAAATGCGCCGGCCTTCGACATGGGAGCGGAGTTGCAGCGCTTATTGGGGGTGGACCTGCGCACCATCGAGGGCGTGAACCTCATGATTGCGCAGGCGGTGTACACGGAGGTGGGGCCGGATTTCAGTGCGTTTCCCAGCGAAGGGCACTTTGCTTCCTGGCTGGGGCTGACTCCGATGAGAAGCATCAGCGGCGGAAGGACAATCAAGCACGAGAAGAAAAAGGTCAAGAACCGGCTGGGGATCGCGCTCCGGATGGGAGCCGAGACGCTGGAAAGGAGCCAGAGCTATCTGGGCGCGCGATTTCGGTACTTGAAGAATCGATTAGACGGGCGCCGAGCGGTGAAGGCGCTGGCGAGGTATCTGGCGTGTTTGATCTACCGACTGATGACTAAAGGGCAGGCCTGGGTGGATCGTGGGGAGGCGTACTACCAACAAAAAACAGCCGAGCAGGCTCTGCGTTCGCTGCACAGAAAGGCACACGCCATGGGCATGCAAGTGGTGCCTATCGTAGCCGCTTAGCCGCTGAAGGCCCATTCAACTTCAACGGGCATTCAGCACCCGAGAAAACAAGTTTCCGGAGAGTCGCCAGGACGCAAGGTCACGTGCTTGGCGTCTTTGCGTCTTGGCGAGCGACTATAGCAAGCCTCCCATGACGTAGAACACCATCGCCAAAGAGTAGGATCCTGGTTGCTTAGTAGACCAGCCGCAACGCGAACTGCACCTGGCGCGAACTGAGACGTGTATCCTGCGAACCTGCCGACGTCACGCGTCCAAAGGTGGAACTGGCAAGCGATGTATTCGGGTTATCGAAGTTCGGATGGTTGGCGATATTGAAGAACTCGGTCCGGAACTGGACATACCGGGTTTCGCCGCGCAGATTGAATCGCTTGAGCAGCGAGGTGTCCCAGCTTGTGGTTGGCGGACCGGTAACCACGTTGCGCCCCAGGTTGCCGAAGCGTCCAAGGAAGTTCCGGCTGAAAGCGGAAGTATCGAACCAGCGGGCGGCATCGTGCGCGTAATTGTTCGGATCGGTGCCCGTGGAATCCGGGCGCGTATTGGTGTTGGTCCCGGTAAGCGTGGTCAGGCCGGTCAAGATGTCGAGCGGATTGCCGGACTGCGTGGAGAAGATGCCGTTGGTCTGCCAGCCGCCAAGGATGAAATCCGCCATGGCGGGGATACCGCTTCCAAACTGCCGGCCTTTGCCGAACGGAACATCGTAGGTGTAACTGGCG
>CAYOZX010000376.1:0-3025 GCA_964408515.1 uncultured Acidobacteriaceae bacterium | reverse complement strand
GCCGGGATTGCCTTCAGCCACCCGGACTTTACTCTCTATCAAGTGGCGCGCTTCTTCATCGTGGCTGCCATCGAAATGCAATCCGTGGCCCTCGGCTGGCAAGTTTACGATATCACCCGCCGGCCTCTCGACCTCGGCCTGGTCGGCCTGGCGCAATTTCTGCCCGGCCTGCTGCTGTTCCTGGTTTCCGGACACGCCGCCGACCGCTTCAACCGCCGTCGGCTGGTCACCCTCTGCTACTGCGGTCTCGCGATCTGCTCCGGCCTGTTCCTCGCCATTGCCTGGCGGAACATACGTTCGGTTGGTTTGATCTTTGCGGTGGTTGTCCTGGTCGGGATCGTGCGCGCCTTCAACGCTCCGGTGAGTCGCGCTCTGCTGCCGCAACTGGTTCCAGAAGAACACTTTCCCAACGCTGTGGCTTGGAATGCCAGCATTTTCCAGGCGGCCACGATTCTTGGGCCCTCCATCGGGGGATTCCTCTACGCCCTTTCCCGCGGTCCGTCGCTGGTTTATGGGACCGCCATGGTCACGGGAATCGCGGCTATATTCTCCACGTTGCGCATCCGCCTGCACGCGCAGTCACGTCCGCGAGAGCCCGTAAGCTGGAGCACCATCCTCGCCGGCTTCCGCTACATCTGGGAGCACAAGCTGGTCCTGGGCTCCATTTCGCTGGACATGTTTGCTGTCCTGCTGGGCGGCGCCGTGGCCCTGCTCCCGGTCTTCGCCAGCGAAATCCTCAAAACCGGTCCCTGGGGACTTGGCCTGCTACGCAGCGCCCCGGGCGTGGGAGCCGCGGCCATGGCGGTCTTGCTGGCCCATCGCCCGCTCCGCCGCCGGGCTGGCCTTACGATGCTGCTGTGCGTGGCAGGGTTTGGAGTCTGCACCATTGTCTTCGGCCTCTCCCGCAGCCTGATTCTGTCCCTCGTAGCTCTGCTTCTGCTGGGCGCATCCGACATGGTCAGTGTGATCGTGCGCGCCATCCTGGTCCAGCTCGCCACCCCCGACGCCATGCGTGGCCGTGTCAACGCGGTGGACATGATCTTCATCGGCGTCTCCAACGAGCTGGGAGAATTCGAGTCGGGGCTGACGGCGCACTGGTTCGGGACCGTGCCCGCGGTCGTCCTGGGCGGAGTGGGCGCCTTGCTGGTGATCGGTCTATGGGCGTGGATTTTTCCGGAGTTGCGCAAGGCCGACAACCTGTCCGCCTGACAGACTTGCGTAAGTCCCTATCCGATCGGCGAAGCGGAGCACGACCGAGATTAGGAACTCTACTGTCCCCTGATCACCGTTTTCGCAGCGCCCATGTTGTCGAAGCGGTCATACACTCGCACGACAACCACATGCTCGGAGGAACCAGCACCTGGTTCTGGTCCGTGTGTCGGCGCGACCGTCGCCCGAAAGTCATAGCTTGCGGTTTTGGCATCGGTCAGTTGTCCCACAGGCTCCACATACTGCCAATCCCCGGCATCCATCGAGTATTCCGCCCGCTTGATATTGGAAAAGCTGTCTGTGGCGTGGAAGGTCACATGAATCTGAGCGCCCTCGACGAGGGCCTTGAGGTCGTCGATCCGCGGTGGAGTGGTGTCCACTTCGAAACGGGCGCTTTCTCTGGTCGAGGTCAAAGCCTGGCCCGGCGAATGTGAAGGCGCATCGGACGCCAGCACCTGTACCGTGTACCCGCCGTCGGGCAGCAGCGACGCGTCAAATGAATAGTACTTGTCGGTCAGATTATCCTTGAGCAACAGCCAGCGGGTCTCACCGTCGCCGCGATAGTAGAGCGAGTAGACCATTTGATCGTCGTTGTCGTCGTGTACGGTCCACCTGACCCCGATCGAGTCGCGGTCGCGGGTGGCGGGAGGCGCGGTTTCGACGCGCACCGTGCCGCCCAGCCCCTGGGCCGCACTGGTGTCCGGTGGACCGGCCGGCTTGGGCAGCGACTGATAGCGCATCCCGACCTGTACGCTCACATCATCGAAGTCCGGAGGCACGTTCTTGGGAAGGTAGTTCAGCAGCACGTTATCCACGTGGGGCGCCGGATTCCCTTCATGCAAGACTGCCTTCCACTGCACGAAACGGGCGGAGGGAACGTTGAGAGCCGCATCCCTCCGCGCGTTTACGGCTTTCCATGGGCTCCAGTTACGGTCCGGATTATCTACATTCCCGCTGCGCGCAAACAGGTCCACCAGGCCGGTGGCGCGCATCTCCGCGCGTCCCCAGCGCGAAAAGACCTTGGCGTCGAACACGTCGCTTTCGTAACTGCCCTCGGAGGCCGGCAACCCGCCCAGCAGAAAGACCTTCCCCAGGTTGCTGGTAGCGGCGTAGAGGCCGCCAGCCGGCGCTTCGGCGAAAGCTGTGACCTGGCCTGCACTGGCCTTGAGCAGGTCAACAAACTGATCTTCGCCCGTGATGGCGAAGATATGCCCGCGGTTCCCAGTGCCGGCGAGCAGCCTCCCGGCCGGGTCGAATGCCAGCGTGTAGACCAGGTCCTCACGCGACGTCCAGACGCGCGTGGGCGAGCCGTCAGGCGCGATGCGGTAGACTTCCGAGCCGCCCGTGGCCCCCGCCGCTGGCAATGGAATGGAACCGCCCACGCCCGTCGCCCCGGGCGCAGCGCCCACGATGACAAATCCCGGTTGCGGCGTTCCTGGTGAGGCCGTGGGGCTGATCGTGGGCAAGGTGGATGGAAGATTTAAGGGCTGGGGAGCGGTGCGCTTTTCGCCCACCCCGGAGGCGTAAATATTTCCCTCCTTGTCGATCGCGAGGGCGGTGATTTCCTTCTTGGGTGCACTGTAGAGAACGAATCCCTCGCCGTCCGGCTTGATCTGATACACCAGTCCGCTGCCGTCCGAACCGGCAATCACGTTGCCCTTGCCATCCACCGCCAGGGCGCGGATGTGCGCCTCATCGCTCTTGAAGAAGATTGAGTGCTCGCCCTTGGGCGTGACGCGGTAGATTTCCCCGCGGTCCCCGGTCGCGACATAGATATTGCCGAGGTGGTCGAAGGCCATGTCCCAGATGTACTTGG
>CAYOZX010000375.1:0-3056 GCA_964408515.1 uncultured Acidobacteriaceae bacterium | reverse complement strand
ATCGTGTTTCCCGCCGGCATTCTGCAGCCTCCGTTTTTCGACAAGCAGGCGGATGAAGCCACGAACTTTGGTGGGATTGGAGTCGTGATCGGGCATGAGCTGACCCATGGCTTCGACGACCAGGGACGCAAGTTCGATCCTCAGGGAAACCTGCGCGACTGGTGGACGGCGGACGATGGCAAGGAATTTGAAAAACGCGCCGGCTGCGTCGCCGACGAATACAGCAATTTTGTGGCGGTCGACGATTTGAAGCTCAACGGCAAGTTGACCCTGGGCGAAAACACCGCCGACAACGGCGGGGCGAGGGTTGCGCGGATGGCCCTGCAGGAAACCATCGCCGCCGACCCATCCAGCAAGGCGGCGCAAACTATCGACGGGTTCACGCCGGAACAGCGATTTTTCCTGGGCTTCGGGCGGGTGTGGTGCGAAAAGCGGAGGCCCGAGTTCCAGCGCATGCTGGTGAGCGTCGATCCGCACTCTCCCGGGCGCTACCGCATCCGCGGCGTGGTGCAGAATATGCCGGAGTTCCAGAAGGCGTTCGGATGCAAGGCGGGCCAGCCCATGGTGAGCGAGAATGCCTGCCGGGTGTGGTAGAGAAGCAGTGCGGGCGTGCGTGGCACGCCCGCATTCTGCCACCGTGACAGACTCGAGCCAGGCAGGGCGGCAGTAGCTCCGGCGGCTTATTGCCGTGGCACAACCAGTAATTCAAAGCCATTCGGAGGCACCAAGCCATTCGGTCCTGGTGACTCGTGTCCGGTCGTCAGCAGGGTAATGGCCTTGACCCCCGCTGCATGCGCAGCATCCAGAACCTTGACCAGGTCGGCATAGGGCGCCCTGCCGTCCGCCTTTATGTAGACCTCCTCCTGCCGGTCGGATAGCGCGCGCCTGATCTTGTCTGGCAGGGCAGCCGCCATAACAGGTTCGACTCCGAAATAAAGGCGGCCATCGTAGGTTAAGGTCACGATCAGCGCACCTTGCCTGTCCGCACGGGGTACAGGCGTTGCGCCACTGCTGAGAGGTAATTCCACACTGATGCCCTGTTGTTTTGGCGGCGAGCCGTCAGCCTGGGGAGCCCGGTTCAGGCCAGAATCCAAGCTCGTCTCCTTGAGTCCATCCCAGCCCGCCGGATTGAATCCGGCAGCGACCGCAGCCGATGCATGCTCCTGAACGGCCACGAACGACGGACCGCGTGTACTGCCAGCAAGAGAAGCCAGCGCGACAAGGCACACTTCAAGTAAGTGCTTCATACATGTTGCTCCTTTCGACCTATTCAAGTGAAATTGTTAGGGTTTTGCTCCGCCGAGTGACGCGGTAGCCAAAGTCCCGCCCAATCCCATGGTTTCCACAGCGGAAGAGGGGACAATAACCATCGAGCCGCGTTCCTTGATGGCTTCGTAGAGCATATTCATCGCCCGGAGATGCAGCGCAACCGGGCTCTCTGCGTAAGCGGAAGCAGCCTGGACAAATTTGTCCGAGATCTCAGTTTCCGCCTGGCCGAGGATGATTCGTGCCTGGCGCTCGCGTTCAGCCTGGGCCTGGCGGGACATCGCGTCTTCCAGTCCCTGGGGAATCTTCACATCGCGAACTTCGACGGATTGCACGGTAATGCCCCAGGGATTGGTCTTTTCGTCCAGGATGCGCTGCAGTTCCCGGCCCAGAGTTTCGCGTTCGGTGATCATTTGAGCCAGCTCGTGCCTGCCAATCGATTCCCGCAGCGCGGTCTGGGCACTGAGGGTGATCGCTTCCATGAAGTTTTCCACTTCCAAGATCGATTTCTCCGCACTCCACACCAGCCAGAACACGATCGCGTCCACGTTGACCGGCACGGTGTCCCGGGTCAGGGCGGATTCGGCGCTCACGCTCGTGACCCGAACGCGCTGGTCTACGAAGGCGCTCAGGGTCTGCACAACCGGAATCATGTGAAAGAGCCCCGGTCCGCGCATTCCTGCGTAGCGGCCCAGGCTCAGGACCGCAACCTTCTCCCACTGCCGGACCACTTTGATAGCAAACAGCAGATAAGTGCCGGTTATCGCACCCAAGATGACGAGCCCTGGTTGATGCATCGCTCGGGCGGCGATCAATCCAGCCGCGATGCAGGCGGCGAACAAGGCAATCGCGACACCGCTAATGGGAGCAAATTCAACTTTCGACATGGCTATCTCCTCTGCGCGGGGCGAGCATCAAATTCCCGCAGCTGGTCGAGCAATTCTTCCAGAGTGAATCCGGCCGCCCCGGCTCGCGCCAGGGCTTCTCCGGCTATTTGCGACAACTGCCGCGAGCGTTCGGCGTCATCCCGTTTCAATTTCCTGCTGCTGATAAACGTTCCTGTTCCCTGATGGGTCTCCAACAGGGCCCCCAGTTCCAGCTCGCGGTAGGCGCGGAGAACGGTATTGGGGTTGATGGCCAGGTCCACGGCCAGCTGTCGAACCGTGGGCAGCTGATCTCCTGCGGCCAGCGAACCGGAAGCCATGCCCCCGCGCACCTGGTCGATGATCTGGCGATAGACGGGTACACCGCTCTGCAAATCCAAACGAAAATGGAAAGCGACCCGTCGGCTATTCCCTCGCGCCATGTGACGTATTGTACTATATAACTAGTACATTATGTCAAGCCAAAAATTTTCAAGTGGCTGCCGTCTTGTCGGGAAGGCGAGGTGAAGCCAAAGTTCAGTGCTTTCCCGTGCCGCGGAAGCCCTTGCGGCGCTGGGCGCTGTAGCGGTGGAGGGCGTCGTCGATGATGGGGTAAGCCTCGGCCGCAGGCCGAATTTCGTCTACTTCCACCGCCTTGCCCTCCAGCTGCTTGTAGTCCTGAAAGAAGCGCCGCAGCATGAGCAGGCGGTGGGCGGGCATCTCCGCCGCTTCGCGGTAACTGTTGAACTCGGGATCCTGCGTGGCCACGGCAATGATCTTGTGGTCCTTTTTGCCGCTATCCAGCATGGTCATCAGGCCGATGGCGCGGGCGTGCCCCAGGGTCAGCGGAACCACCGTCTCCTGGCAAAGCACGAGAACTGCGAAATGATCGTCATCCGCAGCGAGGGTTTGGGGAATGAATTCAAA
>CAYOZX010000374.1:0-3061 GCA_964408515.1 uncultured Acidobacteriaceae bacterium | reverse complement strand
TTGTCGGATTGATTCCGAAGAAAGCGCTGGAGGCGGCGGCGGAGTGGTTTCTGCAGGTGGAGAATTTCGATTCATCGTTGATCCTGGAGAACCGTCTCAACGCGGTGGTGGCGGGAAAGATGGCAGGCGGCGGACTGAGGGCCGGGGTCGAACCGTTCGTCGAACAACTGGCGGCGCCCACCGCCACGCCGGGTGGAGGAAGCGCGTCGGCGGCCAGCGCAGCCATGGCCGCAGGGCTGGCGGGCATGGTGGCAGCGATGTCGCGCGGCAAGAAGACGTATTTAGCTCACGAACGCGAGCTGAGCGGTGCGATTGCCCGGCTCACGCAACTGCGCGAGGAGCTAAAGGCAGGGATCGAAGCAGATGCTGATTCCTACAACCAGGTAATGAAAGCCCACAAGGAAGCCAAGGAATCAGCGGCGGGGGATGGAATCGTCGATACAGCGCTGAAGGAGGCGACGAATGTGCCTCTGGCGGTCGCCGAGCGGGCGAAAGAGGTGGCGCGGATCGCGGAAAAACTCAGGCCGATCACCAGTCCCAACATGAAATCCGACCTCACCACCGCGCTGGCTCTGGCGCGCGCGGCAGTCGAGGGTGCGCTCGCCAACGTAGAGATCAATCTGGAATCGTTGAAGGACGCGCAGTTCGCCGCTGAAGCCCGCAGGAAAGCTGAAGCCCTGAAGGTGTAACTGCTTGCGCAATGGACTCTTCCGGGTACCCTGGAGTGTACTTTCGAGTAGGCGCGGCGCCCGCGAATTGGCATAAAATGTAACCAGAGGCGGAGTTGCAAAGGCGATGCGGACGGCATCTAACGGGGTAAGTGATGCCGAGGTTTCTGAGGAAAATCATGAAGACACTGAAGGCTGGCGTTGGTCTGCTGTGGTTGTTCAGCACCCTGGCGTGGTCGATGCCGCTGGGTAGTTCGACGCGGACGGTGATTCCATCTGACATTCAGCAGATCATCTCGGTGGACTACCGCGCGCTGAAGAATTCCGATACGGCCATGGCCTTGAAGGAGCAGATTCTGCCGCCCGGCCTCAAGGATTTCGAAGGAGCCTTGCGGAGCGTCGGGGTTGACCCCGATCGCGACGTGGAACAGCTCACGTTCGCCTCCTACCGCAGTGGCAAACAAGGGGTACGGATTGTGGGCGTAGCGCAGGGGAGTTTCAATACTGCGACCGTGTTCAAGAAGATGCGGCTCGGCAAGGTCCGTCCCGTGAAGGTGCGGAATTCGAATATCTATCCCATGCCAGCGGGGATGCAGATGACGTTTCTGGACGACAATACCCTGTTGTTCGGCGACAGCGGCGCGCTGCGCGGCGCCCTGGATGCCCGCGACGGCTACTCCAACACGCTCGACAGCAACAGTCAGATCGCGGACATGATCGGATCGGTGGAATCGGGCACGGTGTGGAGCGTCCTCGATCAGCAGGGCACGCAGAACATGCTGCATTCGGCTCTGGGGGATGCTTCCGGGCTGGCCGATTACGATACGGTCAAGAAGCGCATCCTGGGATCGCGCTACACCATGAACTTCCAGAGCGGAGTGAATTTCGACCTGGATGTGATCACTTCGGACTCCATGACCGCGGCCACGCTCTCGTCGCTGCTGAAAGCGGGCATGCTGTACAAGAAAATCAACGCCACCGCGGTGGAGAAGCTGGCGCTGGACAGCGTGACCGTCAACTCGGACAGCTCCAGCCTGCAAATGCACTTCAAGGCCGACGACAAGCAGTTTCAGTCATTGCTCCATTCGGAATTGTTCGCGGCAGTGTCGAAGTAAGATCTCCGCCACCTAGTCACGGAGCACAAAAAAGGTCGAGCGGCTGGAAGCGAGATCTTATTTGGCTTGAGCCTTGGCTTTTTCTCTCTTCTCTTTCGCCCAGCCTTGCTTGATGATCTGGCGGGCGCGGCCCAGGGCGAGTGAATCCGCGGGGACATCTTCGGTAACGGTGGTGGCGGCGGCGATGTAGGCGCCCCTGCCGATACGCACGGGAGCAACGAGAATACTGTCGCTGCCGACGAACACGCCGTCTTCGATGACGGTCTTGTGCTTGCTGATACCGTCGTAGTTGCAGGTGATGGTTCCGGCGCCCACGTTGACCTTCTCGCCAATTTCGCTGTCACCCAGATAGGTCAGGTGATTGGCCTTGGAACCTTTCCCCATGCGAGTCTTCTTGAGCTCGACGAAGTTGCCGATGTGGGCGTCCTCGCCGATCTCGCATCCCGGACGCAGGTGGCTGTAAGGGCCGAGCGAAGCGCGGGCCCGGACGATGGAGTGCTCCAGCACGCAGCCCGTCTGCAGCAGGACGGAATCTCCGATTTCGCAACCGATCACCACGCTGTAGGAGCCGAGGCGGGCGTCGCTACCCACGCGGGTCTTGCCCCGCAGCTGGACAAAGGGCTCAATCACGGTGTCCGCGCCGACCGTTACGTCACTGTCAATCACACAGGTCTCGGGATAAAGAATCGTGACGCCTTCGGCCATCAACTGCCGGCACTTGGCCAAGCGCAGGTGATGGTCGATCTGGGCCAGCTCAGCACGAGTGTTGGCCCCCAGCACTTCCTGCGAATTGGCGGCGCGCTCGGCCACCACACGCTGTCTCGCCCGGGCCAGGATGGCGGCCATGTCGGTGAGATAGAACTCGCCGTGATGATTGTCGGTGGTCAGCTTGTCGATGTGGCTGAAGAGGACGGCAGCATCAAAAGCATAGAATCCGGCGTTGATTTCCCTGATCTTCTGCTGCGCGGGAGTCAGGTTCTTCTGTTCCACGATGGCCTGGACGTCGTCGCGCGAGGACTTCTTGCGCAGGATCCGGCCATAGCCGCTGGGATTCTCCAGTTCCGCGGTCAGCAGGGTCATCGCAGCCTTGCGGGAGACATGAAAGGCGTGCAGGCGAGTGATGGTTTCCGGCGTGATCAGGGGCGCATCACCGGAGAGAACGATGATCGTGTGGTAAGGCGCGAGCGCCTGGCGGGCCACCATGAGTGCGTGCCCCGTACCCCGCTGCTCTGCCTGCAGCACAAAGTTAATGCCTGAGGCGGCGACGGCCTCACGCAC
>CAYOZX010000373.1:0-3132 GCA_964408515.1 uncultured Acidobacteriaceae bacterium | reverse complement strand
GGCCAGATTCTGCCCTGTAAGATTCGGCCACGAGAGATTTTTCGCGCTGGCTGCGGCCAGCATGTCCGGCGCGTGGTTCCACATCGCCTGGGCCAGCGAAACGGGATCGCTCAAAGCATCCCACTGGCTGACAGGCGGCGCGCCGGAGGCGAGAGGATTGGTCAGTCCGTGGCAATCCGCGCAGCTCTTCTGACTGAAAAGCTGCTTGCCGGTCTCTGCCTCTCCCGGTTTTTCAAAAAAACGCGCGGAGTCGAAGTAGGCGAACAGATCGGCCGCCGCCTGCTCATCCATCACGCCTGGCTCGACTCCGCGTTCGCCCATCGCCCTCCACATGGCCGGCGCATGGTTCCACATGGTGCTTGCAAGTAATGACGGAGTAAAATCCCGGTCGGCCAGCCGGCCGAGGTCCGTGGCAACATGCCCGCCCTGGCCGCTGATGGAGTGGCACTGTTTGCAGGCCAGGGTTTCAAATAACACCTCACCTCGCGCCGAATCCATGGTGAGTGTCGCGGCGCCCACCGCCGCGGCCGATGCCAGCATGACTACGAGGCACGCGAAGCTGTGAAACAATCGACTATTTTCACAGTGGGGCAGGCCCTCGGCCTGCGGCGGCCTCTCAGGCCGTCTCTTACAACGGAACAGCGGGGCTGAGAGCCCCGCGCAGGCCGAGGGCCTGCCCCACGCAGCGCTCGTCATTGCGTCCACCGTAATCCCGCGGTGATCAGGTTGGACCGGAAGCCTTCGTAGATGTAAAAGGCCTCGCCGTAGCCGTAGTAGCGCCACTCAGTGAAGTAAGCCAGCTTCTTGCTCAAAGGGATCATGAGCCTTGCTAATGGCTGAAAGTAACTGGAAGGCCGGCTGCCGGATGATAGAAAGACCGACCCCCCGATGGTGACTTCTGACTTGTGTCCCTCAACCGATGGCAGCTTCCATCGCAGCAGACTGGTGACTGTGTGCGCGTTATCACGATAAAAAGACGGCTGCGGCTGAAGATCCTGCGGCGCCAGGTAGAAAATGTTCGACTGCAACGCGGAGCGCGTGTAAGTGCCCTGAAAGTCCCAGGTCTTGCTCTTCGGCGCCCAGGCCACCGTGAACGATTCCGCCAGCGCCAGGTAATCATAGTTGATCCCAGGCGTCGGATTGTGGTTGTGCAGCGCGTTGAAATCTGCGTAAAGGTTGAGTGAAGGATTCACCTGATAACGCGCGCGCGCATTTACGCGCTGGTAATTGAAAAGGCTCGTGCGGAAGTAAACGTTGCCGCTCTCCGCAGCTTCAATTTCCCCTGAAACGGAAATTTTCTGGCTGGGACGGTAACTCACTCCGCCCACTCCGGTGTTGCGCCTGAGCGTGCTGCGTTCGAGACCGACCAGACCTGCAAGTGGCAGCGTAACAGTGCTCCCATCTCCCCACACATACCGGTAGCCGCCGCGCACCGCCAGCCGCGAGGTCACATCGAAAAGAACATCAATCCCGGCGCGGCTGTAATTGGTGGCCAGCGAAGACGCCAGCAATTCACTCATTTGTTGAGAAAATCCCGGCCCGATCACAACCTGGCTGGATGCCGCCGAGCCGCTGGTGTGTAGCCGGTCGGTGAGCCAGCTCTCGATGATGCGCACGCGTTGGAGGGGCCGCATCTCGACGTCGACACTCGCGGAAGTGTGCGGCAGCTTGGCTTCGGCCGAGATCAGGTTCTGCTGGCCGTTATAGAAAAGCAGCTGGCTTTGCAGGAAAAAATTTCCGGCGGCGGCTTGCTGAAAATGAGCCGTCGACTCCGGCTGGGTGTAGAGAAACTGGCCGTAGAGATCCAGCCAGGATCGGGCGTTGCTGGCGAGAAGGACTTTACTGAAAATTCCATTTCCGCTAATGCCATAAGCTGCGATGAGATCGGAGAGGAACAGCGTCTGGCCCAGCACTGGCCGCGAAACGTTCCCGGTGTTTTCCGAGCCGCTCCAGAACAAGTCCTGATCGCTCCTGAATGTCGTGCCGCCCATTTCGAGCGCGGCGTGAAACCGCTCTCGGTCGAGGCGGACACCGGCGCGGAATACGTTGGTGAAGTTGTTCATGATAGTTGGCACCGGATACTCGTTGCGGCTGGCTACGAACACGGTCACGCCGGTTCCCGAACTCGTGTTGGGATCATAAGCCACATAAGGAGTGATCCAACGGTTCGGGTGCAGATCGAGCTCGACATGCGCGATCCGGATGCGCGTATCGTAGGACTGTTCGTTGAGCACGATGCCCTGCGCCAGAAGCGGGTTGGCATAAGACGGAAGATTGTTGAAATACGCGATGTTGCGATAATCGGCGTCGAAGTCGTACACATGCGTCTTCTTGGCATCCAGGTGAATTGTGGAGTAGGGTTCGCCGAACCATGTGTAAGCGCGGACGTGGGCTTCATCGAAGAAGCGGTGCTTGGAGTCGAGCAAGGCAAAGTCGGCGCCAAACAACTTCGGGCCTGAGCCCAGGTTGACGACGCTGCGATATGTTTCGAAGCTACCGCTGGCGTTGGCGAGCCAGCGATAGCCGAGGTCGATCGAGCCGGTGATCCAGGGCTCACTGGTGGGTTTAGGCGATGCATCGGCGGCAGACTGAGTGCCGTCTGGCTTCGGGTCCGTATGAGCTGGCGCAGCCGCGGGCGTGGTCTCCGCTGCTCCAGGCGGCGTCTGCTGCTGCGCGGCCAGCGTCACAAGGCTTGCCATCCACAAGATCGCCCTCATTGCAGCAGGTTCCTGTCCACGTAACTTCCGTGAATTTTCTGATGGCACACCGTGCAGTTCTGGTAGCGCGGCGATCGCAGGTCATGAAAGGCCGGCGGCACCACGCCGAGGACTCTGCCGGGATTCGGAGTGCCGGGAACGTTGGCGTGACATTCCAGGCATACAAAGAAAACCTCCTGCCGCGTCAGCATGCGCGGGTTCTGCGAGCCGTGCATTTGGTGGCATGCCGGGCAGCCCTCGAAGCGCATCGGCGGATGCTCGAACGTAAATGGGCCGCGCTTGTCGCCATGACAATTCAGACAGCCGGGTTCGTTTGCGGCGAACGCCTGGGTCATCACGCGCAGCAGGGTTCCGTGAGGGTTGTGGCAATCGACGCACGACATGGCGTTCTCAGGCAGGCGGTGATGGTAGGGCC
>CAYOZX010000372.1:0-3144 GCA_964408515.1 uncultured Acidobacteriaceae bacterium | reverse complement strand
TGCGCACATCGGACAGGAACTGCAGAATCCGCTCGGCCGGGAGAATGGAGACGTCGTCTTCGGCAAAATCGATGCCGGCTTCGAGCAGGGCGATCAGTTCCACCAGTTTCTGTTTCACCGGCTGCAGGCGGCGGGAAAGAGCTCCTTCCAGCTGCTGAGCGGCAACTTTAGCCTGGTAGAGGGTCTGCGACTCGATCAGATCGCGGACGGCTTCGGCCTGGGTCAGGTCGATGCGGCCATTGAGAAACGCTCGCATAGTGAACTCGCCAGGTTCAGCAAGGCGGGCGCCGGCGGCCATGGCCAGCTCCACCACGTGGCGTAGCACGATGGGCGAGCCGTGCGCGGAGATTTCCACAATATCGTCGGTGGTGTAGGAATGCGGCCTGGCGAAGTAAGTGACGACGACCTCGTCGATGCGCTGCTCATGTGGCGCGGACACTCCTGTCCGCGCCGCCTCCGGCTGAGCGGCATGTATGCCGTCCGATTCGAGGCCGGGGCTTTCGCTGGCGCGGCCGCCACACGGCTCTATCAGTTCTCCGAACACGGCATGACCGGGCTCAAGGTCGTGCTTCAGCCGCAGCATGGGTAGAGCGATGCGCCTGGCTTCGGGACCTGCAATGCGGACGACGCCGATGCCTCCGCGTCCGGACGGCGTGGCGACGGCGACGATGGTATCGTCGAGGTTCACGGAAGGATGCCAGTGGCTTAACGACGGCAGTCCCTGAACCAGGGTCGGAACCTCAGGGAATAATCTTCTGGCCGGGCTTGCCCGCCGGCTTGTAGTTCTGCGGATACACCACCACGTAGCGCCGCAGGCCCATACCTTCGCTCTGGGTGCGCAGGTCGGCGTGGTTGCGCAGGGCCAGGTGGACGATGCGCCGCTCGCGCGATGACATGGGAGCGAACTCGTAGGGCGTTCCCGTCTTGCGTACCCTCTGCGCCGCCACGTCGGACGCCAAACGCAGTTCCTCCAGGCGCATGGAACGATGATTCATGCAGTCAAAACAGACCTTTTCGTGCTCATTGCCGGGCAGGCGCAACATCTCGATGGCCAGCAGTTCAATGGCGCGCAACAGTTCGGCGCCGCGCTCCAGCAGCAGGGCAGAATCCGGCCCGGAGAACTCCACCAGAATGTCGGGGCGCTCCCAGTCGCGCTCCTCCGGCAGCGGCGGATCGACCGTGATGCGGTACTTCAGGCGCAGCCCTCCATGGTTGACAATACCCTGGAGCAGATCGTTGATCCGATTGGCGGCGCCGATTTTGTCTGGAATAGACATAAGAAATGCTATCCGCCTTCAGCTTTCGGGTTGGCGGCTGGCGATTGTGCTATGCCGGACAGAACAAAGAGTTTCGCCCAGCCGCTGAAGCAGAACCCGCCCACTGCAAACTCCCGCTGAAAGTCGATGACCGACCGCGGACTGCCGCCGGCTCATTTGTCCTTCTTCCGCGCCCGCTTCAACGCCAACTCGCGCATCTCGCGGCCCACATTCGTGCGATTCATCACCGCCTGCTGCGCAATCGACACCAGGTTGCTCAGGGAATAATACAGATTCAACCCCGAGGCCAGGTTAAAAAACAGAAAGCCCATCATCAGCGGCATCATCACGTTCATCATCTTCTGCTGTGCCGGATCCATGCCGACCTGGGGCATCATCCTCTGGGTCACTACCATGCTCACCACCAGCAGGACGGGCAAGACGAAAAAGGGGTCGCGCGAAGACAGGTCGTGGATCCAAAGCCAGCCCGCCTGGCGCAGCTCGATGGCGGCGTTCAGCATGCTGTAATAAGCGAACAGGAAGGGCATCTGGATAATCAGGGGCAGGCAGCCGCCCACCGGATTCACGCCTTCCCGCTTGTAGAGCTCGGAGACCTCTTTATTCATTTCCTGCTTGCGCGGATCGCGCATGCTGTACTTCTTGTACTTCTCCTGGATGGCCTTGATCTGGGGCGCTACTCTTTGCATCTTCAGCGATGACTTCATGCTGGAGATGCGCAGCGGCAGAAGCGCCAGGCTGATGATGAGCGTCTGCACCACGATGGACCAGCCCCAGTTGTGGACCCAATGCTCGTAGGTCCATTTCAGCCAGAGAAAGAGAGGCCGGGCAATCACGCCGAAGAAGCCAAAGTTGACCAGGGAACGCAAATCCTGCGGCGCGCCGACGATGGTCGGCACCGCAACCGACTCCAGCACCTTGAGCGACTTGGGTCCTACGTACATGCGCTGCGAGGTGGAACCTCGGAGGCTCCCGACCGCAGCTCCCAGCACATCTACCTTGACCGTGTCCTGGGGATTGGGATTGCGGAAATCCTTGGGGACATCCAGTGAATTGCGCAGAGTTACCAGCGCGGCGCTCTGGGGATCGTCAGGCAGAAAAACGGCGGCGAAGTATTGGTCGGCCACGCCTGCCCAGTTAAAGGGCCCCGGCAGCGTGGCCCCGCCGCTGATCTTCTTGATGTCCAGGCGTTCGGTGGAGCCGTTGAACTGGTGCTCGATGCGGCTGGCGGCAAACGAGGACGGACTGGCTTCGTCCCCGAAACCCGAGGGCCACATGGGCCATGCCGTGACCGTGCTGCCTTTGGCCATGACCGATGTTTCCATGTGGATAGTGTAGGTGTGGTCAAAACGCAGCGATTTGCGCACCGCCAGATCCTGATTGGCGTACTCGAAGACCACTTCCGCCGGAGCCGCAAGGTGTCCGCCGATCCCCTCCACTTTCGCGGCGTCTTCGAAGGCGAGGACGTAGAGCGCGGAGTTCAGTTGGTTGCGTTCAGTCTGGTCGTAGGTCCAGAGGGAGAGCGGGTAACCGTACTTCTCCGCCGCCTGATGGACCAGCTCCAGCGGCTTGCCATGATCGTCCCTGAACTGTTTCAGGATCCACGACCTGACGACCGCGCCCCGGTTGGTCATGGTGATCCGGTAAAGATCGTTCTCGATGACGGTCTCCGCTTCGGAACTGGCCTGTTTGCCTGCCGCTGTGGGCGGCGCCGGAATCTGGGGAACGGGGGCCGCGGATACGGGCGCCTGCGCCGCCGTAGCGGGTGCCTGCGGTTGCGCTGGCACGCTGGCCGGTGATTGCGGCAAATATCTCTTGAAGACGGGCTGAAACAGAATGATGACCAGGAACGTGAGCGCAAAGACCAGGA
>CAYOZX010000371.1:0-3151 GCA_964408515.1 uncultured Acidobacteriaceae bacterium | reverse complement strand
CTCATTGATGCGCGCGGCATCGCAGCATAGTGGCGAACATTTTCAGGATGACGCCAGCCTCATTGTGTTGAAGGCAACGGAAGGAGCAACTTTAGATCCGGATGGAGGGGCCAAATGATCAGCTGGTTCCAGGATCTTCGCTATGCATTGCGCCAGTTGCGCAAGTCTCCCGGCTTCACTATCGCCGGGATTTTGACGCTGGCCATGGCCATCGGCGCAAATGCGGTGGTTTTTAGTGTTCTAAATGGGCTGATCCTGCGCCCGCTGAATGTGCCTCAGGCGCAGAGCCTTTATACAATCGAGCGCGCGACCGATAAGGACACGAGCCAGTCGTATCCCGACTATCTCGACTTGCGCGACCGCAACCACAGCTTCGATGGTCTGACAGCCTATGGAATTACCCAGGTATCGATGAATACTGACGAGGGTTCATCTCTGATCTGGGGTGTGGAAGCAAGCGGCAACTACTTCGACGCGTTACGGATTCAGCCGTATCTTGGCCGATTTTTCCACGACTCCGATGATCGAGGTCCGAACAGCGCTCCTTACATTGTTCTGAGCTACGCCTATTGGCACAGCCATTTTCACGATGATCGTGGCGTCGTCGGTCGTGTGGTTCAGATGAATCAGCATCCCTTTACCATCCTGGGCGTAGCGCCGCCAGAATTTCGCGGGACCATAGTCTTTTTCTCTCCCAATTTTTTTGTCCCGCTGGTGGATCATGAACAGATAGGCGGTGGAAACGACCTGAATGATCGCGCGAGCAGTTGGATTTTCATGGTCGTGGGACATTTAAAGCCGGGGGTCACCCTGGCAGCCGCTACGGCGGATCTGAACTCCATTGGATCGTATCTCGAAAAGACTTATCCCAAAGACGAACGCCAAGCTGGCTTTGCGTTGGCGAGGCCAAATCTTTTGGGCGATCAATTTGCCCCTGCAGTACAGGCATTCATTGCGGGATTGATGCTGCTGGCAGGGCTGATACTGCTGGCCGCGTGCGCCAACCTGGGCAGCCTATTCACTGCGCGCGCCGCTGATCGTGCCAAAGAAGTGGCTATGCGGCTCGCGCTCGGGTCGAGCCGCAGTCGCATTCTTCGTGCTCTGTTCACCGAGGCCGTGGTGATTTCTCTCGCTGGAGGAGCCGTGGGACTCTGGGCCAGTGTGATTTTTTTGCGCTGGTTCAGCGAGTGGCAGCCATTTGGGAATTTCCCCGTGCATGCGCCTGTGAACCCGGACGCAACCGTTTACATATTGGCTTTGCTGCTGAGCTTAGCCAGCGGATTGTTGTTTGGAGCAGTACCCGTGCGCCAGGTGCTTCGCACCGACGCATATCAGGTCATCAAGGTGGGATCGAACGCGGAGGTTGGCCGGCGGATTACAGGCCGAGACGTACTGCTTGCAGCGCAAATTGCGATCTGCGCCGTGCTGGTCACGTCTTCGCTGGTTGCTCTGCGTGGCCTGATACACGCCATGCACAGTAATTTCGGTTTTGAACCGAAGAACTCCATGCTGGTAGGCGCCGATCTTCACACGGCAGGTTACAGTGGCGATCGGGTGCCCCCAATGCAAAAGCGCATGCTCGATGCGGTCGCCGCGGTTCCTGGCGTAGAGTCTGTGGGATTAACCGATGCGCTGCTATTAAATGACCAAAACACCTCGAATATCTTTACCGATAGAACGACAGATCTGCGGCCATCGAACGCCGCTGTTAACGCCTACATTTACCACATAACTCCCGAATATCTCCATGCGGAAGGCACGACGTTGCTCGCCGGCCGGGCATTCACATGGCACGACGACAAAGAGTCGCCACGAGTTGCTGTGGTGAACCGGGAGTTTGCGCGCAGAATCTTTGGCTCGGTTGAAAACACAATTGGCGGTTATTTCAAGTTGCCGGATGGAACTCGCGTGCAAGTAGTCGGTGTTACTGAAGACGGGAAATATAGCAAGCTCACCGAAACCCCACAATTGGCGATGTTTTTCCCCATCCTGCAGTGGCCATCCGGCTCCGCATGGATGGTAGTGAGGTCCGATAGCAATCCACAGCAACTGGGGACGGCAATCAGGAGCACGCTACATCGGTTAGACCCGGGGCTGCCAGTTGTGATTGAAATGCGGTTAGATGAAATCGGCGGCGCTTTATTTCCTCCTCAAGTTGCGACGGTGACTCTGGGCGTGATGGGCGGCATGGGCGCGATGCTTGCGATCACAGGCATATTTGGAATGGCGGCGTATTCCGTCAGCAAGCGGCTGCGAGAGTTGGGAATTCGCGTTGCCCTCGGCGCGCAGCGTAAGGAAGTGTTACAGGCAGCGCTGGGACGGGCAGTCAGATTACTGGCTGTTGGTTCGGCGGCGGGATTGCTCCTCGGAATTCTGGCGAGCCGCCTGCTGGCTTTCATCGTGTACCAGGCAACTCCCCGCGATCCGCTGGTATTGGCTGGTGTTGTTCTAGCGATGGCGCTGCTGGGACTGCTGGCTACGTGGATTCCAGCGCGACGCGCGCTTTCGGTTGATCCTATGGTACTGCTGCGCGAGGAGTGAAGTGCCGCCCGCTTGACACTCACCGAGTAACTCGACGTTTTCAGTCCTATTGCGATAGCATTTTGATCATGCGAGTCGTAACAGCTCACGGAATCGCAATCCGAGGCAGTACTTAGATCTGATCGGAGATAGCGCCCTACCGGGGGCGCGTTCACATTGATCTGGGGAGTGGCGATGGCCGCGGTCCATACCGCTGGGCATCGCGTGAGTCTTCTCGTCTATTCATCGCCTCGGATGCCAACCCTTCCGCGCTTAGCGAGATCGCCTGGCGGGCCGGACGAAAGCCTGCCCGTGGCGGAGTATCGAACCTCATCTGTATTGCGGAGCCGCTGGATGTGCTCAGTGTGGCGCTGGGAGGGGCGGCGGATCGCATAACCGTGATTTTGCCATGGAGAAGTCTGCTCCGCGCAGTGGCCGCACCTGAGATCGATTCACTCCGTCACATCGCCCGTCTTTGCCTTCCCGGCGCCAGCTTTGAGGCCGTCTTCTCTTATGACTACCAGCATGATGCGCGACCGGGAGCTCCGCTTGGGGCCGGAGGGTTGGCTGAAGAACACATCGTGACAACACTGCCACGGCACTATGAACAAGCGGGGCTGCGAATGGTGGG
>CAYOZX010000370.1:1285-3159 GCA_964408515.1 uncultured Acidobacteriaceae bacterium | reverse complement strand
AACAGCATCGGCGAATGGAATCGAATACGGGCCTTATGAAGCGTCCCCAGCCAGTTAAAGGTCTTGATGGCGGATGGCACCCCGATCGCCATGGTCATGACCGAAAAGGCAAAAGCCGTGTAAGGACTCATGCCACTCATGAACATGTGATGTCCCCAGACCATGAACCCGAGCAGGCCGATCGACAGCATGGCATACACCATCGCCTTGTAACCAAAGATCGGCTTGCGGGAAAACGTCGAAAGTACCTGTGAGGTCACGCCCATCCCGGGAAGGATCGCGATGTAGACCTCGGGATGACCGAAGAACCAGAAAAGGTGCTGCCAAAGCAGCGGTGAACCACCCTTATGTCCGGTGAGTTGGCCGTTAATGGTGCCCAGCGGCAGAAAGAAGCTGGTACCCATGTTGCGATCCATGAGCAGAAGAATGCCAGCCGAGAGCAGAACTCCAAAGGCCAGCAAGCCCAGGATGGCGGTGATGAGCCAGGACCAGCAGGTCAGGGGCATGCGCATCAGGCTCATGCCCTTGGCGCGCATGTCGAGTGTAGTGGTAATGAAGTTGAGAGCACCCATGAGCGACGCGATGCAGAAAAGCGCGATGCTGGTGATCCACAGGTCCGCGCCCAGACCCTGACCCGGCCCGGCGGATTGAAGCGCACTCAGCGGCGCGTACCCGGTCCAGCCGTGAAGAGGCGCTCCACCCACTACAAAAAAGGCTGCCAGCATCACGACATAGGCAACGAAGGTCGTCCAGAACGAGAGCATGTTCAGGACGGGGAAGGCCATGTCGGGCGCGCCGATTTGTATGGGCAGGAAATAGTTGCCGAAGCCGCCCTGGGGTGCGGTCGTCAGCACGAAAAACACCATGATTGTGCCGTGCATGGTGACCAGGCTGAGATAGGTTTCGGGTTTGATCTCGCCCAGCAACGGCAGGGCCGCCGTCGGCCAGATGAGATGGATCCTCATCAGCAGAGAGAGAGCCATGCCCACGAAAACCGCGGTGAGAGCGAGGAAGTAATACTGTAAGCCAATGACCTTGTGGTCGAGACTGAAAACCCATTTGCGGATGAAGCCTTGAGGGGCCGCGTGTTGGTGGGATTCCTGGGCAACCATTTATTGTTTCTCCGCCTCCCGAGCTGCCAGCCACTTGTCGAACTCGTCCTGGCTGACGACGTTCAGCATGCCGTGCATCTTGTAGTGGCCGAGCCCGCACAGTTCCGCACAAGCGATTTCGAAATTGCCAGTTTCGGTAGGAGTGAAGTGCATATGGATCGCCAGGCCGGGCACGGCGTCTTGCTTGAAGCGCATGGCGGGAACAAAAAAACTGTGGATCACGTCGTGCGCGCGCAAAATGACTTCCACCTCACGGCCCACGGGCACTTCCATAATGCCCGTGACAACGTCGTCCTTCGACGCGGGATCCGCCGGGTCCAGGCCCAAGGCCGCTTCCCCTCCCGCGGACGGGTCTTCCAACTCCGGCTTGGCGATTCCAAACTTGCCGTCGGGACCGGGATAGCGGAAATACCAGGCGAACTGCATGCCCGTGACCTCCACCCGCGTAGCCCCGTCCACCGCGGGGCGAAAGCGTTCCGCCGCCCAGATGGGACTCCCGAGCAAGTTCAACCCGATGAAAAGGATCGCGGTGAGAGTGGTCCAGATGAGTTCCAGTCGGAGGTTGCCGTGGGAATAATCGGCGCGGGGAGCGGAAGGCTGGCTGCGATATCTCCAGACGAAGAACCCCAACGTCAACTGGGCAGCCACGAAGACAACGCCCATGAGGACCAAAGTCACGGCGAACTGGTGGTCGAGCGCGGCGGTTGCGGCGGATGCTCCGGCGGGGAACCACCAGGTTTTCGCAATGAAGAAATACGTGCT
>CAYOZX010000370.1:0-1185 GCA_964408515.1 uncultured Acidobacteriaceae bacterium | reverse complement strand
GCATTGACGAACGCGGCGGTTTTTGAGTAACATCGTGCCCACTTCTGTGGGGATCGACGGAATGGTGAGGATTTCGAAGCGTGTTGGTGTAGTCCTTTTCCAACTCGGCGGGCCCGATTCGCTGGCGGCGGTCGAACCCTTCCTTTACAACCTTTTCTGCGATCCGGACATCATTGACTTCCCGTTTTCCCGACTTGGCAGGCGTGCGCTGGCGAAGCTGATCTCGAGCACGCGCGCGAAAAAAGCAGTCCAGCACTACGCGGCCATCAATGGGGGTTCTCCCATTCGCCGGTTCACCGAGCAACAGGCCGATGCTCTGGAAGCGCGTCTGATGCGCGACGGTGTCGACGCGCGCTGCGTGGTGGCGATGCGCTACTGGCACCCGTTCACCGCCGAGGCGATCGCTCAACTTCAGGATGCGGAAGTGGACCAAATCGTGCTGTTACCTCTGTACCCGCAATACTCGAAGACGACGACCGGCAGCAGCTTGAACGAGTGGCGACGGCTGTGGAATTGCGCAGTTCCGACTTCCTGTGTCGCGACTTTTTATCGTAATCCGCTATACATCGCAGCCGTAGTGGAGAGGATTGATGAGGCGCTTGCCCGTTTTCCACATCCGCCGGCTGTGCAGCTAATCTTCAGCGCGCACAGTGTCCCGGTGTCGGTGATCGAAAAGGGTGACCCCTACCAGCGGCATATTGAAGAAACTGTGGGCTTGGTGATGGAGCAGGGAGGATGGTCGAATGATCATCGCCTGTGCTATCAGAGCAAGGTGGGCGCCAGCCGATGGCTAGAGCCGTCGTTGCACCAGACGCTGCGGCAAGCGGCCTCGGAGAAGCGGTGCGAAGTATGCATCGTACCAATTTCATTTGTCTCCGACCATGTCGAGACCCTGGGAGAGATTGATCATCATGCGCGGCAGGAGGCCCGGCTTCTCGGCATCGAGCGCTTTGAGATGACGCGAGGCCTCAATGACTCGCCAAAATTCATTCAAGCTCTCGCCGCGTCGGTGTTGGAAGAGATCGGCGAACCGGGAGCGGAGATTCAGGATCAGGAAAGGGAGCCGGCGCATTCCATGGTCGCTGATTGAAGCGCGAGAAACAGATTCAGGAATAGATTTAGTAGGAGGAGGATCGAGGAGCATGGCAGAAAACCCGGATGCGCCCAACACGCCCCCTGCTCAAG
>CAYOZX010000369.1:1472-3161 GCA_964408515.1 uncultured Acidobacteriaceae bacterium | reverse complement strand
AACCCGGCGGGGGTGGCGGTCCGATTGGGGCTGGCCATGGGGGATTGCGCGGCGGGAGTGGGGGAGAAGTGGCGTCGGCTCGGCTTCGACCTCGGCCTGGGCCTGGGCATCGCGCAGGGCTATGCTACCATCGGCGCCATCGGCTTTGAAGAGCGCTGGGACTATGGCGCCATCGGCTCGGTCACCAATCTGTCCGCCCGCCTTTGTGCCGAAGCCAAAGCCGGCGAGATTCTCGCTTCCGGGCGCGTCATCACCGCCATGGATGGCAAGGTCGAGTCCACCCACCTGGGCGATCTGTCGCTGAAGGGGTTCCACCGTCCCGTGCCGGCGTTCAATATCATCCGCCTCTTAGAGGGTTGATCCCCCGGGTAGGCGGGAGTATCGGCCGCGGACGTGCAACTAAGAAGAACCTTTGACGGAGGAGGCTCACATGTCACGGCATCAAAAGTTCACCATTGGTTCCTGCGCGGTTATCCTGGTGGCGCTGGTATTTCTGCTGGCGAGCTGTGCCCAGGACACGGTCGGCCAGGGCGGTGGCTCCGCTCCTGCCACAGATGGCACACACGTCAACGTGATGTCGCTGCCGGACGCGAATGTACCGAGCAGCCAGACCTCCACTTCCAAGCCCTATCGCGGCTATCAAGGTGGCACTCATGCCTTCACCTCCGACCCGTCGACTTCCAGCGCGGCACCGCCGCATACATTGACTTCCACCGCTCCCAGCGAGGGCGTGGAGTTCCTGGGCGCGCCCGACGAGAATCTGTTCATTCCTCCCGACACCCAGGGTGTGGTCGGGCCCAATAATGTAGTGGAATTGACCAACGACGACTTTGCCGTCTACGATCGCAGCGGCAACCAGCAAAAGAAGGTGCTGCTGTCCAGTTTCTGGTCTGGCTTGAACATGACCTCGCTCACCGACCCCAGGTGCCTGTATGACCCGGCCAACAACCGCTGGTTCGTGATCACCGACGGCTTCGACGTGTCCTTCGGCGCGAACACGCCCCTGAATGGACATTCGTTTCTCTTGGTGGCCACGTCGATCAATGGTGACCCCACCGGCACCTGGTGGTTGCAAAAATTCCAAGCGGACAGCACCAACTGGCTCGACTATCCGGAGCTCGGAATGGATACCGACAGCCGCGGCACTGGCACGCCTGGCAGCCTGTATGTGTCTGGCAACCTGTTCAATGGCACCGACAGCAACAGCAGCTATGTGGCTCCCAAGTTCTTTGTGATCCCAAAGCAGCCGCTGCTAAACCAGCAGACAATTGGGCACACCGATTTCTCCGATCCTCTGGGCAGCGGAGACTTCACCTCGTTCCCCGCCAATACGCTCACCTCTACCAGCGCCGAATACTTCGTTTCCGAAGGCTTCAATGACGGCAGCGGTAACAGCCTGCTGCATATCTTTTCCATCACCGGCGCCACCCCCAGCTTGAACGACTTGGGATTCATCAAAGTGGCCAACTACGCGTCCGGCGGCACCAGTAACGCTCCGCAGCCGGGCGGCGGCGGCATCACCACGAACGACACCGGCATTTGCAACGCGGTGTTCAGCAGCGGCAACCTGTAGGCGACTCACCACGTTCCGGCCACCTCCAGCAACCAGGTGCAGGTTGCCTGGTACCCCTTCGATCCACCCCCGGCCGCCGGAGCCCTGCCGCAGAAACACATCCGTCGAATCGAAAG
>CAYOZX010000369.1:0-1462 GCA_964408515.1 uncultured Acidobacteriaceae bacterium | reverse complement strand
GTATGCGACCACACCCGTTTCGGCCCCCTCCCGCAACCCATTGCAGGTGGCCTGGTATCGCTTCGATCCAACCACGGCCGCGGCGGCCAATTCGGCCCCAGCCCCGGCCGATCAAGGACGCGTGTCCGACCCGGACCTCTGGTTCTACTTTCCCAGCATTGCAGTCAACAGCAATGGCGACATTGGACTGGGGTTCTCCGGGTCCAGTTCCAGCACTTTTGCCTCGTGCTACTTTACCGCCCGCAAGTCCAGCGACTCGGCCGGCACCACGGCTGCACCGTTCGTTTACCAGAGCGGCGCCAGCAAATACACCCAGAACCGCTGGGGCGACTACAGCATGACCTCGGTAGACCCGAACGACGGCATCACCTTCTGGACGGTCCAGGAATTCGCCGCCGGCACGTCCGGCCAATTTGGAACCGCCTGGGCCTCCTTTGGATATTTCTCTGGCGCGCCCGCCGCCCCCAGTGGTCTGACCGCCACTCCGGCCCCACCGAATCCGAACGCCACCGCGGATGCGTTGAGCTGGACGAACAACGCTTCGTACACCAACATCACCTTCCGGCGCGGCACTGCCTCCGGGCTCAAGCGGTGGCGGGTTGTTGCGAGGGGCCCCGAGCAGCGCGTGCAGCGTCGACTCGGGCGCCTGCCAAAGCAGCGCCCGGGCGAGCGCGATGATCGGCTCTTCGTCGGCGGTGACGTTCACCGGGAGCCCTTCAGGAAGTCAGCCGCCTTCGGCCAGCCATTCTCGGTCAGCGCCTCGCGGGTGAGGCGAATTTCAATCGTGTTGCCCATCGTGAAGCGCAGATCGTCCGGCCGGTAGCGGTCGCTGAGAAAATGCAGCACCTGGTTCGACGAGCCGATCCACCTGCGCTTCGTCTCGGGCAGCTCGCGCCGATAACGCCCGTCGACCAGCAGGTCGGTCTGCGCCAGCAGAGCCTCGGCGCCTTCGATGCGCCCGCTGCGCAGCTCTTCCAGGGTGAACCCGCTGTAGACCATCACCGAGAGGCCGCCAGCACGTACGCGCGCCGCGAATTCGGCCACCGCGGGAGCCTGCTCGAACGGCTCACCGCCCAGCACCGAGATGCCTTCGATTCCGGCGCTGGACAAAGCAAGGCCGGCGAGGCGCTCCGAGGGAGTAGAGCGTCCGCCGGCCGGGGAAAACATCTTTGGGTTACAGCAACCCGGGCAGGCCAGCCAACAACCCTGCACCCAAACCGCGAAACGACGCCCGGGTCCTTCAGCTTCTGTGTCTTCGACCACCTGGGCGACGCGCAGGTCCATGATCAGGAGCCGGCGAGCCTACCCAAATCCTGACGGCCGAACTGCCCTCCTTAACGAAGCTCCTGAATCGTGTTGTCGCAGCGCGTGATGACCAGCTGAACGTTGTCGAACTGGGTGCCCATGCCGGGCAAGAGCTCGAGCTCGAAGCGGAAGCCGACCGCGGGCATCTCGTGCAGCA
>CAYOZX010000368.1:0-3162 GCA_964408515.1 uncultured Acidobacteriaceae bacterium | reverse complement strand
CGCCCGCCATGGCCGAGAGGGCCTCCAGGTTGATGCGGTCGAGCAGCTTGCGATGAAGGGTAAACTTCAGCTCCTGATGCTCGGGCGTGAAGCCCTCGTTGCTGAAGAGGCGGTTTACCCAGCCCGCTTCTCGGTTTCCGGTGCGTTGTACGGTTTCAGTCAGCATTCGTTTGATCTCTTAACCGAAGAGCGAAAATTTCTTCTTTCCACCCTTCTCTTCCTCAATTCCTCCCGCCTTCATGGCCATGCGGTTCAGTTCCTTGCCCAGCCGGCTGTTGGGAGGCAGCAGCGAGCCTTCCGAGTAGGACTCGTATAGCGAGGGATAATCGTTGGGGAGCGTGGCGAACACCGGCAAGGACATCATTTTTTCCAGTTCGTCCGGTGTGACGTCCAGCCGCTGTGGCATCCGGTTTAACACCAGCCGCAGGCGTTCCCGCCCGTAGCCCACGCCGGAAAGCGTCTGGATGATCTGCTTGGACTGGTGGAGCGCCGGCACATCCAGCGTCGTCACCAGGTACGTCTCGTCGATTTCTTCGAGCGAGTTCATGGCGGTCAGGTTCAGGCTCCGCCCCAAATCAACAATGGTGAAGTCGTACTGGCCCCGGCAAAAAGTGAGCATGTTCTGCATCTGCTCTTGATTGGGCTGTTGTTTGGAGGCCAGGGCCTGGGGCGCGGCGATGATTTCGAGCCCCGGCATCCCATTGGAGATCAGAGCGTTCCAGTAACTCGCGTCCAGCCGGTGCAGGTTATTTAACGCGTCCAGCACGGAGTAGGGCGACTTGCTCTTCATGAGGAAGCGGATCATGCCGGCGTCCAGATCCAAGTCGGCCAGCAATACGCGCTTGTCCTGCCGCCCCAGCTGGGCCGCGGTATGGCACGCAATGGTGGTGGCCCCGCAGCCACCCTTGGCCGACAGGAACCCCATCACTTTGCCCTTCTGCTTGAGCCGCTCTCGAGTCTTGTTTCGCTCCAGTGACTTGCGCTCAAGAGCCTGCT
The DNA here is from genome assembly GCA_964408515.1 of uncultured Acidobacteriaceae bacterium. Classification (GTDB taxonomy): domain Bacteria; phylum Acidobacteriota; class Terriglobia; order Terriglobales; family Acidobacteriaceae; genus CAYOZX01. The sequence goes on along the minus strand of CAYOZX010000368.1, from coordinate 2,166 downwards.
GCAGATTAGCCTTAAGGGGCGGATGCAGAAACTCGTGGGCTCCCGCACGCAGCGCGCCCAGGATCAATTCCGGCTCGGCTGTATTGTGGAGAGCGATGACCATGGGATCCACGGAGGTGGCCTTGATCCGGCCGACCACATGCTCCATGGGTTCCCGAAGCTTCATGACCTCAAGGATCATTACTTCGGGACGAAGCCTCTCGACTTTGTCTAGAAATTCCCCAAGATCGCCCAGCTCATGCTGTTCGATGAGAAGGCGGACGGGTAGCTCCTGCAATGTGGAGTGAACTTCATCCCACAGTTCCTTAGTCTCGATTACTAAACCAATCGTTAACGGATACACTGCAAAACCTCAACCACTAACTTCATCTACTGGCTCGCTCCCGCTCCTCCTCCGCCGCCCGACCGTGCCGGCGCCGCCGCGGAAGGCGGCGGAGCACCAGGCGTGGGTGGCGAGGTCGGTTGCGGCGGCTGTCCAGGCGGCGTTAGCATCGGCACAAACTGGATCTGCGGCGCACCTTGTTGTTGGGTCGCCCCGGGCAATGCTTTCTGATTTTGAAGAAGTTGCTCGACCGGAATCGTGTCGGCAGGCGGCTTCACCGGCACCGGACCGGTTACGTCCATACCAGGATTTTGCGGCGAAGTTGTGTATTCGGCTTCCAGCGCTTTCCGTGGCATCTTGATTTCGGGCGCCGACTGTCCTTTGGGGATGGGCCGCACCAGTTGCGGCGTCACCATCACCAGCAGCTCGGTGTTGGTCTTGTTCAGGTTGCGCGAGGTGAAGAGTTTGCCCAGCAGCGGAACATCGCCCAGTCCCGGAATCTTGCTTAATTGCTCGGTCACGCGCCGGTCCAGCAGGCCGCCGATAACGAAACTCTGCCCTTCCTCCAGCTCGATTTCGGTTTGCACTCGCCGCGTGCTCAGCGCCGGAATCGTGAATCCCTGGAATACCAGGCCGTTGGCAAAGTCGAGTGAACTGACTTCGGGCGTCACCTGCAGCCGGATCGTCCCCCTCGGGGTGACTACGGGAGTGAAATTGATGCGCACGCCAAACTCACGAAACTGAATGGTCACTGCGCCCAGGCCGCCGCCGCCCCCCTGCAGTGTGGGATAAGGGAACTCGCCGCCCGCCAGGAAGCTGGCGCTCTTTCCGTTGATGGCCAGCACGTTCGGCTCGGCCAGGATTTGCAGAAGGTTGCGGGACTCAAGCGCTTTGATGGTGGCCCCGAGGTTCAGGTCGGGACGGAAGAAAAAGATATTGAGAAGGTCGGTGTAAGTGATGGTGGGTGGGGAACCCGGATTGCCGGTAATGGTCGGTGGAGAGAATTGACCGGTTGTCACGCGGCCTATGGTGTTTGTGGCTCCCGTGCTGAGAAAGTTCAATCCGAGATCCTGAACGGCTGCGCGGTCAACGTCGGCAAACCGCACCTTAAGCAGTATCTGGGACTCTGTCGGTGGAACATTCACATGCAGAAGGTTCACCGTCTTCCCCAGGGTGGTGGCAATGGCGACTGCGCGATCGACACTTGTAAGGTCCTTCGCGGTCCCGTGCACAAAAGCTGTGTCGTTCTCAAACGAAACTTTGATATCCTGCCCCGGCATTTCGCGGTCGATTTGCTGTTGGATCGCGCTGACCTTGGACGTACTGGGGCGAATCGTGAGGTCGAAGAACAGGCGATTGCCGCCTTGCTGCCAGATGATCATGCTGGTCTCGCCGGCGGATTTGCCGTTCACCAGGACCTCGCGCGGGTTGACGGCCAGGGCTTCGGCCAAGTCCCCATTGGCTACCGAAACTCGTTGGATATTGATGGGGCTATCGACCACCAGCGACTTTCCTACGGTCACGAACAAGTCCCGCGCCGCGGATGTACCATGCTCCTGCGCGCTGCCCACCGTCTGTGTTTGCACTGCCGTAACGGCAGTGGCGGCGGCTTCGGCTGCCGACATGGGCGCCTGAGCCAGTGGCGTGAAGCCCACGCCGATCGAGAAGCTCAACATAGTGCCAAACAGTTTCTTCAGCATTACTGGGCCTCCGGAGCGGACTGGAATTTCGATTCGACGCGTTTGACCCCATTGATTACCTCGACGGTGACGGGGGCTGGCCGCCGGGGCCCTTCCGCCACCACCGGGGGCCGTGTCCCGCGTGTTACTACCCGGCGCCGTTTT
>CAYOZX010000367.1:0-3169 GCA_964408515.1 uncultured Acidobacteriaceae bacterium | reverse complement strand
TTACGCGTAATTCGATTCTGTGAAGCGCGCGTTTGTTGCATGGTGCACGGCAGGAAAATGCGCTGGTGAGCTGAGACCACGATAACCATAGTACCCCCGGAAGAAGATACTAATGATGTAACAGAAGGAAGGCGGATGGTCTGTGCTAGGACTGGGGGCACTACACTTGAAAGCTGCGGTCTTGGCAGCCGCGTGGAGGAAAACCTCGCTGATGGAGCGCACTCCGGGGATAACTCCGGTGCCAACCACCTTGTCCTGGGCAAGAGCCGGAACTACAACCCAGAGACCCAGCATTAGCATCGCAAGTACAAGGAAAAAAATGAGATAGGTCCCGTGGGAAGATCTCCTGCTTGTCATGGGATAATGAGCCAGCACCTTCACCGCCAGAATCGGCCTCCGAGCTGGAATAGCGGAGGCGGCCGAAAACAAGGCTACTCCCGAGGCTGGTGAAAGCAAAGCGACAAAGGAAACGTCATACAGATAATGCAGGAACTATTGCGGTGGATTCCCCGTCATAGTTAGTAGTTCCAGAGAGCCAACGGAGGGCATTTGGGCGTCGTCCCCATGGATGGACTGAGCCGGGTTCCGCGGGTTGCCACCGCTCCAGGAGACGTGCTGGCCCGCCTGGTCAAGGTGCGCAAGGCAGGCGTGACCCTGCTGGAAACGCTGCGGCTTGCCTTGGATGCGCTGCGGGCACATAAGCTGCGGAGTTTCTTGACGCTGCTGGGTGTAATTCTGGCGGTGACCACCCTGGTTGCCGTGATGAGCGTGGTGGCGGGGCTCAATTTTTATGTGGCAGACCGGGTAGCCAACCTGGGCGCCAATGTTTTTATCATCGACCGGTTCGGCATTATCACCAGCATGGATGAGTTCAGAAAGGCGCAGAAGCGGCCACTCATCTTTTTTGAGGACTACCAGCGCTTGCGCGACAGCATGAAAACTGCCAAGGCGGTGTCGGCCATCGACGACCGCAACGTCCAGGTGCGCTCCGGAAACGTCAAGATGGACAATACCGACGTCATGGGAGTGATGCCCAACTTCGCCGACGTGAGAAGTTTGAACATCAGCACGGGGCGGTTCATAACCGAGGCGGATGAGATGCACCGCGCGGAGGTCTGTTTCATCGGCGCGGATGTGGCGAAGAAATTTTTCCCGAATGTGGATCCCATCGGAAAGACCATCCGCGCGGAAACCCATGAATATCTGGTCATCGGCGTGGCCGAAGAGATCGGCAGCGCTTTTGGAGAGTCGCAGGACAACTTCATGATCATGCCCCTGGGCACCTACATGAAGGAATGGCACCGGCAGACCGACTGGATCACGATTTTTGTCCAGGCGCCCACCGCGGAAATGATGCAGACCACGGAGGACGAAGCGCGAATGCTGATGCGCGCGTGGCGGCACTTGCCGTACGAGGCGCCGGACAACTTCGCGATCATGGGTTCGGACTCCATCATGAAGCTGTGGCACGACTTGACGGGAACGCTGGCGAACCTGGCAGTGGGACTCGTCTCCGTGTTTCTGGTGGTGGGCGGCATCGTGATTATGAACATCATGCTGGCGAGCGTTACGGAGCGGACGCGGGAGATCGGCATCCGCCGCTCCCTCGGAGCGCGGAAGAAACACATTCTTTTGCAATTTATGACAGAGTCGGCCGTGCTGGCCGCGACGGGAGGAGTACTTGGAATCCTGCTCGCATACAGCCTGGTGACGTTGGGACGCGCAGTCACTTCCATTCCGATGCGCATGTCAATGAGTGCGATAATCGTAGCGATCGTGCTTTCCACCGCCGTAGGACTCTTCTTCGGGATTTATCCCGCCATGCGGGCGGCGAAGCTCGATCCGATCGAAGCTTTGCGAGCGGAAAGCTAAGAAAACACTATGGCGCAGGCATACGGCGAAAACTTGAGGCAGGCCATGGACACCCTGCGCGCGCACAAGATGCGCAGCGCGCTGACGGTATTCGGGGTGGTGTTGGGCGTGAGCGTGATCATGCTGGTGGCCGCGCTCATCACCGGGTTCGACCAGAAGGTTCAGGAGAACATCAATCAGTTTGGCGCAGACACCGCCTTCGTCACCAAGTGGGATCAGGGGAGGCACGGAGGCCCGCCGCCGCTCGAGGAGCGCCAGCGGAAACCTCTCACGTTGGAAGATGCCCAGGCCGTGAAAGAGGGCTGCCCCGCAGTTCGGAACGTAACGGCGTTTCTCATGACCTCCTGGGAACAGCAGCACAGCGTCCGCACTAAAGCGGGTGAGGTAACGAGCATCGATTTTCGCGGCGTTCAGCCGAACTTCGGGCAGGTCTATGCGAACGCCGCCACGCTGGACGGGAGGTTCATCAGCGAAGGCGACGATATTCACCGCGAAAAAGTCGTCATGCTCGGCGAAAATGTTGCGCCGGTGCTTTTTCCGGAAGGACATGCGGTGGGAAAAGACGTGCTGATCGACGGCGCGGATTTTCAAGTCATCGGTGTAGTGGAGAAGCCAAAAGGCGGCTTTGGCATGGGGGACGAAGACCGGCGCGTGCTGATTCCCTTCAGCACCATGAAGAAAATCTATCCGGCCGCGGATGAAGTGCAGATGCGCATCCAGGCCTTTGCAAGCAGGCTGGATCAGGCGGTGGACCAGGCGCGGGAAGTTCTGGAGCGGCGGCGCCACATTCCTTACAACGGGAAAGACAATTTTTCGATTGAAACTGCGGCGCAAATCATCGACCAATTTCATAGCATCATGAGCATGGTCTATCTCGCCACGGTCGTGCTGAGTTCGATCGGGCTGCTGATCGGCGGCGTGGGCGTGATGAACATCATGCTCGTAAGTGTCACGGAGCGTACGCGCGAAATCGGCGTGCGCAAGGCCATCGGCGCGCGCAGCGGCGACATAACCTGGCAGTTTTTGCTGGAGGCCATGGCGCTGACGGGAACCGGAGGCGTCATCGCATTGCTCCTGGTGAACGGGCTGGTGTTCCTGGTGCGCGTGGGATTGCAATGGCCCGGAAGGGTTCCGGCATGGGCCGCGATTACCGGGATCGTGGTCAGCGTGAGTGTAGGATTGATCTTTGGTGTGTGGCCGGCGATGAAAGCGGCGAAGCTGGATCCGGTGGAAGCCCTGCGTTACGAATAATTCATGGTTCTTCGAACCACAACGAACCATGAAAATAATCTCAAGA
>CAYOZX010000366.1:0-3179 GCA_964408515.1 uncultured Acidobacteriaceae bacterium | reverse complement strand
TCGCTAAGTTGGCGGTGGCGGGGGTCGTGCCGATGGCGTCCATGGAGACGTTCGGGATCGTGTAGCTCAGGGAAGTGAGATTCTGGAAATGCAGGGTGTCCAGCTGCTCCGAGCTGAACGCGGTCACGGCGAGCGGCACATCCTGGAGGTTCTCCGCTTTCTCTTTCTTCGTGGCCGTAACGACTACTTCCTGGAGCCCCGCGGTCGCGTCCGGCTGGGAGGTCTCCGCCCTCGCGGCTTCACTGATCTGGAGCGCCGCGGTCGCAGCACTCACGAAAAGGCAAAGACCCGTGTTCATGTTCCCCCCTGCGCGCCCTCCACCCCTGAAGTCGGGTAGGCGCCTGTGTTCATTCGGACACGAAGCTACGGAACGACCTCATGGCGAAATGGGTTGCTTTACATGGTAGAAGCGCTCACGTAACCAGCATCCGATACGGAGCGCCGCAATGGACGCGAGTCTCCGGCTTGCCTGCGTTCACGACGGCCAAATCAGGCTTTCCATCGCCGTTGAAGTCCCCCACCGCTACGGCTAAGGGAGCCGTTCCCACCGGATAGCTCACGGCCGACTTTAATCCCACGGTGGCTTCCGCGGAATAACTGCGTGCGCATGCGAGGAGCATGACGAGGAGATGTGCAACACGCCTTGGTCCTGTGTACATCTCGATACTCCTTTCCAAAGCGTGGCTATTCCTCGAGTTGCCCTCACTTAGTGAGCTTGGCGGTCGCGGTGGCCTCGCCGTTCTGCCCGCTGTGCAACAGGGTGAGCAGGGGGCTATTCACCTTGACGATGGCGTCGGCGATCGCACCCCGGTAGCAGCTCTTCCACTGGTGCTGCTCCTCGATCCTGCGCCCCTGGTCTCCACAGACGGAGCGGGCCGCGCCCTTGATGCGCTGATAGAGCGTCTGGGCCCGGCGACCCTGGACAAATCCAGGTCGGCGTAGCGCACCGTGATGGACGGACCGTTGGTCGTCGCACGCACGCCGTGCACGACCGGGTCCGCTGCCAGCGCCTGAGCGGCGCACAGGCAGGGGATAGAGGCAAACATCGCGAACAGGATGTATGAGTGACGAATCAAGTTGCAGGGGTTCATTGCGGTTCTCCAGGGTTGGTCTTCCAATCTCCTCCAAACTTCATTCCGAGTGGGTTGTTCTCCCGGCTTTGCGCGTGACGTAAACCTGCACCCAATCAGGAAGGGATTCCATGGCGGGCGAGTGAAATGCAGATGCAAAGTGAATACGTCGGTATGAATGGGCCGGTAAAGCACCATCGTAAAATTCCTCTGGATCCTCCCGCCCCTGAGGCTCGTTCACCGGGGTCCCAGGTCATCTGCGTTGATGCTTACAAAGCGGACCTGCGTTCGGGAGAACTGCGCAAGCAAGGAGTCCGCATTCGGCTGCTCGAGCAGCGCTTCCACGTGTTGGCCATCCTGCTCGAAACATCCCGGTGAGGTGCTCACCCGCGAAAGCCTGCAGAAACGGCTCTGGCCTCACGGCCGCGAACTGCGCCGGACGAATTGTTCTTACCCGCTACGCTTTCAGCGAAAGACCGCGTTTAAGCAGGTGTTCCTCAGCTGATGTAGTTCTAGGGCGATCTAAGCCCCCATCTGCCCGTACTCCGGCTTCCCGCTGCGCTCGAACCGGTAGTACGTCCCACCCTTGCCGCTCGTGACCGACTCCACCTGTTTGAGCGCCACCGGTACCGTTCCGCTACCAAAGAGCCGCTTGCCGGAGCCGAGCACCAGCGGGAAGATGAACAGCCGGTACTCGTCGATCAGGTCGTTCTTCAGCAGCGTCTGGAGCACGTCGGCGCTGCCCCAGGTGTGCAGGGTCCGGCCGGGCTGCTGCCGGAGCTTCCGGAGTTCGGCGACCAGGTCGCCCTTGATCAGGCTGGAGTTGTTCCAGGTGACGCGTTCGAGGCTGCGCGACACCACGTACTTTGGCCGCGAGTTGAGCGCGGTCGCGATGGGGTTATTGGGGTCGGTGATCTTGGGCCAGTAGTTGGCGAAGATGTCGTAGGTCTTGCGCCCGAGCAGGAAACCGTCGGCGTCCGCGAACCCCTCGGTGACCAGCCGCCCCATGACATCGTCGACGTAGGGGGCCTGCCAGCCTCCATGCAAGAAGCCACCCTCTGGGTCCTCGTCGGGGCCGCCGGGAGCTTGCATGACGCCGTCGAGGGTCAGAAATGCATTCACGATGATCTTGGGCATACTCTCGTCCTCCACCAGGACGACGAACCACACTGGCCCGAATCGACAGGCCGGCCACGGAGAGACTCATCCAGCGACCAAATAAGTGCCGGCGTCATCCCCGCCGCCGCCCCAGTTGACTGCAACGACCGATCCCGGGTCGATTGCAGTCACTCGTCAATTGATCCGAGTGAACTCACCTTCTGGCAAGCGACTGGCAACCGGGATGAACATCAACGAACTCCTGCGGACGCCTGGCGTGCGTTACCCACTACGCGCTCGGCCAAAAAGGCTGTTTAAGCAGGAGCGGCCCAGGGGGTAGTTCAGGTAATTCCGAAGTGGGGTTGCGCAAGCGATTGAATCGGCGCAGAAACTCGCTAAAGTTAGGTTCCTCTCCCGGGCATTCTTTTCAATAAGTTACAGCACATTCTGAATGTGATTAATTCCTATCGATCCGACCTGACTCTGGCGAATCAGTCAGCCCGATTCTACGCACGCTGGATGAGCCCTGCCTGCTGATCGGTGGCGCTGGATCAGCAGCGCGGCTTCATGCAGAAACTGTGACTTCCGGTCTTACAGAGTGACCAGAGATCGCCGCATGTCACCCGACCGCCAAGGCTATGGCAGTGAAAACGGCGGACAAAAAGTGCCATCGTCCGTTACCGGCGGGCTGATGTAGCTGCCGGGAATCACTGGGGAGTTCGCGTCGCTCGGAGGCTTCATTGGTAAGCGTCCGAAGCTGGCCGTCTTGACGGACTGATCAGGCGGCGAGCCGCAGTGAGGGGAGTTGCGCGGCGACGGCCCAGGGGAGCAACTCCTCGATGCGGTTGATCGGGTGGTCGGCGATCCGCTCGAGCACTTAGCGCAGGTAGCCTTCGGGGTCGAGTTCGTTAAGCTTTGCGGTGCCGAGGAGGCTGTAGATCGCGGCGGCGCGCTCACCGCCATCGTCGGATCCGGCGAACAGCCAGTTCTTTCGCCCGAGTGCGACGGCGC
>CAYOZX010000365.1:0-3188 GCA_964408515.1 uncultured Acidobacteriaceae bacterium | reverse complement strand
GCACATAGATCACCTAACGGCCCTTAAGGCTGTCGCCTTTAATGTGGTTCCACTTCCGTACCATCGCAGGCGGCACACCAAAATTCTCAGCTACAGTCAGGACCGTATCGCCTTTGCGCACCTTATAACGCGTGGCGCGATGGGCGTACGTTGCCCCATCTTCGTTTGCCGGGCCCTTGCCCGGAGCAATCGGGATGATCAGCTTGCTGTCCGCCTCTAGGTCAACTCCATCGTCCAGATTGTTAGCTTCGGCAATCGCCTTGGGCGTTGTGCGGTACGTTCTGGCCACCGTGTTCAGTGTGTCGCCCGGCTGCACCCGGTGATAGCGCCACCACACCCGCATGTCCGGCGGGATCGCCGTGATCGAGGCCTGGAACTTGTCTGCCGAGTTGGGCGGTAAATGCAGCTCAAAAGAGCTATCCTTCGGCGTCGTCATCCGCAGCAGGCTCGGATTCAGGTCCTGCAGTTCGCTCGCAGAAACATCCACACATTCCGCCACCAGGCGCAGGTCCACTGGATGGTCGATCTTTACCGTGTCATATGGCACCGGCTTGTCTTTCTCCAGGTGATCCAGCCCGTATTGCTCCGGATTCTTCGCCATGATGGTCACGGCGAGGATGATCGGAACATAGTTCCGGGTCTCCTTTGGCAGCACGTTCCGCCGGTACAGTTCCCAGAAGTCCGCGTAACCAGTCCGCTTTACAGCGCTCTGCACCGTTCCCGGACCCGAGTTGTACGCTGCCATAGCCAGATACCAATCGCCGAACTGGGCATACAGATCTTTCAGATGCCGTGCCGCCGCGCGCGTCGACTTTTCAGGATCCTGGCGCTCATCCAGCCACCAGTCGCGCTCCAGTCCATATCCCTTGGCGCGCGATCCCATGAACTGCCAGATGCCCCTTGCTCCCGCCCGTGAAAGCGCCAGCGGGTGGAAGCCAGATTCTGCCTGCGCCAGAAAAATCAGATCCTGCGGAACGCCCTCTTCTTTTAACGTTCGCCGGATCATGTCGTCGTACCGGCCTGAGCGAACCAATGCTCGCTCAATCGTGCCTCGACCGCGCGTCGAAAAGTAATTGATGTACCCCGCCACTTGGTCAGTCATCATCAGCGGCAAGTCGGAGTGCGTGGACTTGATCTCCGCTTCTGCCTTCGCTTTTACATTCGGATCTACCGGGAACGTGACCTCGTTGGCTTCGTCGATGGGTGCGGGTTCTGATTTCTGCTCAGTGAATCCATCACCCGCTTGCAGCGCTTCCAGTTCGAAACCGTTGATCCCTTCGAGAATCCGGTCGAATTCGTGTTCCAGCCGCTCGTCTGAACGAACGTCGAGGTTCGACCCCAGGAGCGTATTGAAGGCGCGGTCAAAGTTTTGCTTCGCCGCCTCAAGGTGTCCGGCGCGGTAGTTTTCCTGTCCCGCCTGGTACTCCTTTTCCACTTGTGCAATGAGATCGGCGACCGGGTCCGGCGAGAGCGCTTGCTGCCCGGCTGCTGGCAGAGTTACTGGTGTTTGGGGCGAAGCCGGTGTTTTTTGTGGCGCCTGAGCAGCATTCGCAGCACCGACGTCGCTCGCTGTCAGCACCGGAGGCGTCGCCTGGGTGGCAGGCAGCAGCGCCGCAGGACGCTGGGCCGAACCGCACGCAATCATTCCCGCCATTGCGGCGAGCATCGCGATGGAAACATAGAGTTTCGTAAGGTTCATATCCCTCTATGGGTTACCGCGAATAGCCTCTCCGCCCTGTGGATAAGATGCAAAAGCTTCTCAAAATGGTACTATTCGCCGTTTGCCAGGGTCAATCAAACCCATCTCGTCGGACGTTACCTTTGGAACAGGGCCGGGATATTACCGCCCGGCATGGGACTAGTTCAAGCTCTTTTGCTTGCCCATCCTTGTTTTTCTCCGCTCCCCGGCCGGTGGCGTTTGCCTCACCACAAGAGTAAGATGCGGAAATCCCAGGGTTTTTCGAACGCACTTACCAAGCAGCAAACCAGCATTCACGAAGACGCCAAACAACCATCTGAAAAAGGAGCGCAGTATGCAAGCGAGCAGAATGATGTGGGGACTGGTCCTGGGCGCGTGCCTGGCAGGCGGAAGCCTGATGGCAATGGCGCAACAGTCGGAAGGTATGAACAAGCCGATGGATGCCCAACAGGCGGCAACCGAGCGGCTCCACTCCATGGCAAACCAGCTCCAGCTCACCGACGATCAGAAGACAAAACTCAAACCGCTGATCACCAGCGAAGCCGAAGAGATGCAGGCACTCCGCAAGAACACTTCGCTGTCGCCTCAGGATCGCCGCAAGCAGATGGCCGAAGTGCATGAGAAATATGAGCCCCAGATCAATGCCGTGCTCACTCCCGAGCAGCAGGCCAAGTGGAAGGCCATGAAGAAACAGGCCTGGGAAGAGCACAAGGAAAAGATGGGCGGCGGTAGCATGGACAAGCCGCAGTAGCCTTCCGCCAGGAAATCATCGGTTCAACCTCATGAGGCGGCCCAATCGGGCCGCCTCTTTTACGTCCGCAGCAGCCCTCATTTGGACGGGGCCTTTCGTGTCCGCCCTCCCGCCCGATTTCCCACCGCCGCTCTAAAGACGCTCCCCCGCCCCTCCGATGGAAAGTCTGGTGGAACTCGCTGCGCTTTGCGCTCGCACCACCTGGGAGCTTCCTTGTGGACGAATTGATTCAGGAGTTTCTGGTCGAAAGCAATGAGAACCTGGACCGCTTCGACAGCGATCTCGTGAAGCTCGAGGCCGACCCGCAGTCGCACGAGCTGCTATCCAGCATCTTCCGCGGCATTCATTCCAACAAGGGAACTTGCGGCTTCCGCGGTTTCCATATCAGGCTGCCTGCGGCAGATGCCGGTCTATCAATTGCTGGCAGCCGGCCGCATCGGCCCACCATGGGAAAAAATCCGGCGGATTGTCGAAACCGTTGGCAATGCGCGTGGCCAGTGCCGGCGCCTGGCCCGCGGCGCCAAGCAGATTGAGAATATGGGGCGGCGGCGGCGCGAGCAGCGAATTTGTCCAGCGCACCACGTCCCCAGCGTACTGCCAGTAGCGCGCGAAGGTCTGCTCCATCCAGGCAGCATCGAAGGCACGCTCTCCGTGCTCGACGATGGCGTCCAGGTAGACCTTGCAGCACTTTGCTGCATTGTTGGAGCCCTGTCCCGTGATGGGATCGTTCACCACCAC
>CAYOZX010000364.1:0-3195 GCA_964408515.1 uncultured Acidobacteriaceae bacterium | reverse complement strand
ATACAAGAACCCCATAGCACTGCGTTAACTAACCCTGCGCCGATTTCGTTCGGGCCCCCGAACGAAAATCTTTCCCCCCGATTTTTAACGCGAGTCGTTAACTTCCGGGGAGCCCCGGAAAATCTTTGGGGAGGCGAAGAAATCGGGCCACCCTGGAGTTAACGTCCAGTCGCACGTTCGGCCCAGCAGGAGGCCGAACTGGCAGTTACGGCGTACAGCCTCCGCTCCGAGAACAAGTGGTTGCCGCACCCTTAAAAGAGGAGCTTCGTCGTACTTAAGCTCAAATAGCCAGGCGAGGGGGGAACTTCATCCAAGAACCCTTTGATCATTGGCGCTGGGCGTGTCCCAAGTTCCTACGACAGACCTTTCATGAGTGGGCCACGCATTCCATCGGCTCCTCGGCCTGGGCCAAGGCCTACTACGAGCAGCAACGTGCCAAGGGCAAGCCGCGGAACACGGTCGTGAGAGCGCTGGCTTTCAAGTGGATTCGCATTCTGTTTCGTTGCTGGAAGGACCACAAGCCATACAGCGAAGAAGTTTATCGGCAAGCTCTGGCTCGTCGTCACCAACTCGCCGTCAAGAGCTCACCTGTGCAACTTCAGTGGAAAACTTGCGCCGGCTTTAGCAAAATCACTGCGATTACCCCTTGACCGACCAGCTCAGATGTTAGTTAACTAGCCTCGTTGCAGGATCTGGAGGAGGCTGCCAGTGGCTCGACCCAGAGTGCGGCGGACAGCGGCCGAGGCGCTGGCCAGGCTTCCGCTTCCCCACGCACGTGCGGCCTGGCGCCTTCCGCTTGCTGGTGATCTGTGGCGAGCATTCCTGTTTTCAGCTTTTCACTCTCGACACCATCACGACATAGAAGATCCGGTGTCGGTCCCAGCCCCCCAGCCAGCACACGCGCCAGCCTTTAATCCGACGGCCCAGTTCCATCGGTCCACCCTGGATTTAACGTCCAGTCGCACGTTCTTCGGGATTCTCTGCATCTGGTGGTGGCCCATACGCGCCATCCGGAAGGAGTGTTTTTATCGCAGATCGTTGTCCGGATGGCCGACGGCTAGGGCGGTGGCAGCGAATTCGGTCAACACCCCGGTGTTTTGCGGGAGTTTGTTCCGCGTCCCGACAGTCGTGCCTCGGCGTTTAACGACCGAGGCAATGAGCGTGTTCACTGTCCACCGCGCGAGATCGGCCCGCGCGTGTACTATCTGATCAGCAGCGACAGCCGCATGTAACGCTCTAAGAGCCAGACAAGAACGGCCATGGCGTAGGGCTTTGTGGCGCGGATTCTCGGCCTATTCACCTGCGCCACGATAAACCCTGCCGCGTTTTCCGCTGTCAGCATCAATGGCTTGTGTTTCGCTTTGGCCATCTTTGTGTCGACAAAACCGAACCGGATGTTGGTAAGCTTGACGGTCTTGCCGGACAGCGCTAACCCGAGACCTTCCCAGTAGCGCGATATGCCAGCTTTGGAGGCGCTGTAGCTGGGATCCTTGGCCGAAGTAAGGTTATCCGCGATCGAACTCAGGCCGATAAAATGCCCGGAACCGCTTTTGATCATATGATCCAGGACCAGTTCGGTGGTCACGACGGCCGCCATGAGATTGACTTCGAATACGCGCGTCTCGAACGCCAAATTGGCGAAGTCCAACGGACCGCCGATGCCGGCGCAATAGACGCAAAGACGTAGGTCGCGTCGCGCGGCAAGGATTGTTTGCAAGAGCACCCGGTATGCAGGTCCTGTCACATCCTGAACAAAGTGCTGATAGTTGGGATTATCGATCGAGGCTGCGCTCTTCGAGATTCCCGTAACTCGATAACCCTGCGCAAGAAGGCGCCGCGTGAGCGCGAGGCCAATACCGTCCGAGTTGCCGATCACAAGCGCGTGACTCGCCATAGAGCTAAGTTACCGTACGCAGCGGTCGTGCGATAAGCGGTTGTGGGCGCAGGGTAATGTGTAATCGCGCGATTTTGAGCGATTGCTCCCGGACATTGAGAACGCTGCCCGCGCATGATTGCAAGCCAGTGAAGAGCAGGCTGTCCGAAGTACGGAGACAAGGCCTTCAACAACCACTTTCTGGATTTCGCAGGCCGGAAGTCTATTTGCGCACACTGAATTACGTTAACTGAACCGTATTGGGATTAGGTGGCGCGCCTGCGCCTTATCTTGAAGCCACGAAGTATCGCCGTAAATGGGCAAGCGTCTCCCGGATGCTCGCTTCGGCGACTTCGCTGCTTCTCTGGATTTTTGCCCATCAGCATCGCCCCTTGAACGGCGGCGACGCAATAATCCGCCAGTTGATCTTCCTTGGCGTCTGTTGACAGGCGTGCTCTGGCCTTCTCCCGGATGAAGAAGGCGGTGAGTTTACTCTTCATCACTTCAAAGATCAGGCTGAGGTCCTGACGTATGAGTTCGTCGTCCTCACGCACTTCGTTGCCGATTGTCCCGAAGGGGCAGCCGCGCTTCATGGCGAATTTCTTTTGAAGCTCAATGTGGCCGAGGAACCAGGATTCGAGGCCCTGCCACGATGAGATCTCATAGTCGATCGGGGCCGCGCCGCTCTTGATGGCGTGCAAGTGACTCTGGAGCACTTCGTGAACAAAGCAGACATTCAGACCGAAGGTGTCGTTGGGTTGTTCCGGCGGGCGTGGAAACAGCAACGAACCACAGCCAACTTTTGCGAGGACGAAGTTCCGGAAGCCGCCGGCAAGACCGGCGAGGCCCTCGTCCGCATCTACATGCAACAGGTGGCGCCGCAAATCCGGCCCGCGGCAGTCGCGGCCTCTCCGTGGGGTAATCAGTAGCGTTCGCATTCGCGCGCAGCTCGATCTGAGGGACGAAGATGGAACCATCATCGACGTTAGGACAGCTCACGTCGCACCCGCCCGCGTTGACCCCATGCAGCGATTTGAATGGACAACTTGTTCCCGCTTGGCCGAGGCAACTTCGGGGGTGGTTCGCTCAGACATCCTGGTAACGGGCGGCACGCCACAGCTAATCACGCAGACATGGGCAGTCAGTGCCGCCGATGTCCGCTGGATCGATGCATTGTACCCGCTGGCGCAGGAGGCCATGCGTCGCGGCTATTACATGCCCAACCGAAACTCGATCCACTGCAGCCGGCATCACTGCCCATGCTGGCAACGCTGCGAGCAGGATTTTGGCGGCGTGGTGGAACCCTGAGTTGCTGGCTCCGA
>CAYOZX010000363.1:0-3204 GCA_964408515.1 uncultured Acidobacteriaceae bacterium | reverse complement strand
CCGGCTCACCGTTTCTTGTCGGGCGCGAAGGGCGGCCTGTACTCGTGGGAACAGGCTCAGCAATGTCCGGAGGTGATCCTCGTTGAGGGTCTGTTCGATTACGCCGCCCTATGGCAGGCCGGTTTTCACAACGTCACTTGCTCCATGGGGAATCAACTCAGCCTGCAGCAATACCGGCAACTGTGCGACCGCCCGCGCACCGTCTATCTGGCCTTTGATGCCGACGCAAACGGCGGTGGCCAGAAAGCGGCGCAATCCCTCGCCAGCCGGCTCCGAAAGCAAGCCATCGTTGTGCGGATCGTATCGCTGCCTCATGGCCATGATCCAAACAGCTTCTTTCTTCAGGACGCCAGTGCCCATCAGTTCCAATCGCTGCTGGAGGCGGCACAAGGATGACGTTCCGCGTAGTTTCCAAGCCCTCCAACAACCATGCGCGCTGCCCCTACCGGATTATCGAGCAGTCGACCGGCCGCGAGGTCGGCTGGATCAACCAGTACCTCGATGATCAGACACTTCGCCGTCTGGCTGACACCACCCTGCGAACCTATGCGCACGAGCTGTTGCATTTCCTCCGGTGGTGGGAGAGTGTTCACCACACGGATATAGTCGCCAAAGATGCGCTAACCGAATCGACACTGCTGGACTATGTGCGATTCCAGTCCGGCCAGGAACGTGAGTTGACCGGCGCCACCATCAATCAGCGCGTTGCCATTGTCGATCGTGCCTTGCGTGTCACCTTTCCTGATGCGCCTCTCCAGGCCGCTCCGGCTTTACAAACGACCTACTGGCAACGGGCGCCGATGGGTGTAGGCAAGCCACGGCCGGCTTTGAGCCGATTGAAGGTCAAGACTCCGAAACGAACTATTGTTCCCTTGTCGGTGGACGAGGTGGCGCGATTTTGGTCCAGCTTTCGAAACTCACGCGACCTCGCCATTGTGGGATTGATGCTGTTGCAGGGACTCCGGTCGCAAGAGGTCCTGGATCTAAACCGCGACGATCTAATGCTGTCGGAAGCGCAGATTCGTGTGCGCGGCAAAGGCAGCAAGACCCGTTTCCTGCCGCTCGCCCCGGAAGCGGCTCAACTCCTGGACCACTATCTACGGCTGGAGCGGCCACAGACTTCGACCAACACTCTGTTTGTTTCTCTCAAGGGACCCGCCCGCGGCGCCCGGATGACCCCCGCGGGGCTGCGCTCATTGTTTCGATACCACCGCCGGACTACCGGCGTAAAGACGGCCAACCCCCATAGGTTCCGCCACACCTTTGCCTCCGATATGGTGCGCGCCGGGATCAGCCTCCCGGCCCTGATGCAGCTGATGGGGCACGCGCAAATCCAGACGACGATGGTGTATGTGCAGGTCACTCCTCTTGAGGTCTATCAGCAGTATGCCCGAGCGGTGGCGCAGCATATCAGACCCGCACCGGCAACGCGGTTATGAAGATTTCCCGCTACGCTCCGCTGGAACATCCGTTGGCCCACCAGTTTCAGCGAACCGTCGAGTCCATCACCGCCGCCCTCGTCCCAGACTCGGCCCGTGCCTACCGTTGCGCCGCGCGCCACTTCCTGACCTACCTCAGCGAGAATTATCCATCCGTTTGTTCATTAAACGAACTGCGCCGCGATCCCCACATCCTCGGCTGGTACGCCCATCTGCGCTCGCAGACCCCGCCCTTGGCGACGGCCGTCTACGTGTGTCGCCTGCTGTTTCTGCGCGCCATTCTGGAGGAGCTTGCCTGGACTGCACAGATTCCCCATCTGGTTCGTCTCATCCGTCGCGAGGACATTCCGCGCATTCCGCAACGCATGCCCCGGCCATTGACGGCGGAGCAGGATCAGTTGATCCAGCGGGAGTTACTCCGCCGCAATGACCTGCCAGCCAACGTCTTCCTGCTGCTGCGCCATACCGGGATGCGCATCGGTGAGTGTGCCGACCTCTCTTATGATTGCCTCCACCAGGCGGGCCCGGATCGCTGGGCGATTCATGTGCCCCTCGGCAAGCTGAAGACGGAACGAATGATTCCGATAGACTCCTTCGTCTGTGAACTCGTCCAGCGATTGCGCTTCTTCCGTTTTTTCGATCCCCTCCCCGCGGACGGCCGCCTGCTCGCACGTTACAGCGGTAAGCAGACCTTCATCAAACGACTGCGCCTTTACCTGTACGATGTCACCGCGGCTGTTGGTATTTCCACCCACATCGTCCCACACCAACTTCGCCACACCTATGCCACGGAAATGATCCGCGCGGGCGTAAGCCTGCCTGCGCTGATGGCGCTGCTGGGTCACGTCAAAGCGGAGATGACAATGAAGTACGTCCAGGTCGCCGGCTCCGACCTCCAACGTGAGTTCCACCTGGCCCGCTCTCAACCCCGGCATCTGGCACCACAGCCGAAAGCGCCGGTGATTTCGCCGCGTGCAGGTTTGGAAGGCGTTCTTGATTCTCTCCTCTTCGCTCAACACGCTGTCGAGATGTACCGAAGGTCCCTGCCGGACGGCCCTCCCCGGCATCGTCTCGATCACCTCTCCAATCGGCTCACCAAGATCCTTTCCGAAACTCGCAAACTCAACCCCGCAGGATAGCGGGCAGAGATTGGCCGGATAAGGGCGACAAACCGTCAACTTGGATTTATAAACGTTGCGGCGTTAGGGAGGATCAATCAGGCTGGGGTCACCCTCATGGTCGGACGTTTTTCGTCAGAGTGGCGTTGTTTGACGTGAACCGAACTTACCAGGACGAATGATGGCCCGGCCCTATATGCGCTATCATCATGACTATGCAACCCGACAGGGACAATGGTGAAATCTTCCTTGCCCTCTTAGTTTCTGCCTTGCAAAGGGAAGAGAGCGAACTCGCTACCTTGAGATGCGGCCAGCCGGAACGCAAACCCTCCAGTGTCATCGAAGGCCAGGAAAATCGCAGCGACATCAGCGCGGGCAACAGTCTGGAGAAGGGACTGGAAGTCAAAGTCGAACGCCCCATGCCTGTGCTGCAAATGTTCTGTACCGGCAACGGCAAGGGAATTTATCCCACCCATTACCGCATGTACGCATACTGGGGCGGAGGAGACGATGGACTGAACGCCGTGCCCAGCACGCCGTTCATGCTGCATGTTCAGCCGCCGCTGGATTACCTGAGCGCTAATCCGAAGTCGAAGCAGATTCTCTATGGCCACGGTTACGTGCAGGGAGACTTGCATTATCCGCCG
>CAYOZX010000362.1:0-3206 GCA_964408515.1 uncultured Acidobacteriaceae bacterium | reverse complement strand
GGCAACATGGCCGAGGCCGGCGCCGTCTCCTGGATGTTCCACAAGAAGGGCGACATCGTGGTCCCCAAGAGCGCGGCCAAGGAGGATGACCTCATGGCGATCGTCCTCGAAGCCGGCGCTGAGGATCTACGCGATGACGGCGACAACTGGGAAGTCCTCTCCGAACCCGCCGCCCACGAGGGCGTTCTTGAGGCGGTGAAGAAGGCCGGCATCGAACCGGTTTCTGCCAGTGTTTCTATGATCCCGCAGAACTACATCAAGCTGGAAGGCGCTGCCGCCAGTCAGATGATCCGATTGATGGAGGCGCTCGAAGAGCACGATGATGTGCAGAACGTTCACTCCAACTTCGATATCGATCAGAAGCTCCTGGAAGAAGTGGCCGGCTAGTCTGGCGACCGGGCGTTGGTCACCCTCCTCGGAAGTTTTCAACACGACAGTGCAAAATTCTGTGGGAAACCGGGAAACTTCAGCGATAACTTGTTTGTGATGAGCGCTTTCAGCACCTTGCACACGGACGGGTGCGAAGACTTTCGCCTGCCCTCGCAGAGCCCATGCGGGAGGTCTGACTGAGAATGCGGCTCGACAAGCTTCTGCAGGTGCGCGGCCTGGCTGCGTCGCGCCAGCGTGCTCAGGCTCTGATCCTCGCCGGCAAGGTGCTGGCCGATGGACAAAAGATCGAGAAGGCCGGCGCCGTGGTGGATGAAAGTTCCGAGTTGCGCCTGCTGGGAGAAGACCTGAAGTACGTCAGCCGCGGCGGCCTCAAGCTGGAGAAGGCCCTCGAGCATTGGCGCATCGATATAAGCGCACAGGTTTGCCTGGATGTCGGCGCCTCCACTGGGGGCTTCACCGACTGCCTTCTGCAGCACGGCGCCGCGCGCGTGATCGCCGTCGACACCGGCCGGGGCCAGATCGATTATCGTTTACGCCAGGACGCCCGCGTCCGCCTTCTGGAAAACACCAACGCGCGCTATCTCACCCGCGAACAGATCGGCGAGCCCGTCGATCTCGTCGTGGTCGACGTTTCATTCATCTCCGCAACCCTGGTGCTGCCGGCGGTCATTCGTTCCGCTTTCCCGCAGTCCGTACCATCCGCGCCGGGTGGAAGAATCATTGTATTGGTCAAGCCTCAGTTCGAATCAAGGCGTGATCAGGTGGGCAAGGGAGGGATTGTGCGCGATCCCGCAGTACAGGCCGCTGCGGTTGAAAGGGTCCGTTCCGCTCTCCTGGCTGCGGGATGCGAGCCAGCCGGCGTGATTGAATCACCGGTCCTTGGGGGCGAAGGGAATCGCGAATTCCTGCTGTACGCCCGCTTCTGAACCTCGCTGCTCCCGGCGCGCAGGCAGCGGCGATTCAGCTTTGCTCTCGAATTTCTGTACAATTCGAGTCTCATCATGAGCGACCCCAGCACGGCCGCATCGGGAAAAGTCGCCGGCATAATCTCCAAGCCTGCCAAGCCTGAAGTGGCGAAGATCGTCCCTCCCCTTATCGCCTGGTTTCGCGAGCATCACTATCACATCGTCGTCGATCAGGAGACCGCGCTCCATGCTCCTGGGGAGGAAGTCCTGGCCCGCGACGCCATGGCCTCGCGGCCGCTGAATTTTGTCGTAGTGCTGGGTGGAGACGGCACTCTGTTGGCCGCGGCCCGCGCTGTGGCCGAGGCGAACCTCCCCGTGCTCGGCGTCAACCTGGGCTCCCTCGGCTTCCTGACCGAGGTTCCCCTGGAGGATCTCTATCCCACCCTGGAAAGCATCGAGCAGAGCTGCTGCAACGTAGAAGCCCGCAGCATGGTCCGTTGTGAGGTCCGGCGGCGGGGCGCCTGCGTGGCCGCCTACGACGCGCTCAATGACGCCGTGGTCGGCAAGGGAACGATTGCCCGCCTGAATCACTGCGATGTCTACATCGACGGTGTGTTCGTATCCAGCTACCAGGCCGACAGCATGATCGTGTCCACGCCGACCGGCTCCACCGCCTATTCCCTGGCCGCGGGCGGCCCCATCCTCATGCCGTCGGTCGACGCCTTTGTGGTCACCCCTGTTTCCGCCCACTCCCTTACCCATCGTCCGCTGGTGGTTCGGGACTCGTCGCAGATCGAAATTGTGGTGAAGACCGGGGAGGACCAAGCCTATCTCAGCATCGATGGACAGCTGGGCATGCCCCTGCTTGACGGCGACCGTGTTCTCTGCCGGAAATCGCAGCACCAGGTCAGGCTGCTCCGCACCCACGGCTCGTTCTTTGACGTGCTGCGGGCCAAACTGAAGTGGGGCCAGCGCTAGCCTCTCAACTGGCAGCGGCGGCGACTCTGGGAAGCTCCGCCGCCGCTGGGTTGGCGCGACGCCTGCGCCGGGCTTCGGCCTTCGATTCTCCCGCGCTGTCCGCTTCCTGGACGGCCGCGGCTCGCCCCAGAAATTCCCGGATGCGCAGCTTGGCCTTGTGCAGTTGCGATTTGGAATTTCCCACTGAACACTCCAGGATGCGCGCGATCTCCTGGTGCTCGTAACCCTCCACCTCGTGCATCAGAAAGATTCTCCGGTATCCGGTGGGGAGATCTGTGATCGCTCGGGCGAGCGTGATGCGATCCACGGAGCCCGAAAGCCGTCCGTCCCGTTCACCATACTCCCGACGCGCATGCTTGACCTCGCCGCTCGAAGGCTCATCCAGCGACACTTGGCGCAGCGCCTTCTTGCGGAAATGCATCAGCACCGTGTTGACCGCAATCCGATACAGCCACGTCGAGAGAGCGGAGTTTCCCTTAAAGGTCGAAAGCTTGCGAAACACCTGCAGAAATGCCTCCTGCGTCAGGTCCTCGGCCTGTGCGGTGTTGTTGGTCATGCGCACGCAGATGGAATAAATCCTCGCCTTGTGGGCGTGGAAGAGCGCTTCGAAAGCGGCTGCGTCACCTTCCTGGACCCGCCGAACCAGTTCCTGATCTGCGGCCGCTCGCTCCCTGACCGGCTCGCATCTTATGGTTTCATGCTGGGTGGAAACATTCTGGGTGACCAAGATTGCCTCCTTCTGGGCCTGCGCTCAGTCCTTGCGAGAATTTTTCTTCGACTTGATCAGACTAGGTGGCGCGGCGTCTGGTGGCTATCCAGTGCAACCTGTAATGGGTCCGGTAAGTTGCTGTACAGCCGCCAGTTCAGTTGGCGAAACTTTGCAACGGTCGTGAACTTCAAGACAACAGCGAGCCGCTCGGAAGGCATACTCCA
>CAYOZX010000361.1:0-3235 GCA_964408515.1 uncultured Acidobacteriaceae bacterium | reverse complement strand
AGGGCAGGACATCGTCATAGCCCCAGCCTTCGCAGCCAAGCTGGCGCCACTGGTCGTAGTCATTGCGATGCCCGCGGATATACACCATGCCGTTGATCGACGAACTGCCGCCCAGCCCGCGCCCGCGCGGCTGGTAGGAACGCCGTCCATTCAGGCCGGGCTGCGGCACGGAATAGTAGGCGTAGTTGCGCGGCCCCGCATTCAAAGCCGTCTTGGCGAGCGCGATCGGCGCCCAGACGGTGTAGTGGTGGTCGTCCGGGCCAGATTCCAGCAGGGCCACGGTGACGGATGCGTCTTCCGCCAGGCGGGCCGCCACGGCGCAACCGGCCGATCCGGCGCCCACCACGATGTAGTCGAATTCTCCAGCCGCCTGCACGCGGCCGTTTGCTGCATTGCTGCTCACTCTCGGTCTCCTGGTTGCTTGCGCGATTCCGGAGATGCCTTTCCGGTCCACCGCGCGGCCACAGGATAGTGACATTACCTGTTATAACAGGTCAACCGATTTTGAGAGAAACCTGTCATGATAGGTATAATCCCTGAGCCTTCTTCCACCACTCCCGTACAAGCCAGAGGAAACCCCGTGACGCTGCCGAGATTCAAGGAGATCGAACAGGAACTTCGCCAGCGCATCGTCGACAATGCGTGGGCGCCCGGCACGAAGCTGCCGTCGGAATCGGAACTCACGGCCGAGTTCTCGGTGAGCCGCATTACCGTGCGCCAGGCGCTTGCGGGGCTGCACAATGCGGGCCTGATCGAGAAGGTCAACGGGAAGGGGAGTTTCGTGAAGCGGCCGTCCGAACGGCCGGACCTTGGGCCGCTGAGCGGCTTTTACGAGGCGGGCAGGGCGAAGGGGAAACTCGCTTATGGAAAGCTGGTATCAGGCCGCATGATCAAAGCGTCTCCCTTTGCGACTGCGGCGCTCGGACTCGAGCCGAACGAGCGTGTGTTCTGCATCAACACTGTGCGGTTCTGGGACGATGCGCCGGTCGGGTACTTCCAGGTGATGGGCCCCGAGGCGCGCATGCGCCGCATTGCCGAGGAAGACCTGGAAACCAATGATGTGATGACGCTGCTGGAAACCCGGCTGGGTTTCCGCCTGAAGGAACTGATCTGCGAATCCACGGCCATTGCGGCCAGCGGGGAGGTGGCACGGCGGCTCGACGTGCCCGAAGGATTCCCGCTGCTGCGCGTCCGCAGCACGCCCTTCGATATCGAGGGCCACCCCTTGTGCTGCGCGGAGCTCTATTTCCGGGGTGACCGGTTCAGCTACAAGTGGACGCTGACGCGCTAGCGACAGCGCCGTACCCGCATCATCCGCGCTGCGGCAGCTTCCACCCCGGCCGGATGAAGTGGCACGTGTATCCGTTCGGATAGCGTTCCAGATAGTCCTGGTGCTCCGGCTCGGCCTCCCAGAACGGGCCGGCGGGCGCAACTTCCGTCACAGCCTTGCCGGGCCACAGGCCTGACGCATTGACGTCGGCGATGGTGTCTTCCGCCACCCGCTTTTGCGCATCGTCCTGATAGAAGATGGCCGAGCGGTAGCTTGTGCCGGTGTCGTTGCCCTGGCGGTTCTTCGTCGTCGGGTCATGGATCTGGAAGAAAAACTCCAGGATCTGGCGATAGCTGATCTGCTGGGGATCGAAGGCGATCTCGATCGCCTCTGCGTGGCTGCCGTGGTTGCGGTAGGTGGCGTTCGGGACGTCGCCGCCGCTGTAGCCCACGCGGGTGGTCAGCACGCCCGGATACCGCCGCAGCAGGTCCTGCATGCCCCAGAAGCAGCCGCCGGCCAGGATGGCGATTTCGGATTGGGTGGTCATGGTTGGGGGTCCTTTTGGTTCTGTTGCGTTGCTTCGCCAGCCAGGGGGGCCTGACAGGGCGTTGCATATTGTCCTCTATTGGCGGGGGCGGTTCAGCGGGCTTGGGCAGCGGAAAGAGGGAATGCGGTCAGCATCGAATGCGCCCTTTGCCGGGCGTGCCCCAACCCGCCGTGGGGGTCGGCAGCCCGGTCTTTGTGCGCGCCGGCCCGGGTGAAGGACGCTTTGGCATCGTGCCAGCTTACCTGAACGACTGGAGGTGCTTCCAGCCCGGCAATGCTGCTCCCGTGCCCGCGAGGGGCGCGCCAGGTGGCGTCAGGCACCTGCGCCCAGGTCTTCGCCCCAGTGCGGATCTTGCCCCCGCCCTCACGTTCCGCCTGTGTGCGATAGCCTGTGGCCTGGACAAACTGCTGGAAGCGGGCGTTCGTCACTTCGTATTTGTCAATATAGAACGCGTCCAGGAAAATACGGTGCTTGGGCATTTCGTCCTTGAGGATGGCGCCATTAGCCTTAGGATGGCGGCGCAGCAGACTGGCGATATCGTCCGGAGCGCTCCCCATAACAAACTCTCCGGCCGGCACCAGGACCATCTCGGCGCCGTCCTTACCCACGATTGTCGGGGCAAGCTCCGGTGGACGCGACTCGGAGGGCTTGGCGGCCGCCACAGAAGCCCCCGATGTGCCGGTCTGCGCCTGCGGCGGGGGTTCCTGCACCACCGCAGGACTGGGGCGAGCGGCCGCGCCAGGAGAAAAAGAAAAATCCCCTTCCAGGGAAGACGATTCCCACGGTGTCTGTATCCCCCCGGTCTCCTCCTCCACTGCCACCCGGACGCGTTTAAACATCTGCTCGACGAGGAGATCCGGTGTGGTCAGGTACCGTAACAGATATTTCGTGTACGTGCCATTGCGGCCAACCCCATCAGCGGCGACTGCCCCAGGAGCTGTCGCATAGGCAATGAACGACCCGCGCACTGCCTGCATGGGAGCGAGGCCGCGCGGCACCTGCACCGGCCAGCGGGACAGAAAGGGATTATTCCGGCACGCATCCAGGATGAGGATATTGAGAGCAGTGCCAGCCGCTGTCATGCTCATGAGTACTTGCTCCGCAGACACCGAGTCAGCCTTCGCAGTCACCGCTTGCCCAACATTGGCGCCGATAGGCACCAGGTAATTCGTCCCCTCGACTTGTGCCCCGTGCCCAGCAAAGTAGAAGAGGCCGACGCCTCCCGGGCGCAGTTGACGGCGGAAGGCTGCGAGCGCATCCTCCATCTGCTGACGGGTAGCATTCAAAATCAGGGTGACTTCGAAGCCGAGCGATTGCAGTGTGGTCGTCATGTCCGTAGCATCATTGCCCGGATTCGGTAATGAGCCAACTTCAGCCCCGTATGTGCTGTTGCCGATCACCAGCGCCCAGCGGTTCTG
>CAYOZX010000360.1:0-3240 GCA_964408515.1 uncultured Acidobacteriaceae bacterium | reverse complement strand
GTGCGAATCGAGCCTCTGGGGACGACCGGCCCGGCGAGCGATTCCCTGGTGAGTGCCACTGAAGAAGTGGCACGGCAGTGGAGGTTCGCGCCTGCTATGCGCGGGAATCGGCCGGTCGAGAGCGAAGTAGCCCTGACGTTCCGTTATACTCCCAAGACCTCCGGCAATTGAGCCGCGCCTTTATAGGAGTCACGTTCGGGCCAAACTACCGCACGGAGTTGCGCACCCAGCTCATCGGCCGAGCATCCTGTCCCCTCCGCATAGCAGCGGGCTTAGCGCGCGGCGGTACTGAGCAAGGCTCTGAAGGGTTGGGGTGCCTTGCGAGCGGACGTTAGCCTGCGGAATCCTCCAACGTGAAATCGCGGCAGGCATCCTCTACCGTGGGAAAGAAGCTCAGGATCTTGTCGAGTTGGGTTATCTGAAAGAGCTTCTCCGGCAGCGGCTGCGCCCCGGCCACGCGCAGCGCACCGCCGCCCGCCTTCATCGTCGCCGAGCAGACCGTCAAAATGCCCAGCCCCGTGCTGTCGATATAGTTCACCTCGCTGAGGTCAAAGACTAGCTTCTTCCGGTCCTCGCCCAGCAACTTCCGCACGAGCGCCTGGATTTCCGCGCTGTCCGGCCCCATCGTGATCCTGCCGCTGAATTTCAGAACCGTGATCCCCAGAACTGCGTCTCGGACTTCTATTTCAAGCATGAGGATACCGGATACAGTAACACATCACGGATCAGTTGCTCGCCCGGAGCGCCACGAGCCGTGCCCGTAGGGGGCTACTCGGCTCTCCTGCTGTTCCCCGCCAGTTTTCGGGCCGTTCGACCTCTGCTGCATCCGGGCCGGATGATAGCCGGATAACGGTTTCCGCGAATGCCTCCCCTCGCAAGCATTTGGACGGAACGGTGACTCGTGCAAGTACCCACGCGACCCGTGCGTGGCGGTTACCACCGGTACTGGCCGGCGATGTCGTGCTGGTTCGCAACAGCGAGGTTGCGCTAGCGGGAAGCCGTCGCCTGCCAGATGCGATCCGCTAGGCCGGAAAGATCCACATGGCCATCCCTCGCGCTTAATTGGTAATGTCGTGCGTGCTGCTCTCTTCGCGGATCGGCATGTACACCTCGTACCACTTCTTCTGGGCGGGACTGTCGGCGTACTTCTTCAGCGCCTCCTCGTTTTCAAACTCCATTACGATGATGTGTTTGTAGCCCTCGGGAAGCTGCATTTTGATAGGCTTCGTCCAAACGTTCTTAATACCTGGATAGCTGATGTTCTCTGCCGCTCGTATGGCCTGCTGGATCTGTTCGGGCGTGGCATCTGCCTTCCACTGGATGGTGATCACATGAATCACCGACTTGGGCTTGTTCGGCGCGGCCGTTGCGAAACCTGCAGCTACAACGGCGAGCAGTAAAGAAAGCGACAACGTTCGTATCCTAGTCATGGTGTCTAATGTCCTCTCCCGAAGATACTCCACCGAAGCCAGCTCTGCATCACTTATGATGGCGGGGCCATGAGGCGGTCGAGCGAAACGTCGGCGCTCGCGATCATCACAAACCGACTGTATAGTAGTGCCCTACCTGAGATAAAGTGGCTAACCATCCACCCGCACTCGTTGGACGCCAAACCCGATCAGCCGCGGCGCCAAGTCCCGTAGGATCGGCATCCGCACAAGCCAGCGGAAAAGGGCGGGCACGTGAAGGGTGGTCTGGTTTGAAGCCAGCGCCGGTGCCAGGAGTCGCTTCTGCATCATCGTCTGGAATCCCTGGATGAACTTGGTGGGAAACTCCCTCTGGCGCTGCACTTCAGCCAGATGCCTTTCTTCCAAGCGCCCTTCGAGCAGTGGCTTGGACAGGATGTTTGCCGCCACCACGGCGTCCTGGATGGCGTAGTTGATGCCTACGCCGCCCACAGGCGACATCACGTGCGCCGCGTCGCCGATCAGCAGCAGGCCTGGCAGGTGCCACCGCGGGCAGCGGCTAGATTCGACCGACAGCAGCGTAAGCTGTTGCCAGTCCCGTAGCGTCTCGACATGCTCAGCGAAGCGCGGTTCCAACTCCACGATGGCATGCCGCATCGCTTCCATTCCGGTCGCCTTCACTTGCTGGTACTGACCCTTGGGAAAGACGAACCCCACCTGCCAGTGGTCGAAGCGATCGAGCACCACTAGAATGCGGCCCGCTCGTATGCTGCCCATCAGACCACTACCCGCGTCCATGTCCGTGCCGAGTTTGGGCAGCTTGAACCATAGCACGTCCATTGGCGGCGACGTCTTTACCGGCTCGAATCCAGCAAGGCGCCGCACCCGCGAATGCCTCCCGTCGGCGCCGACCGTTAGCAGCGCCCGCATCTCCGCCTGGGTTTCGCTCGTTTGATACCGCACGCCGCGGACAGAGCCGTTCTCGCGGATTAGTTCGTAGACGTTGGCCCCCATCTTTAGCCGGAACTGCGGGTATTGAGCCGCCTCACTGGTGAGAAGCTCCAGGAACTTCGCCTGCGGAATTATCAGTATGTAGGGGAACTTAGTCTTGAGCCGCCGCAGGTCGAAGGGCTGGAAGAGCCCTTTAGTGGTCATGAAGCTGGGCCCGTAAACCTTGGAATGGGGGATCTTGTGCACCTTCTCGGCCAGTCCGAGCTGGTCCAGGATCTCCAGCGTTGAAGGGTGAACGGTGTCGCCGCGAAACTCGCGGTCAAAATCCTTGTGCATCTCGAACAGCGTCACGGACACGCCGCGCCGGGCAAGCAGGAGAGCCAGCATCGACCCCCCGGGTCCGGCGCCCGCAATGACGCAGCGCGTCTCTTCGTTCATTCTGCGATCCCCAGATTCGCTAAACCAAATTTCCTTTTTGGATGCCCAGATGGAGGGAGTATATACCAAACCGCCTCTGGGTGAGGGTTGGATTGGCCGCATTAGATTGGCCGCGCTGGCACGCCTGGGGGGCACACCGCTCTCAGCACCAGCCGCACAAGGATACAGGCCCGAAAGGTCGACGAATATTTATTCACTCGCAGGGTATCCAGAAGCGGGGTGCTGCAACTTGGGATGGGCAATTATTGCGGGCCAACTGGACTAGATGCGGACATATGGCCCGGAAGGCGAAAGTGCGGCACGAGACAGGCAGGTCGGCCGCAACGGGCATCGAGGAGATACTGTACGAACACGGCTCGCGGGCATTGAGTTTCACCGGGGTGGGACGCCCAATTCGCGTTCACGGAACAAATGGCCAAACACAATTAAAGAATTTGAAGAGTTT
>CAYOZX010000359.1:0-3258 GCA_964408515.1 uncultured Acidobacteriaceae bacterium | reverse complement strand
GCGGTTCCAAGCGGGACGCTTCAAACAGTCCCCAAGCGGCGTGGGTTTCATAGGTCTTGACCCCGGGCCGGGCAAAGGGCGTGGGATGCTTGCGCCAGCAGCCGTCTCTATCCTGCGTATTGGCCAGCCAGTCTGCCGCGGCCAGCATCGCGGGACGGTAGACAGCACCAAATTCCGCCACTCCGGCAGCCAGGCCGAGCAGTATCTGGCCGGTATTGAAGGTCACCGGCGCCACCACCGGATTTCCTACCGTGCTTCCCTGAAAGGCGCCGCTGGGTTGCTGGATGCGCACCAGCCAGTCGAGCATTCTGCGGGCGCGCTCGCGCAGTTCGGGATCCTTGCGCCGCCGGGCCTCCTCGATGACGGTGGGAACGATGTAGCCTGTGGTCTCGGGATAAGACGGACCCCAGCCGGAAAGCAGGCAATAGTGACGGGCGACGCCGCCGTCCTGCGAGAGAGAGTTGTCCTGGGCGAGCGCGATCCAGGCCAAAGCTTCCTGGATTGCCCGGTCCGGGGAAATGTCTGAGAAGGCGTCGGGCTGCTGCTCCCGCTTCATTTCCGAACGGGCGGCATAGGAGAGGCCGTGCTCGAGGCGCAGAGCCGACAGACGCTTCCCGACGCGTCGCGCGAAGTCAACCAGGCCGCTAGTCAAACGGACACCTTACGATGAATGCGTTGAGAAGATCGCGGGGAAGGAACCGGAGCTGGCAAAAGAATACGACAACCTCGAACCCTTCAAGTAGGGCACGAAAGTGGTGGAGGAAAGCTCAAACCTTGGTAACCACCAGGAGCGAGTGTCCACCCAACACGGCACGACCACAGCAGGCTGACAGGAGTGTCCGCTCCACACCCAGGCGGCACTTTGGGCCGCAGCCCTTCGCCTGCGGACTAAATGTACTTTCGACATCTAGCCGGAGCCTCCCAAGGAAAGGCACAATACGCTTGCTGCATGGCAGGCCTGCGATGCGCCGCCAGAGCGGCCCGAAGCACCAGATTGCATATTCCCCCGCCCGACCCGCCGGCGGCTGGTTGGGCAACGAGGTCAGCTCGTGAAACCGTTCTCTTTGCGTGGTATCGGTGCAGCCCTCCTGATCTTTCTCCCTGTCCTTGTGATGATTGCCTTGCCCGGCAGAGCGTCGGCGCAGGCGCGTGAATATTACGTCTCCAGCAGCGGCAGTGACAGCAACAGCGGATCGCAGGCCAGCCCGTGGAAGACGATCCAGCATGCCATTGAATCCTTCACCCTGGGAACCTCGGGAACCATCATTCACGTGGCGGCGGGCACCTATGGCGGCGCCAGCAGCTGCCTGGGAAACAACGCGGTGATCTGCGTGGATCGCGGCGGTTCCTCGAAGAGCGTACGGCTGACGCTGCAGTGCGATGCTGACTGGAGCGTGCCCTCCGGCTCAGGATGCCTGATCCGGAATTCCGCGCAGCAAACTGGAATCGGAATCGTGGTCAACAACGTGGATGTGGCCGGATTCGACTACGGCAACGACGCCAACGCGACGCAGGGCATTGTCGTGGTCTGCAACCCGGCGAACAACGGGCCGTGCGCGACCGGAAACAGCGTTCACATTCTGAACAACTATGTGCATGACATCGCGCAGAGCGGGAACGACGGCGGGCCCGGCGGTTCGGGATGCCCGTCGAGCGGGGCCATCCTGGTGAACCAGCATCACGGCTCCTCGGTCACCGACGCGCAGGTCATCGCGAACCGGACGTCGAATTACGGCAACCAGGCGTTGGCGATCCGCAACGGAGGGAGCTGCAACTTCGCTCACGGAATCTATGTGGACACGCCGGGAGCGCTGGTGCAGAACAACGTGGTGCTGGATAGCGTTGCCTACGGCATCCACTACTACAGCGCGCCCTGCAATGCCGTCATTACCAACAACACGGTGCTGCGCTCGGGAGCGTCGAACATCATCTTGGCGGGGGGCGACATCTGCAGCAGTCCGGGCAATTCCACCATCACCAACAACATCACGTACATCAGCGGTCGCTATGGCATTCAGCTGGGCACCGGCGGCGGAACCGCGCCCTGCAGCAGCGCATCTCCGATCCTGGTGTCCAATAACCTTACCAACGGCAATCCCAGCGGAGGATACGGGCAGACCAATTCCTGCTCCACACCGCTGAACCAGTTGAGTGAAGCGCCCACCACCACCTTCGTGAATTACCTGGGCAACGGCAACGACGATGTGCACCTGAAGAGCGGGAGCCTGGCGATTGAGCGCGGAACCACGAGTTGCGTGGGATCGCTGACGAACTGCGTCCCCACCACTGACTTCGCGGGACTGGTGCGGGCGGTTCCGCCTTCGCTCGGCATTTATGAGTTTGCCACGTCGAGCAGCACCCCGCTGGCTCCTACCGGGCTGGTAGCCATCGTGCAATAGGCGACAAGTCGGTGGCGGCGGCCGCTGCCTCAAGACCCACTCCGAGACCGAAGACCCGGGTTTGAAGCCAAAAAAAGGGCGGACAGGAGTGTCCGCCCCACACTTTGAAGGCAACAAGAAAGGCGGACAATGTCCGCCCTACGCTTTGAAGGCAGGAAGAAGGGCGGACAAGAGTGTCCGCCCCACACGGGGTCAAGATGAGGGACGCGTTCGGTCCTCGACCACGCTGATGCTCCCAAACTCCTTGACGGTGTAGTTTCCCCGCGCTGGCAGACGCGAGGCGAGAGCCGGTTCCTTCCAGGCGATGGAGAAGGCCCACAAGGGATTGCCCTCCGGCACACCCAATGCTCGCGCGGATTCAGCGATCTGTTGAAGAGCGGTCTCAGGCTGAACCGCTAAGTCCATGGTTGCCAATCTTGGATCCTGGATCAATGAGGGTATTTGGGGTGCGACGACGACCACCACGCGATAACCGCCAAGCCGTTCCTCGACCTGTTCCTCGGAGCGAAAGACGTCCAGACTCGGGTCATTTCGCGCGAGGTAATACTCGAGTACTTCGCGAGTGTCGGAGTCTACAAAGAGCGGTGACCCCTGGGGAACCATCTGGTGGACATATGCGATCGCCGCACTGATATCACTCTTCGGCGCGACGCGAGGGTTGTTGTCTGGCAGGGCGTGTCTAGCCCAGAGTGGCGCGACCGGCACTCCGAGCAGCAGCAATGCGACTGCCCAGCCCCGCGGCAAGCTGGCGAGTGCGGCGGCCGCGCCGGCCGCCACGAAGGGCAGGAGATACGTCTGGTGCCGGGTACCCGCGAAGGGGAACACTTGAAAGACAGCGGCCACGAATCCGGTCGCAAAC
>CAYOZX010000358.1:899-3283 GCA_964408515.1 uncultured Acidobacteriaceae bacterium | reverse complement strand
CGGGCACATTCGGACACCGTCGTGCCGGTAGTAAAGACATCATCCACCAGGATCACGT
The DNA here is from genome assembly GCA_964408515.1 of uncultured Acidobacteriaceae bacterium. Lineage (GTDB taxonomy): Bacteria > Acidobacteriota > Terriglobia > Terriglobales > Acidobacteriaceae > CAYOZX01. Next base: position 3,225 of record CAYOZX010000358.1, on the reverse strand, counting down.
CTCGACCCGCAATCTCCCGGGGCGCAAGAACGACGAACGCGCCGCGTAAGTTCTGGCGCCGCTGATGCCGGGTAAGGCCAGTCTGGGAATGAGTTTCGCGCTGACGCACGAGAACCTGCGGGAGAAGTCTCAGCCCGGCGCGGGAACGCTTCAGCGCTTCACGGGCGATCATCTCAGACTGATTGAAGCCGCGCTGCCTCAACTTCCTGGCATGCAACGGGACGGGGACAACCAGAGGAGGTGCTTGGGCGGCCGGGAACTCCAACCTGGTCAACGCTTGCGCAAGCATTGTTCCCAGCGCTGCGGCGGCGGAGAGCACCCGCTCATACTTTAGAAGGTGAATCAATTCACGCAGGCCGTGGTCATAGCTTCCGTAGGCCACGGCGCGAACGAACGGCGGCGCTGCCCGGCGGCACAAGCCGCAGCGAGCCTCGCCCGCATCGAGGGCATAGGGGGTCCACAAGCGCTCGCTGCAGACGCTGCAGACGCCGCCTGCAATGGGGCCCATCGCGGAGAGGCAAGCCTCGCACACAGGCAGCCGTGAAACATTGGTGAGTGGCAAAGCGCAGAGACGGCAATCGGAGGGAAAGAAAGTGGCGAACAGACTGGCGGCGAGGCCCCGCCAAGAAGACCACACGATGGACCTGAGCGTATGTGCTCCCGGCACAGTCCCAGGCCCGGTTGCCCGGATTGAGTCTCCCCTACTGCTGAAGACGAGCCTCCCAGCATCACCGCTCAAACGACGCTGCGAGCGGTGATCGACTTCAGTATAGCCAGACGGCGAGACCCAGGCAACGACCCGGCACTTCTCCCCAAGGGATCACCGCCGCACGAAAGGCTTTTGGAAGGCTGTGCACCTTCGTGTGTTTCCCGGCTGCCGAGCCTTCACGACTCGGACTTTCAGGCCGCAGCGCCCTTCGCCTGGTCGGACTTTCGCTTTCCCGTCGGCGTCCTCACATCTACAAAGATCGGCTGGAAGGAGCGGCGGTAGCAGTCCCCGCAGCGCACCGGACGAAAAAGGAAGAGAGGCAGAACAAATCTTTCAGCAAAATTCCTGGGACGTGAGCGGTAGCCAACCAGGCTCCCACAGCTCTTGCACTCGAACGTTCGGGAAGGCACCGCGCACCTCACAGAATGGCGGAGAAGAGTGCCGTCATGATAGCAGAGCCTCGACGGACAAGGCATCCACACCACCCCGAGGAGTCCGCCTATCGGAGTCGCGATGGCCGGCCGGCCTTGGGTTCGAATGCGATGCGGCACTTGTAAAGGAGGGCATGTGCGTGATAAGTTGCGCCGTCCCATCTGAAACACACGCAGCGCAAGTGGTTCAGGACTTCCTACGATGACTGCCCAAGGGCCTTCAGATTCCACGGACAGCGCAAAGAAATTCACACCCTTCGTACCAGAGACCCTGGAAATGCGGGAATTTACCCCGCGTGCAGTGTTGCTGGGACTCCTGATGACCGTGGTTCTGGGCGCGGCCAACGCCTATCTCGGGTTGAGAGCCGGGATCACGATTGCTGCCACTTATCCCGCCGCGGTCATCGGCATGGCGGTGCTGCGGATGTGGAAGGCTTCTGTGCTGGAAGAGAACATCGCCCGTACGTCGGGAACAATCGGCGAAGGGTTAGCCGCCGGAGCCATTTTCACGATTCCCGCTTTTGTGATTGCGAAAGCCTGGCCCTCCTTCCGCCCGGCGGAGGCGTATTGGAAATCTACCGCTCTGATGGTGGTAGGAAGCATCCTCGGAGTCCTTTTCATTTCCCTGGTGCGGCGGGTCATGGTAGAAGACCCCGAGCTGCCCTTCCCGGAATCAGTGGCGGCGTCTGAGATCCACAAGGCTGGCCAACGCGGCGCGCAGGCGGCCAAGTACCTGTTCTGGAACATCGGAGTAGGCGGCGTGGTCTATCTGCTGGGCCGCTTCGGCCTCTTTGCATCCGACAAAGATTTTCACTTCGGCGTTGGCAGCCTGGGTCACAGTCAGGTGCGTCTCGGCGGTGCGGATAGCACAAACGTAGTGTCGGCAGGCGGTATGAGCACCTTCGCCGCGCCCAGCGTGAGTCCAGCGTATCTGGGAGTAGGCTACATCATCGGCCTGCGACTGGCGTCGATCCAGTTTGCCGGAGGCATTTTGGCCTGGGGACTGCTGGTGCCGGCGATGATTTGCTCCGTGGGACGGGGGCTGGTGCAGTTTCTCCGTGTTGCCACGCCAGACAAGTGGGCGGCCACGGCAGCCGTGGTGTGCGGGTTCAGTGTTCGACCTTGGGCCGGGGGGGGCATGCTGGTCGTCGCGCCTGATCGTGCGTTGCGGGTGAGAACGCGCGTT
>CAYOZX010000358.1:0-889 GCA_964408515.1 uncultured Acidobacteriaceae bacterium | reverse complement strand
TCCGCTAACACTGCCCGTATCAGGTACGGGTTCGGCGGGCATGGAGGCCGCCTTGTGGCGGTTCATTGTTCGACCCATCGCGGTCGGGGGCATGCTGGTGGGCGCAGCTTACACGCTATTCGGAATGAGGAAGAGCCTGACCGCAGGTTTGGGAAAGGCGCTGTCCGACCTGCGCCAGACAGCCGACCAGCGCGCCAAGTTGACGCGGACCGAGCAATACATGAGTTCCAAGGTCGTGTTCAGCCTGATTGCTTTGATGTTTCTATTGATGTGTTTTCTTTACGTCCATATTTCCGGTCTCGTCTGGCCGGCAGTGCTGGCTGCGGTGGTGATGCTGGTTGTGGGTTTCTTCTTCGCCACGGTTTCAGGGAATCTTGTCGGCTTCATTGGGTCGTCGAATAATCCTGTGTCGGGCCTGACGCTCTCGACTCTGCTCATCGCCGCCCTGCTTATGGTCTCCCTGGGAGTTTCCGGCGGCGCCGGTGTAGCGACCGTTCTGGGCGTGGCGGCAGTGGTCTGCGTCTCTTCGTCGGTGGCCGGCGAACTCTTGCAGGACTTCAAAGTGGGCTACATCCTGGGGGGTACCCCCCGCAGGATTCAGATGGCCGAATTGATTGCCGTAGTCGTGGCCAGCCTGGTGATGTACTGGCCTCTGATGCTGCTGCATGAGGCCAACATCAAGGCGGGCGGGATCGGGTTCGGAGACCGCCAACTTTCCGCGCCGCAGGCAGGACTGATGGCGACGCTGGCGATGGGCATTGTCGGCGGCGATATGCCTTGGCCCCTGGTGGTGGTGGGAGTGTTTTTCGGCATCGCCATGATCATGATTCAGGTGAAGAGGCCCATTCCGGTGGCGGTCGGCATGTATTTACCCTTTTAAAATACGTTT
>CAYOZX010000357.1:0-3286 GCA_964408515.1 uncultured Acidobacteriaceae bacterium | reverse complement strand
GGGTTGGGGTTATGTCCGACGCGAGGAACATGCCCGGGCTTTGAATCGCGAGGGACTGCCGGTTTCGGGTGGTCATAACTTCCGCGCGTCACTTAAGGCCGTCACGCAGGCCGATGAATTGCCCGACTGCGATCTCGGCATTGTGGCCACCAAGGCCACGCAGGTGGAGGAGTCCATCGCTCCCGTCGGCCATCGCTTTGACCGCGGGGCGGTAGTTTCCGCGCAAAACGGGTTAGGCAGTGAAGAAATCATCGCCAAGCATACGCGAGGTCAAGTGCTTCGGGGCACGACCTTCATGAGCGGCACGCGGCACAGCGACACCCATGTTCAGTACGAACTGGACACGGCCACCTGGCTGGGCCCCTTTGAGCCCAGGGGCACTTCCTTTGCCGTGGTCCAGGAGGTGGCTGACCTGATTGTCGCCGGCGGCCTGAAGGCGGAAGCGCTGCAGGATGCGCGTCCCGCACAATGGTCGAAGTTGATTTTCAACGCTTCGGTAAACGCGGTGTCGGCACTCACAGGATTGCCTCATTCTCCCCACTTCGCCGACGAAGCGGAATTTTCCAGCCTGGGCCTCCTGCTGCATCAGCTGATCGACGAGGGCAAGCGAGTGGCCGAGGCGGCCGGCATACGGTTGTACGAGGACCCCTGGGAGATGAACAAGCTCGGGGCCATGACCAATCATCCCACATCGATGCTGCACGATATGCGCCACCAGCAGCCGACGGAAGTAGATTTCCTGAGCGGTGCTATTGCGCGGGAAGCGCAACGTGCGGGTGTGCCCGCCCCGCTGCAGACGGCGGTCTACCGCCTCATCAAGGCGCGAGAGGCGTCATGGACGTTCGGCGATGAAAACCGTGCAGTGGTGGTCACAGGAAAGGCTTACTGAACCATGTCTTGGCCGGTGGATAACCTCAAGTTGGACCGGGTGCGCGCCCTTATGAAAGACCAGGGGCTCAGCGCGCTGGTGGTGCGCGCTCCTGACAATATTGTCTATCTCACCAATTACTGGTGCATGAAGGGGTACGACGCGGCGATTTTTCCTTGCGAGGGAGAGCCGACCCTGATCGCGCTGGAGCCGCAACTGGCCGACGCGCAGCGCAATTCCTGGACACAGGATATCCGGCTTTTCAGAAGCTACGACGAGCGCGATCCGCGCCCGCCGCAGTTTCGGGCCCTGGACCGTGTGCTGGAAGTTCTCAAGCAACGCGGTCTTACCGATCAGGTTGCGATCGAGCTGAACATGGGCACACAGTCCGCCGACCGCATGGTGGGCGAGCCCACGACCCCGACGCAGTTTTATTTCGATGCATTCCGCAAGACCGCCGGAAAGGTCACCGATGCCACGCCGCTGCTCAACGAGGCGCGGGCCATCAAGACATCGCAGGAGATTGAGCGCATGCGCCTGGCCAATGAACTGGCGGCCCTGGCGATGGAGTACACGCGGGAGCACATGCGTCCGGGCATGAAGGAGAGTGAGGTCGGCGGCATGTACGAAGGCTTCGTGCACGGTCTGGGCGTGGGCTACCAGGGCAAGGTCGAAATGGCGCGCGCGTTCACGCTGGTCTGGTCAGGCAAGGGCATCGCGACGTTCACCGCGACGGGCGATCGTCCGATTCAGAAGAATGAGCCCACGCTGTTTGAGATCTGGGTGTGCGTGGACGGCTATTGGACCGATCTGACGAAAAACGCCTGCCCGGGAGAGCTCAAGCCGGAGTATCACAAACTGCTGGACCTGCTGCTGGGAATCTTCCGGGAAGCGGTGAGGTTCGCGCGCGACGGCGCAGGATTTCCCGACCTCGACCGACTGATCCGCGCGCGCATTGCCGAAGGCGGATATGCCGGCCAGCCTTCCCACGCCATTTGTCATGGAGTCGGAGCCAGAGCGCACGAACCTCCCTTTGCGCATCAGGCCGGCGGGGGGACGATGAAGCAGAACATGGTGCTGGCCATCGAGCCCGCAGTCTACTGGCCGGGCGGCGGCGGCCTGCGCCTGGAGGACAATTTCCTGATTACCGCGGCCGGCAACGAGAAGATGTGTTCGTATCCCGATGATTTCCGTTTGGTGAGCGCTGCGAACTGAATGCAGAGAATGAAAACCGTAGTCAAACATAAAGTGGTCAAACATAAAAGAGATCAAGGGCCGCATCCGAGTGCGGGCGTGGCCGATCGAATCCTCTCCGAGATCAAGGAAGAAGAAATCGTCGCCATGTGCTGCGACGTGATCAATATCCCCAGCCCGACGGGAGAGGAATTGCAGATGGCGCAGTACATGCAGGGCGCGCTGCAAGACTTGGGCTTGCAGGTGACATGGCAGGAAGTGGAGGAAGGCCGCGCCAACGTCGTCGGCCGCTGGCCGGGAAGCGGCGGGGGAAAGAACCTGATGTTCAATGGTCACATGGATACCTCGAACACCGGCCGCGAGGAATTCCTGACAGGAATCGGATACAAACCGCATGCCGTGGTGAGGAACGGATTCATCTATGGCCTCGGCATCTACAACATGAAAGGCGCGCTGGTGTGCTACACCCATGCGGTGAAGGCGCTACAGCGCGCGGGGATCAGACTGAAAGGCGATGTCATCATCGCAGCGGTGGCCGGGGAAATCGAGAAGACCCAGTGGGGCGAGTTCAGAGGCAGAGAATACCGGGGATACGGGACCGGCACACACTACCTGGTGAATCATGGCGTTCTGCCGGACATGTGCATCCTCGGCGAGCCCACGGACATGCGCGTGGTTCTGGAGCATTTTGGCTCACTCTGGGCGCGAATCTCCTGCACCGGTATTTACGTCCACACGGCGTTCTGCGAGGGACGCGAGGAGATGAACTCCATCCGGCGCATGCACGAGCTGCTGCAACCGATTCTGCAATGGATCGAAGCCTGGGAAGCGAAAGCAGCCTACGGCGGCAAGAAAGCCGTCGTGAACCTCGGCGGCATCCGTGGCGGGCATGCCTGGCGCGCCAGCCGAACCCCGGAGAAGACCGACCTGTTCCTCGACATTCGCGTTCCACCCAATGTTTCCATGAGTGACGCGCGGCGTGAGGTGCAGCAGTTGTTTCTGGAGCTGGAAAGGAAGTACCCCGGCTGGGGATTGGAACTCGAAACTTACGTTTCCGTGCCGGGAGCGCGCATGCGCGAGGATCACGAAATGGTCCGGGTCATTGAGGCGGCTCACGAGCGCATCATCGGCCAGCCGCCGCAGCGGGAAGTGGTCACCGGGTGTTCAGACGCGAGCGTGCTCCCGCGGTACGGGATTGGACCCGGAAACTACGGGGCGTCAAGG
>CAYOZX010000356.1:0-3288 GCA_964408515.1 uncultured Acidobacteriaceae bacterium | reverse complement strand
GTCTTGCGAGGCTTCTCGCATGCAGCGCCGCGTCCGATTTATCGAGCACAAGGGCAAGCGTATCCTGCTGGTCGATTGCACCCACTGCACCAGCACGCAACTAGTCGAGCTGGCAAAAATCGTACCCACGCGAGTGACGGCAGAGCCTCGCGGCAGCGTGCTTCTTCTGGCGGACTTCACCGGCTCGAAATTTGACAAAAAAATTGTGGATCAGCTCAAGCCGGCTCTGGTCTTCGATCGACCCCATCTGAAGCGTTCAGCGTGGGTGGGCGTGGAGAGCATTCCCAAGGTTTACTACGAGCACTTGAAGTCCTTCTCCCAGCGCGATTTGCCTCTGTTCAAGACCCGCGAGCAAGCGTTGGACTGGCTGGCGGAAGACTGATCGCCCGTTGCCTGGCGCCGGCTGATTTCGTGCCCTGCCCGCGACTGTTGCACCGCACTCCCAGAGGGGGCGACCCGGTGCGTCTCTCAGCTTCTCCACTTCAGCGTCACCGGGCCGCTCATAGGGTGCTTCAGCTCTCCTCCCGAGCGCCTGGCCTCGAGGTGGGCCGCTTTGAGGGCGAAGTACCACTTGGCGGGACGATCGGCGTCATCGATCAGCATCAGGTGAGGGTTGTGCTTGAGTCCCTCCGACTGTTTCTCCATGGTCTGGCGATCCTGCTCCACAAACTTGGCAAAAACAAACTTGAGCAGCTGCGGTCCGAAGGGTACCCAGCGGAAGATATTCCAGGCTGCAACTACGTCAATGCGGCAATGGCTGCGGGTGATGGGTGTCACCGTGGTGAGGGATGAAAACCAGTATTTTCCCGCGCGGATGGTCTCCATCCGCAGGTTGGGGAGAACGAAATCGATGGTGGTGGTGATCGATTCCGCATCAGCATACAGCCGCAACAGTTTGTAAGGTGCACTGTTGGAGCTGGGCGCGTGCGCGCTCATGCGGAAACCCTGGGGTATGGGTTCAAACTGCTTCTGCTTTTCGTGGATGCTGTGGCGGCTGCGCCACCACCACGCCTGATGCACGAATGGACCGTGCGCCGGGTCCATCAAGCCGATGATGCCGTGGTCCACCGTGCAGGGCAGGTCGGCGGTCAAATAAGCCGTCTTGTACTTCTGGCTGTACTTGGGGAGCTGGGGCGCCGGCGAGGGGGGCGGGGCAGACGGCGTGAACCCAGCCCCAGCCGGAGCCGGCTCGGGAACGAACACCCAGATAAAGCCATCCTGCTCTTCGCAGGCGTAACTACCGGCATAGATGCGCTCGACCTTCAGCTTTTGGTCCGCGGTAAGGGATGGAATCACGCGGCACTGCCCGGTGTGGGCGTCGAACTTCCAGCCGTGATAGCTGCATTCGACGTTCTGACCGTCGAAACGGCCATAAGAAAGCGGCATGCCGCGATGAGGACAGGCGTCATGCAGGGCGAATGCCAGTCCCTGCCGGTCGCGGCCGACGGCTAAGGGTGTCTCGAGAAGCATGACTTTGCGAATGCCGCCCCGTCCCAGCTTGTCGCTGGCCAAAGCGCGATACCAGAAGCCGTAAAGCATCAGGGAATCGGGAGTTTGGCGCGAAGGGGCGAGAAGATCGTTCATGGCTGTGCAGACCGCCTACAACGCCGGCCATTCGGGGCCAGCGGCAGTTAAAGAGTACTGCAAGGATGGGCGGGGGCCGCAACAGCTCTCTTCAGGTAACCACTCAGCCAAACAAAATCCGTGTTTTCAATGAATTGGTGTATTACTTCGGTGGTTCGATTGAACCTTCGATTGATTGCTAGCTCAACCCGCCCAGCCTATAATTACTCCACTCTGGTTAAGGATTCTCCGTCAGGTTCCGGGTAGGCAGGCGCGGGGTAACGCTTTGTCCGCGCTTACTTGGTTTAAATGCTGACCCCGGCTATGCGAAAGCGCCTGCAACTCGCCCTGATGGCTAGTCCCGTAATCGCGACCTTCCTTTCTCTCACAACGCCACCCGTGCAGGCCCAGGCTACCGCATTCGCCTCCACCATCAGTACGAGCACCGATGGCTCCGGCCGGAGGATTTACGTCAATGATGAGGCGCCTCGTCCTCTGGCGAAACGCGCGGCGCCCGCCGTCCAGAACAGCGGTCTGATGTACTGGAGCTCGAGCGCGCACCGGTGGAAGGCGATTCCAACCGCCAACATCCGCGCCGCCCGCTCGGCCGCGGCCGAAGTCAGCACCAGTGAGCAGGTTTCCAGCTTCGTGCGGGGCAAACCGTTCACGGCGCAGGAGATCGAAGCTGCCATCGACGCCTCGGCGGCGCGGCACAACGTCGATCCGAGCCTGGTGCGCGCGGTCATCAAAGTGGAGTCGAATTTCAACCCCAACGCCGTCTCCCGCACGGGAGCGATGGGGTTGATGCAGCTGATGCCGCAAACGGCGCGGCAGCTGAGAGTCATGAATCCCTTTGATCCTGAGCAGAATGTCGATGCCGGCGTCCGCCACTTGAAGCAGTTGATGGAAAGCTATGGCGGGGACCTGAAGCTGAGTCTGGCGGCCTACAACGCAGGCGCTGGAGCGGTAGCGCGCAGTGCGGGCATACCTCGCTATCGCGAAACCCGCGACTACGTGAGACGGATCACGCAGCTGTACTACGGTGGCGCCGGGTCGGGTTTCCTGGGCACGACGGCGCGGGAACCCGTTCGTGTACAACGGGATGAGCGTGGCGTCCTGTACATCAGCAACACCGACTGAGCGCCGGGCATCTGAAGGGGCGTAGGCGCGGTCGCGCCTCATGCGCTCAACCGACTACGGGCTAGGCACTTGCAAACCATCGATCGAAACCCAAGCGCACGGCGTCTGGTGGCGGTCCTGCTTCTCCTGCTGCTACCCGCGATTCGGTTGCAGGCCCGGGGCAAGTCGGAGGTCTGGGCGGAAACCCAATATTCCACCGCCGAGCGCATGCGGCAGGCGCTGAACGATCTGGAGGCGAGGGATCGCACCCGCCGCGCATACCAGCGGGTTATTGCCGCCTACCGGCGCGTCTACTATGGCGCTCCCGCTTCCGCGAAGGCCGATCCCAGCGTAATGGCGGTCGCCGATCTGCTGGCCGACATGGGCCGCTGCCTCCACAATGACAAGGCACTGCGCTCCGCCGTTGGACAGTACAAGTTTCTCCGGCGGGAGTACCCCGGAAGCCGTAACCGTTTTGCAGCCCTATTCGCCATCGCCCGGATCTATCAGGACGATTTGAAAGAGGCGGCGCAGGCCAAGCCGGTATTCGAGGAATTCCTGCGTCGCTATCCCCGGCATTCCCTGGCCGAGCAGGCGCGGCATGCC
>CAYOZX010000355.1:0-3288 GCA_964408515.1 uncultured Acidobacteriaceae bacterium | reverse complement strand
ACAGGCTTTTCCCGCCCCGCCGGGCTGTGGTAGCTTGCGAAGGCACTTCCGAGAACAGGCGGGACGATATCAAAATTTGGTGAACCCGGCGCGCCCGGGTTCGCAGAACAAGATCTCCACAAGGAAGCAATCATGAAAAGCCTGGTTTATTCGATTTGCGCGGTGCTGCTGACGGCCTTTGCCGTGGCTCAGCAGGAAAATCCTTCCATCGAGCCGATGGACCAGACGCCGGTTTTCCGTGTCAACGTCATATCGCGAACCACTAAGGCTGTGAACTACCGCCACCGCGGCGGGTCGACGACCGTCGACATGAAGGGCACCAGTCTCATGCCCGAAGTCGGCGGCAGGGCCAAGGTCGAGAGCAAGGCGGGACGGCTGCAGGTGAACGTGGACCTCTCCCGTCTGGGCCCGCCCAGGAAGATTGGGCCCCAGTATCTCACCTACGTTCTGTGGGCGATCACGCCCGAGGGTCGCGCCCAGAACCTGGGAGAGGTCGTTGCCGATCAGTATGGAAAGAGCAGCCTGGACGTCACCACGGACCTGCAGGCCTTCGGCCTGATCGTGACCGCCGAGCCCTATTTTTCCGTGACCCGGCCCAGTAACCAGGTGATTGCGGAAAATATCATCCGGCAGGAAACCAAAGGCTTTGAGGAGGCGATCGACGCCAAGTACGACATGCTGGAAGGCGGCCAGTACACCATCGACATGCCGGCGGAGCAGCTTCCATCGGCGACGGCCGATCCCAAGATTCCCCTGACCCTGCTGGAAGCGCGCAACGCCGTGGCCATAGCCAAGGCCGCCGGGGCGGTGCAGTATGCCGACGACAGCTTGAAAAAAGCGGAAGACTATCTGGCTCGGGCGGAAGATTACCTCCGCCGCAAACAGGGCAAGACTCCCATCGGGACAGCGGCACGCGGCGCCACTCAGATGGCCGAAGATGCGCGCGTGTTGACCCTCCGCCGCAAGGAACAGGAGCGCATCGCCAACGAGAAGCAGGCGATGCTGGAGAAGCAGCAAAAGGCAGAAGCCGAGGCCAAAGCCGCGGCCGAAGCCGAAGCCCAGGCCAGAGCGCGGGCGGAAGAAGATGCCCGCCGGCGCGCTCAGGCGGAGGCGGAGCGGGCCGCCGCGGAGAAGGCTCAAGCGGAAGCGGAACGGGCGCAAGCCGCGGCGCAACAGCAGCAGGCAGAAGCGCTGGCGGCGCAGCAGAAGGCCGCGGCGGAAGCGGAAAGGCAGCGGGCCGCTGCGGAAGAGGCCATCCGCCAGAAAGAGGCAATGCGGCAGCGCCTGCTTAACCAGCTCAACCAGGTGCTCGAGACCAGGGACACCGACCGCGGCCTGGTGGTCAGCATGCCCGACGTCTTGTTCGACTCCGGAAGCTACACCCTGAAGCCCGCCGCCCGGGAACGGCTAGCCAGAATCTCCGGCATCGTGCTCGCTTATCCCGACCTCCGCCTGGAAATCGAAGGCCATACTGACAGCACTGGCAGCGACGAGTACAACCAGGGCCTATCGGAGAAGCGAGCGGCCACCGTCCGCGACTATCTGGTTGATAATGGGGTTTCGATCAACAACGCGATCGCGCGGGGTTACGGCAAGATGCGTCCGGTGGCCGACAACAGCACTGCCAAGGGCCGGCAGCTGAATCGCCGCGTGGAGATGATTGTTTCCGGCGACGTCATCGGGACGCAAGTCGGAACGCCGGTGAGTGCGGCGCCGACTTCGCCGCAGTAGAACGACGAGTTGTGAGCAAGGTGGAGGTCCGGCGGAGCCTCTTCGTGGGAACGCAGCCCAGGCGTTCGGCGCCCTGTCTTTCGCCATGCCCGGAATCCTCGGGTACAGGTCGCTTACCACACTCGGCAGGCGTTTACAGGCATCATCGTCTGACCGGGCTTGCAGCTGAAAGCGTGGCCAAACTCCGGGATGTTCTGCACCACGCCGTTAACGCGGAACTGCCGCGGTGAGTGGGGGTCGGTCTGCACTTGCAGCCGCAACTGTTCCGGCCGCGTGGCCCCGCACCAGCCCTGCCCGTATCCCAAAAAAAACTGCTGAACGGGGGTATAACCATCTGGCTGCTTTTTGGCCAAATCAATCCCCTTTCGCCGGGCGTCGGCCTGGAACGCAATGTAGGCGAGCTGCAGTCCGCCGTTGTCTGCGGTGTTTTCGCCCAGGGTGAGTCTGCCGTTGATCTTGGCGTTGTCCACGGCTACGAAATTACCGTATTCCTTGACCTCGCACTCTGCCCTTTCTTCAAACTTCTTCGCATCCTCGGCCGTCCACCAGTCGGCCAGGTTTCCCCTGGCGTCGAACTGCCGGCCTTCGTCATCGAAGCCGTGAGTCAGCTCGTGCCCGACAACGCCGCCGAGCTGCCCATAGTTGGTGGCGTCGCTGGCCCCGGGGTCGTAAAACGGCGGTTGCAGGATTCCGGCAGGGAAGTTGATGTCGTTTTTACTAGGATCGTAGTAGGCATCTACGGTAGGCGGTGTGATGTACCATTCCCCGCGGTCCACTTCCTTGCCGATCTTGGCTAACTGGCGGCGATTTTCAAATTCCGTGGCACGGCGGTCGTTCTGATAGACGTCGGCGCGTTCCACCACCAGCCGGGAATAGTCACGCCAGTGGTCGGGATAACCGATCTTGTCGCTCACCGCGTGCAACTTCTCTCTGGCGCGGACCTTGGTCGCCGGGCTCATCCAGTCCAGGGCGTCGATGTCCTGATCCATCGCCGCTTCGATGTCCATCACCATCTGCAGCGTGGCTTCCTTGCTGGCCGGGGGAAATTCCTGCTCGACATATGCCTGTCCGAGAGCCTCTCCCAGAGCGTTGTCCGTAGCCTCAACGCAGCGCTTCCAGCGCGGGCGCTGCTCCGGTTGGCCCGCAACTGCCTGCCGTAAAAGGAGAAACGCTCTTCGTCAAGGGCCTTGGGCAGGGTATGGCCGGGAGCGGACAAGATCACCTGCCAGCGCAGGTAGGTTTGAATCGTGGTCAGATCGGTGGAGGCGATCAGGCTGTCCATACCCTTGAGAAAATCCGGATTGGCGACATTCAGTTCCTTCACCGCTGAGACGCCCGCCACGCTCAGGAAACGGTCCCAGGCGATCCCCGGCGCCAGTTCAGCCAGCGCGGACACCGGCATGAAGTGATAAACCTTATTGGGATCGCGCCGCGAGGTCACGTCGAGAGAGAGCCGCGCCAGAGAGGTTTCCAGCGCCATGATGGCCCTGGCGTCCGCCGCCGCCTTGGCATCCGCTTCCCCCGTGATCCTCAGGGTGTTGGCGATGTGCTGCACGT
>CAYOZX010000354.1:0-3301 GCA_964408515.1 uncultured Acidobacteriaceae bacterium | reverse complement strand
CGCGATGTCCTGTCCCTGGTCATCGGACCAGATCCCCTTGACGAGTTGCCTCATGGTCACCTCCTGCACAAACTTTGTCAGTTGCAAATCATAATGAGCGTTGGATGCCCGGTTGTCAATGCCTCAACTGTGGATCCATGCGTCCTCACCCGGGTAGCGCGGAATCCGCCAGTTCCCGCTCTCCGCAAGGCTTCTGGCGATCGGTAACCGGTTACGCCCTGTGCAAAACCGGAGGTGAATCGGAGCAAAAACGATTTACCGCATCAACTCAGTGGCCGAGTGTGAGGCGTACTCCAGAACGCGTCCGGGCAGAATGCCCAGGTAGAGCGTGAAGGCGACACTGATCGCCAGTGCCGTGCTTAGTGCGGCCGAAGGTGGGGACACGGGGGCGTCGTCCTGCGATTCCTTCATGTACATCGTCACGATAATTCGCAGGTAGTAATACGCACCCACGGCGCTGTTGAGCACGCCGATGATCGTAAGGCCTGTCAGATTTGCCTGCAACGCAGCGCTGAATACGTAGAACTTGGCGAAGAACCCGCCGGTCATGGGAATCCCGATCAAGGACAGCAGGAAGATCGTCAGCGTCGCGGCCAGAAGGGGCGACCGGCGGCCGAGTCCCGCATAGTCGTCGAGCGCCACCCGCCGCTCTCCTGCCCCCGCGAAGTGGCTGATCACGGCAAATGCTCCCACATTCATTGCCGCGTAGGATGCGGTATAGAACATAGCGGCGGGAATCCCGTTTGCGGGCAATGCGGCAAAGGCCACCAGAAGATAACCCGCGTGGGCGATGGAGGAATACGCCAGCAAGCGCTTGACGGTCTTTTGCACCAGAAGGCCCCCGTTGCCCAAATTACTGGAGAGCGCTGACCCCCCCCAAGACAGCCAAAGCCGCCCGGGAGCGTTAACCTCAAACATGATTCGCAGCAGCACCGCGAACACCGCCGCTTTAGGCGCGGTGGACATGAACCCCACCACAGGCGCGGGAGCGCCTTCGTACACGTCGGGCGTCCACACGTGAAACGGCGCCGCCGCGACCTTGAAACCCAAGCCGACGAACATCAGCGCGATACCCGCATAGGCCAGCAGGGGAGTCGGACTCGCCCGCAGCGCCTCGCTGATCGCCGCAATGCTGGTGGACCCGGTCGCGCCAAACATCAGCGCCACGCCATAAAGAAAAAACGCGGTGGCAAACGAACCCAGCAGGAAATACTTCAGCGATGCTTCGCTGCTGATCGCCGCCCGTCGCCGGAACCCCGCCAGCACGTAAGTGGAAATCGAAGAAATTTCCAGCGCGATGAAGATTAGCACCAGTTCGACCGCCGAAGACATCAGGCACATACCCACGGCTCCGAACAAAATCAGCCCGTAGTATTCTCCAGCCCGGATCTTCTGGACTTCCATGTACTGGTGAGAACTCAGAACTACCAGGGCGGTGATCGCCGCAACCACAAAATGGAAGAAGATGCTGAAGCTGTCCACCTTCACCATCCCCCAAAATCCCACGCCCGGGAATTGCGATTGGTAAAGAGTCGCGGCAATCGCCGCCACCGAGCCAGTCAGTGCGATTGCGCCCAGTAATTTCTGGCTGCTGCGCTCGTCCACCAGGGGTTCGAGCAGCATAATGGCCATGCCGAAGAGCGAAAGCACGATTTCCGGAAGAATGCGAACGTACTCCACTCCGAGCGGAAGCGTCTGTGTCATGTCGAAGGTGTTCACTGGCCGGCCACCTTGCTGGCCAGTTGCTCAAACGGCGCCAGGGTCGCACGCACAGAAGGATCAATGGCGTTTAGCCAAAGCAGCGGCGCCACTCCCATGACCAGGGCAACCACCGCGGGCGGGACGAGGGCAATCCGCTCCCGCAGATCGAGATCGGGCAGGCTCTGATTGACCGGCTGCGTGATCTTTCCAAAAAATACGCGCTGGTACAACCACAGCAGGTACCCGGCGCTCCAGATGACCCCGGTTGCGCCCAGAACCCCGTACACCGCGCGTGCCTGGAAAGCGCCACTCAGCACCAAGAACTCGCCCACGAATCCGTTCAGTAGCGGCAGACCCACTGAGGCCAGCACGATGAACAGGAAAAACGCCGCGTAGACCGGCATGGAACTCGCCAGTCCGCCAAATTCCGAAATCTCGTAGGTGTGGCGCCGCTCGTACAAAATACCTGCCAGCAGGAACAACCCGCCGGTAGAAATGCCATGCGCCAGCATGACGAAGGTCGCGCCATCCAGTCCTGCCTGGGTGAAGCTGAAAACCCCCAGGATGACGAAGCCCAGGTGGCTGATCGACGAATAGGCAATCAGCTTTTTCATGTTGGGCTGCACCAGCGCTACCAGCGCACCGTAAACAATGCCAATCAGCGCCAGGATCATCACCCACCATGCATTCGTGCGAGCCTGCTCGGGAAACAGCCCCAGGTTGAAGCGCAACATGCCATAGGTTCCCATTTTCAGCAGAACCCCGGCCAGCAGCACCGACCCCGCCGTGGGCGCTTCCACGTGCGCGTCCGGCAACCAGGTATGAAAAGGGAAAAGCGGAACCTTTACCGCAAACGCGATGAAGAACCCGAGGAACAGCCACTGTGCCGCCCCGGCAAAGTTGGCCACCTGCCCATCGCGGATTGCGCTCTGAATGGCGACAAAGTCAAACGTCCCCACTCGAGCGTAGAGCCAGAGGATGGCCGCCAGCATGAACACCCACGCGATCATGGTGTACATGAAGAATTTCACCGCCGCGTACACCTTGCGCCCGTGGCCATACATTCCGATCAGCAGCGCCATCGGAATCAGCGTGGCTTCCCAGAAGAAGTAAAACAGGAACAGGTCGAGGGCGACGAACACGCCGATCATGGCGGTTTCCAGTACCAGCAGCAGGATAAAGAATTCCTTCACCCGCTCGTGAATGGAGTTCCACGAAATCAGTACGCACAGCGGGGTAAGAAAAGTGGTCAGCACCACCAGCCACATGGAGATGCCATCCAAGCCCAGGTGGTAATGAATGTTTGGCGTCGGAATCCACGGAATGTCGATCTCGTACTGGAATCCCGCCAGCCCACGGTGAAAATGTGCAGGCAGGTGCAGAGAAAGCAGGAACGTCAGCAGCGACACGACCAGGGAAAACACGCGGATGTCACGGTCACGCCGCGGCAGCAGCGTCAGCAACAACGCCCCCATCAGCGGAATGAACGTTACCAGCGAAAGAATGATGGGGCTCCACTTGTCCATATTCATCGTGTGCCCATCCAGACCATATAGGCGATCACCACCGCTGCGCCCGCTGCCACCCAGCCCGCATACGA
>CAYOZX010000353.1:0-3301 GCA_964408515.1 uncultured Acidobacteriaceae bacterium | reverse complement strand
CCACCGTTGCGCCCACTGCACCCAGCCACAGCTGGGCAAAGCGGCGTAAACTGTTGGCTCAGGCGCCGGGGTCCGCGGCCCTGCACGGCGTGACCTCGCGGCCCTGGCACGCACCTCCGGCCTGGAGGAGGAACCATGGATCGCTACGCCTACGGGGACAACCGCCCCGGCAACCCCAGTGTCGCTTACCTGGACACGGTCCAGCTCAAGGACATCAGGAAGACCCTGCCCTTGCGGGTGCTCTCCCCGGACGACTGGAAGCACTGGACCACGCGTGGTCATGTGATTGTCAAACAGGCGGTCCCGCCCGAGAACGTGAAGCGCCTGGTGGATCTGCTGTGGGGGTTCCAGGAGATGGATCCCAAGGACTCGTCTACCTGGTACCAGGAGCAGCGCCGCGACCATGCGATGAAGGAACTGAATAACAGCGGAATGGTGGAGATTTACAACCACCAGTATCTATGGGACAACCGCCAATATCCCCGTGTTTACGACGCTTTCGTGGACATCTGGGACAACGAACAGCTCTGGGTCACCATCGACCGCGCCAATCTGAACCCGCCCAACCGCAGCCGGCGGCCGTTCAGCGGGTTCATTCACTGGGACGCGGACACCACGCTCGATCCCCTGCCCATCAACGTACAGGGAGTTCTTTCGCTGGTGGATCATGAGCCGGACATGGGCGGTTTTCAGTGTGTGCCCGAGCTGTTCCGCACCCTCGAAGAGTGGCGCAAGACCCAGCCGCCGGATCGCGATCCCTGGAAGCCCGACACCACCGGCTTCGACATCGTGCCGGTCATGCCCATGGCGGGCGACCTGCTGATCTTTAACAGCCTGCTGGCCCACGGCATTCGGCCCAATACTTCGAAGGACAAGGTCCGCATGGCGCAGTACATCTCCATGACACCGGCCGGCGAGTCGCGCGAAGATTTGCGCCAGCAGCGCATCCGCTCCTGGCGGGAGATGGAACCGCCGCAGGGCTACGCCTTCCCCGGCGACCCGCGCGAGTGGGAAAGGAAAAACTGCTCGCCCGCGCGCCTGACACCGCTGGGCGAACGGTTGCTGGGATTGAAGAAATGGAGCGAGTAGCGACGCGGCGGTCGTGCGCATGGGTCTTTCTGGTGCTGGTCGCCGCCGCTTCGGCCCAGGACAAGCCAGCGATCAGCTCCCCGGCCAAATCCTCAAAAGCTCCTCCACCGCGGCACGGCAGTGCTGGTACTCCTGATCGCGGGGCCATCCGTGACAGCGTGTATCGCAACGCCTGGTTCGGATTCGCCTACAAAATTCCCTTTGGCTGGGTGGACCGCACCGAATACATGCGGCAAGATTCGGAAAACGCCGGTAAGTCTTTGGTTTTGTTGGCCGTCTTTGAGCGTCCGCCCGAAGCCACGAGCGATACCGTGAACTCCGCTGTGGTGGTTGCGGCCGAGCCTGCTGCGGCCTATCCCGGACTGAAGGCGGCGGCGCAGTATTTCGGTCCGTTAGCGGAACTCACCCAGGCCAAGGGTTTCCAGCCGTCGGGAGAGCCTTACGAATTCCGGGTTGGTTCCAGGTCGTTGGTTCGCGGTGACTTCACCAGGCCCCGTGGTTCGCTCACCATGTGCCAGTCATCGCTGGTGATGGTGGAGCGGGGCTACGTGGTTTCTTTCACCGTGATCGGCGGAAGCGAGGATGAGGTGAATCAGTTGATCGAAGGCCTGAGTTTTTCGGCCAGGTAGTGTGGGGCGGACACTCTTGTCCGCCTGTTTTTGCTTTTTCCGCCACTGGTTCGAGCTCAGAGGTTCAGTCCAGGCGGACAGGAGTGTCCGCTCTACCGGGCTACTCCAGCGCCTCCGGCTGCAACGCGATGTTTTTCTCGCCGGCAGCCTTTTTCTCCATGTACTTCTTGACCCAGGCCTCCCAGCTCTTTCCGGCGGCAGTGTCGCGGCCGGTAAACGCCAGCGCGGCAACGTCGGAATAAGCGATCACTTGTCTCTGGTTGGATGTCCTGGCCAGAACGCGCACAAACGACTGCGCCAGCGTGGGTCCGCTCTTGCGGTCGAAGACGTATCCTTCGAGCACTGCGCCGTCCTTGCGGGTGATGGTCACATCGCCCCGGTAGTCAAAAGCCTTCTCCAAGGCCTGGCGGGTTTCTTCCTCAGTCGCCAGCGCAGGAACCCAGCCTTCCAGCTTTGCGTGCTCCCAGCCAGGAGCGACTTCCAGGGTGTCAGGCGTGGATGAGCTCTCGCTCTCGCGGGGGACGTGCCCGGCCGCTTTGCCAGTCATGCGCGCGTCTCCTCGAGCGATTCGCTGGCGTTGCCGATCTGCACCAAGGGCGGCTCGAAGGCGGGACGCACGGGCTCATCCAGAAACCGGAGTGCGCCTCCATCGCGGTAGCGGGTGAACAGCGTGGAGCGCACCGTTGCCAGGAATCCGCCGAGCGAGCTGAAGGTGTCGTTGACCGCCGAGGCCTCGTAGCCGCTGTGCACCATGCAGTTGGCGCAATGCGGATTGCCGGACTCGGTGCCGTAGGAATCCCAGGCGGTTTCCCGGATGAGCTCCTCGAAACTCTCTGCGTAGCCATCCTGCAGGAGGTAACAAGGCTTCTGCCAGCCGAAGATGTTGTAGGTCGGCATGCCCCACGGCGTGCAGGCGTAATGGCGCTTGCCCATGAGGAATTCCATGAACAGCGGGGACAGGTTGAAGCGCCAGTTTTTCTTGCGGTTAGACAAAATCGCCCGGAACAGACGCCGGGTGCGGGCGCGCCCCAGGAAGTGCTGCTGGTCCGGGGCTTTCTCATAGGAGTAGCCGGGCGAGAGCATCATGCCCTCGATGCCCAGTTCCATCATGTCGTCGAAAAACGCGCGCACACTTTTGGCATCGGCGCCGTCGAACAGCGTCGTGTTGGTGGTGACCCGGAACCCCCGCCGCAGGGCTTCGCGAATGGCATCCACCGCCATGTCATATCCGCCTTCGCGGCAGACGGCGAAATCGTGAGGTTCGCGCTGCCCGTCCAGATGCACGCTGAAGGTCAAGTATTTTGTGGGCTGGAAGAGATGAATCTTCTCCTTCAGCAGTAAGGCATTGGTGCACAGGTAGATATACTTCCTGCGCGCGACCAGGCCGGCGACGATTTTTTCGATCTCGGGGTGCATCAGGGGCTCGCCGCCAGGGATTGAAACCACCGGCGCGCCGCACTCATCCACCGCGCGGAGGCACTCTTCCGGGCTCAGCTGTCGCTTGAGGATGTGGGCGGGGTACTGGATTTTGCCGCAGCCGGCGCAGGCCAGGTTGCAGCGGAACAGCGGCTCCAGCATCAGCA
>CAYOZX010000352.1:0-3313 GCA_964408515.1 uncultured Acidobacteriaceae bacterium | reverse complement strand
CCTCAGGGCGGTGCCGCTGAACTTCCCTTTCACCAGGTAGTCCTGCGCGCCAGATTGCATGGCCTGCAGCCTCAGGCTTTCACTGTCCATACCGGTAAGCAGGATGACCGGCACGTCGGGGACCTGCGCGTGCAAGGTATTAAACGTTTCAAGTCCGTGGCTGTCAGGCAGCGTCAGGTCCAACAGAACCACGTCGATGTTGCCTTTGGCCAGACGATCCAAGCATTCCAGAAGCGTCGGAACGCAATGAACGGTAACAGCGTCTTCCGACTCGGACAGCATCTCGCGAACCAAGTCGGCATCTCCGGGATTGTCCTCTACCAGGAGCACCTGTAAGGGGGTTTCGGTCATTAAATCACACGTCCTTCAACAAAAACTGCACGCTTTTTGGCTCGGGCAGGGCAACCGCCCGTGCGTTGGAGCTTGACGTACACGCGGATAGGCCTCCTCGCGGGGGGCTAGATGGCGGCCGCTGACCCACCTCGGGCACTCCCATATGCTACGCACGCGAGGCAAGAAAAGATAGATTACCGTTAGTAAATAGCCTCCAGTTCTGCGCCAAGGGAATGCGACCACGGCGCTCACGCCTACGCAGATTTTCCGGCGCTTCGTGGCGTAAGGCCCGGCTGGTTTTCAGCCGCCAGGCGCGCCGTGTCGACCATTCGCACAGACGTCTTCACCGGAGTCCGGAGCTTGACAACAGTGCCTTCGCCCACCCGGCCTCGGAAAGTAAGCTCCCCGCCGATCGAGATTGCGCGCTCTCGCATGCCCAGCAACCCCAAGGACCGGCCATTCATCGGATCCGCCGCCATCCCTCGGCCGTTGTCCCGCACCTCAAGAAACAGGCGGCCAGGCTCTTCGGCCAGGATGATCCAGGTTCGCGTCGCACCCGAATGGCGAGCGACATTCGTGAGTGACTCCTGAAAAATCCGGAAAATTGCAGTTAGAGCATTTCCGGGGAGAACGACGTCGTGAGAGGGCACATGGAGTTCACACGCGATTCCGGTTCGCGTCTCGAATTCTCGCGCCTGCCATTCAATGGCGGCAACCAGCCCCAGTTCCAGTACCGCCGGCCTCAGTTCCG
Organism: uncultured Acidobacteriaceae bacterium; assembly: GCA_964408515.1. Taxonomy (GTDB): domain Bacteria; phylum Acidobacteriota; class Terriglobia; order Terriglobales; family Acidobacteriaceae; genus CAYOZX01. Next base: position 2,229 of record CAYOZX010000352.1, on the reverse strand, counting down.
TGGAGATCCTTCGCACCGAGTGAACCGCCGAATCGATCATGGCGGTAACGGACTGGAGCTTCTCTTTCAGCAGAACCTCCTGCCCGGGAAGCTGGGTCATCACGCAGGCGATCTCGAGCCGGATGGCGGTCAGGGCTTGACCCAGTTCATCATGAAGCTCGCGGGCTATCCGGCTCCTTTCTTCCTCGCGCGCCAGGTGGAGCCCCTCGGCGAGCTTGCGTAACTGGTCAGCGGACTGCGGCGATTCGCCCTCGCCGGGTATCAATGCATCGGGGTTCACGGTTGGCACTCAGTGTTTCTCCCAGAGAGCGCCGAGGCTACCGAGCATGGGTCGATCGAACCGGAGAGGCACGGACGTAACAACGATTTTAACGACGCGAAACGCGCGTGAATATATTGTCTTTTGTTATCAAGAATGTAGTCAACGAAGAATGGCGTCACTCAAAAAGACGGAGGTTCACTTCCTGAGTTCCGGTCTCGCCTCCAAGAGTATACTGAGGGAGAGTTGGCCAGTGGTTCGAATCCTCACAGTCGATGATCATGCCGTCGTACGGCGCGGAATTGGGGGCATTCTCGCCGGCGAGTTTCAGGAATTGGTTCTGGGAGAAGCTGGCTCTGCTCCCGAGGCGCTCGAAATAATCTGGAAGCAGGACTGGGATGTCATCCTGCTGGACATCAACCTCGCTGGACGAAATGGGCTCGACCTGCTGAAGGAGTTTAAGACGGCTCGGCCCAAGGTACCCGTACTGATTCTCAGCATGCACGCCGAGGATCAATTCGCTGTGCGTGCGCTGAAGGCCGGGGCCGCGGGTTATCTCACAAAGGAGTCTCCTCCCGAGATCCTGTTGCAGGCCGTTCGACGCCTCCTGGCGGGGGGTAAGTTCATCACTCCTACGCTCGCTGAGAAGCTGGCCTTTCAGCTCGACTCTGATAGCACCAAGATGCCCCACGAGGCTCTCTCCGACCGCGAATTTGAAGTCTTGCGGATGATTGGCACGGGAAAGACGGTCGGCGAGATTGCGGAGCAATTGTGCCTGAGCGCCAAGACCATCAGCACCTATCGGGCTCGCATGCTCGAGAAGATGGGATTGAGCAACAATGCGGAGCTGGCTCAATACTGCCTGCGCAACAGCCTTGTTGACTGAACTTCGCTCTAAGTCACAGGGCGGCGAGGAATGGGCACGAAGGGCACGAAGGTCACGCAGGATGGACGGGCTACCTCAGCGGCCTCGCCGGTAGGGGTCAGGCGTCCGCTCTTCGGATCGATGTGAAAAAGTACGATGCTGTTGCTGTCCAGGTTGGCCGCGAAGAGGTAGCCACCCGAGGGATCGATGGCGAAGGCACGCGGCGTCTTTCCCATCGCGGGCGCCTGTTCTAAAGGCTTCAGTGTTCCCTTCGCGCTGTCGATGGTGAAGACGGCGATGCTGTCGTGGCCGCGATTGGAGGCATATAAGAATTTGCCACTCGGATGCACTTCGATCTCGGCCGCCTGGTTCTCACCCGAAAAGCCCGCGGGCAGAGTCGAAATAGTCTGCATTTCGTGCAGCGCCCCACGCGCGGCGTCGTAAGTGAAGGCCGTCACCGTGGACTGCGTCTCGTTGACCGAGTAGCCGAACTTCCCATTGGGATGAAAGGCGAAATGACGGGGACCTGCGCCGCGATTCACCTTGGTGAAGGGCGGATCGGCGGGCGTCAGAACGGCATGTTCGTGGTCCAGCCGGTAGATCAGCAACTGGTCAAGGCGCAGGTCGGGCACAATCGCAAAACGGTTGTCGGCGGAAGCATAGATCGAATACGGGCGCGACCCGTCCCGGAGGCTCTTGCCGCCACCCGGTGTGGCATGTTGGACGAACGTCGAAGCCTCACTTAACTGGCCGTCTTCCCTCACCGGGAACGCCGCCACACTGCCACCATAGTAGTTCGCTACCAGCACACACTTGCCGGTCTTGTCCACCACCAGGTGAGAAGGAGCCCCTCCGCGTGATGGTACCCTGTTCAAAAACGTCAGGCTGCCAGTGATAGGATTGATAGCGAAACCGCTGATCGCACGGCCGTTCAAGCTGGTGGTCTCGTTAGCCACATACAAAAACCTGCGATTGGGATGCACCGCGAGAAATGACGGATTGGCGGACTCGGCCATCAACCCCAGGGCCTTCATCTTGCCTGTGGCGGAATGAAAGTGGAACCCATAGATCCCCTTGCCCGCCCCATCGGTGTACGGTCCGATTG
>CAYOZX010000351.1:0-3322 GCA_964408515.1 uncultured Acidobacteriaceae bacterium | reverse complement strand
GAACGTCCCCACCAGCAGCAAAGTCAGCAGAAGTCGAGCGGTCAGGCGGTACATGGCTGGGCCTATCAATCTGAATCTTCCCAAGCATAGGCGAGCGCGAGTCAGGCCGCAAGTGTGGCGACGTTACCTTGGTCCCAACTATGGCTCATACGAGGGTGAATCAAGGGCCGATGTTATGATTCTTGCCTTCGATGCAATTGAATCCCGCGATTCTTTCTGATGCGCGCATCCTGGCTGCCTACATCATCTTCTTTGCCAGCTATTTCGTGTTCGCGGCGATGGCGAGCTCGCTGGCCGGCAACCTGACTATCACCGGTTCGGTGGCCAATATCATCGTGGTGGAGCGGGCCCGGCCCGAGGTCCACATCGGCTTCCAGGAATATTTCCGGCTGGGTCTGCCGCTCACGCTGGTCACTCTGATTCTGGGAATCGCCTGGTTGAGCTTTGTGGGGTAGGAGCGCCTTACCTTGACTATACTCGGCGGCCTGCGGCGGTGAAGACCATCACGAGATTGCTGACTACCAACATCAGGTCGTATTTGGGGGCTAAATTCCGCTGTGGTAGCATCCTAGGTTTTGGCAAGGGGTGCGCCCGGCCGTAGGTCATCTCTGGCGAGCTGCGCTCGGCCAGGCAGATGAGGACATCCGCCCCAGGTTGTGCTTGCAGGCCTCCAAGCTCTCCCTGCGTTGAGATATTCCTATAAGGAGTGAACCCGTGAAGGTTTACGAAGGCGCGAATATCCGCAATGTGGCGGTGGTGGGGCACGGACATGCGGGCAAGACATCTCTGGTTTCGGCCATGCTGTACACGGCGGGCGCGACCCCGCGGATGGGGCGCGTGGACGACGGCTCGGCGGTGACCGACTACGATGACGAGGAAATGGCGCGCCAGATGTCTATTTCCGCCGGGCTGGCCTGCGTGGAGTGGGGCAAAAGCAAGATCAATCTGGTGGACACGCCGGGGTTCAACATGTTCGTCCACGAGGCCAAGCTGGTGCTGCCGGTGGTGGATGCGGCCATCGTGGGGGTGGGTGGGGGGGGGGGGGTGGAGGGGGTGGCCCACCGGTGGTGGAACGACTGCGAGGACTTCAGAAGCCCTCGGCTGATGTTGGCCAGCCGCTTGGTTCGCGATCACGCGGATGCCGCGCGCGTCATGGAGTGCCTGAACAACGCCTTCGGCCGCTCGGTGATTCCCCTCGAGCTGCCCATCGGCAAGGAGAAGAACTTCCGCGGCGTGGTTGATCTGGTCACGATGAAAGCCTATGCCTATGAGCTGGCTGGAAACGGCAAGGGGAAGGAAACGGAAATCCCCGCCGAGATGAAAGGCGAAGCCCAAGCGGCGCACGAGAAGCTGGTGGAGCTGGTGGCCGAGGGCAACGACCAGTTGATGGAAGAGTTCTTTGAGAAGGGAACCATCCCAGAAGAGCATCTGATTCCGGCGCTGCACAATGCCATCCGCGAAGACAAGATTTTTCCCGTGATCTTCGCTTCCGGACTGGGGAACATCGGCGCCGACCACGTAATGGACTTTATCGTGGACTATACCCCGGCTCCGGCGGAGCACGAGTGGGTGCAGGGCGAGGCGGCAGCGTCAGGAAATGGGGAACCGCCGCGCCGCCATGAGACCGATGCGGAGCCGGTGTCGCTGTACGTCTTCAAAACGGTTTCCGATCCCTTTGCCGGGCGAATTTCTCACTTCAAGGTCTTCTCCGGCGTTTTGAAAAACGACGCCACGGTGCAGAATTTCCGCAGTGGGTCGCCGGAAAAGCTGGCCCATATTTCCATCATGCAGGGCAAGACCGCGGTGCCGGTCACCGAGCTGCACGCGGGCGACGTCGGCGCCGTAGCCAAGCTGAAAGATACGGTGACAGGAGACACGCTGGGAGACAAATCGGCGCCCATCCAGTATCCACGGGTGAAATTGGCCGAGCCGGCCATCACGTTCGCCATCGAGCCCAAAAGCCGGGCTGATGAAGACAAGCTGGGGCCGGGCATCCACAAGCTGATGGAAGAGGATGCCATGCTGCGCTTCTTCCGCGATCCTCAGACGAAGGAATTCCTGATTGCCGGCACCGGGCAACAGCACATTGAAGTTACGGTGTCCAAGCTGAAGAAGCGCTACCACACGGAGGTCAATCTCAAGGCGCCCAAGGTTCCCTACCGGGAGACGATTCGCGGCAAGGCTGACGTGCAAGGCCGGCACAAGAAGCAAACCGGCGGACACGGCCAGTACGGCGACTGCAAGATTCGCATGGAGCCGCTGCCGCGCGGGGGAGAATTCGAGTTTGTCAACGATATCTTTGGCGGGGCCATTCCCAGGAACTTCATTCCGGCGGTGGAGAAAGGCATCAAGGATGCCGCGGCCCGCGGCTACCTGGCGGGATATCCGGTGGTGGATTTCAAAGTGGTTCTGTACGACGGCTCGTATCACGACGTGGACTCGAATGATTTGTCGTTCCAGCTCGCCGGCCGCATCGCTTTCAAGAAGGCCATGGAGCAGGCCAAGCCCACGCTGCTCGAGCCCATTATGGCGGTGGAGATCACCATACCCGACGAATTTGCGGGCTCCATCATGGGCGACCTGAATAGCCGGCGTGGGCGCATCCAGGGAATGGACAACAAATCGGGCACGACCGTGGTGAAGGCTGAGGTGCGGATGGCGGAGAGGCTGACTTACGGCGCCGATCGGACGTCAAGGACGCAGGGCCGTGGCAGCTTCAGCATGGAGATGAGCCGATACGACGTCGTGCCCGGCCAGCTGCAGGAAAAGATCATCGAGAAGGCCAAAGCGGAGAGAGGAGAGGTCAAGGAGGAAGAAGAGTGAGATGTTCGCCCTTCAGCAAGTTTTCTGCGGGCTCCGCCATGTTCGTGAACATCCTTCAGCTCAGAACAGGACACTCCTGAAACAATTCTTGGCCGTGCCCTGGAGGGCGCCAATCCCGTGGCGGCAGGTGGAGTAGAATTTAACGGTTATTTCGTCGACGGGCAGGAGGCGTTATGCGACGGGCATGGGTCAGCGCTTGCGGCCTTGCGGTTCTCTTCGTCTGCTGGAATGCATGGATGGTCGCGCAGGAGGATCATCATTCCCACCAGCTCAGCCAGGCTGAAGTTGGCTCCGTTCAATTTTTTACTTCATGCGATAAGAGCGTAGAGGGCAGCTTTAACCTCGCGGTGGCTCTACTCCACTCCTTTCAGTACGAGCAGGCCCGGCAGGCGTTTGAGGCTGTCTTCCGCCAGGATGCCCGTTGCGCCATGGCGCAGTGGGGCATCGCGATGTCGCACTACCATGGCCTGTGGGATAACGGCAACCTGACGGCGGGCCG
>CAYOZX010000350.1:0-3385 GCA_964408515.1 uncultured Acidobacteriaceae bacterium | reverse complement strand
AACCTCAATCGCATCCTCTTTGCTCATGCACTCCTTTGGGGTCGCTCCCCAGATCCCTCACTTCGTTCGGGATTTCGGCAGCGGGCTCCGCTTCGCTCCGGAAGCTCTACTGCGTCAGAATCACCGGGCCATCCTGGGTCACGGCGATGCAGTGCTCAAAATGCGCGCTGTAGCTGCCGTCGGCCGTCACCGCGGTCCACTTGTCTTCCAGCACACGCGTTCCCGGCTTGCCCGAATTCACCATGGGCTCGATCGCCAGCACCATACCTTCCCGCAGGCGGGCTCCCTGCCCCCGCGTCCCGTAGTTGGGGACCTGGGGCTCTTCGTGCAAACGGGTGCCGATTCCATGCCCGACAAACTCGCGCACCACGCTGAATCCGTTCGCCTCGACCCATTCCTGCACCGATGCCCCTACATCGCCCACGGCGTTGCCAATGCGGGCCGCTTCAATCCCCCGGTACAGGGACGCCTCGGTGACCTCGAGCAGTCTGGCCAACTCGGGGGCGAGCGATCCATTGACCGGAACCGTGATGGCGGCATCTCCGTAGTAACCGTCCGCCACTACGCCGCAATCAATGGACACGATGTCCCCGGATTGCAAGATCCGTTTCTCCGAAGGAATGCCGTGCACGATCTCCTCGTTGATCGACGTGCACAGCACGCAAGGATAATCGTAATATCCCTTGAAGGCGGGCTTCGCGCCCAGGTCCCGGATTCTGCGCTCGGCCGCGCGTTCCAGATCCATGGTCGTGGCGCCCGGCTTCACCAGCTCGCGGAGGTGATCGAGCACTTCGCGCACGATGCCGCCGCTGCGCCTCATCTTCTCAATCTCCGCCGCCGACTTACACACAATCGCCATTCCTATTCGTCCCCAGGGACGGCCCGGTAGCCTTCGATGGCGCGGAAAATCTGCTGGGTCACCTGCGGGACGGGCAAATCTCCATTCACCGACATCAGGCGTCCCTTGCGCTCGTAGTATTCCGCCACCGGCTTGGTTTGCAGCTGGTAAGCCGCAAGACGCTCCCGGACGACTTCTTCCCGGTCATCATCACGGACCACCAGCGAGGCACCTTCCACGTCGCACTGATTGGGTACGCGGGTTGGCTGGGAATTGACGTTGTAGATCCGTCCACAGACGGGACAGGAACGGCGTCCGGCGAGCCGCTGCAAAATTTCATTATAGTCCACGTCCATGCGGATCACAATCGGCAGACACCGGCCCCGCTCTCCGCTTTCAAAGAACTCGTGTTCCAGAAACGCATCCAGCCAGCCGGCCTGGGCCGGAGTCCGGGGAAATCCATCCAGGATGAAGCCGCGCTCGCAATCCGCCTGGCGCAACCGCTGCGCCACCATGTCATACATCAGCTCGTCCGGCACCAGCTCGCCGCGCGCCATGACATCTTTTGCCGCCACCCCGATCGGCGTGCCGCGCTGCACCTGCTCGCGCAGAATCTCGCCGGTGGAGATCTGCGGAATGCGGTAGCGCTCGACGATCTGCTTGGCCTGTGTGCCCTTGCCCGCTCCGGGCGAACCCAGCAGAATGACCGGGCCGATGCCGCGCGAGCTCTCATCCGCCATCGAACTGGTCCTCCCGCCTCCCGATTCCAGTGCCGTCGCAACCAGCCCGTTGCCGGATGAACTCCGCAAAAATCCTGAGGCCCCTAGGACCACGAACGGCGCCCACGAATGCGCCCGCTGCGCGGCGTAAAGCCGTCATAATGCCGCATCACCAGTTGCGCCTCAATCTGCGTCACCGTGTCCATGGCCACGCCCACTACGATCAGAAGGGACGTGCCGCCAAAGTAGAAATTCACGTTCAATCCGTTCGTAATCCACGTGGGCAGCTTTTCAAAGAACGCCCCGACCGGACCGTACAGATGGTTCAAATGAATGCCCGTGATCATCCATTCGGGAATGAACGAAATGATGATCAGGTACAGCGCTCCCACCAGGGTGATGCGGGTGAGAATCTCGTTGATATGATCCGCCGTCCGCCGGCCCGGCCGGATGCCGGGGATAAAGCCGCCGTACTTCCGCATGTTGTCGGCCACTTCATTGGGGTTGAAGACGATGGATACATAGAAATATGCGAAAAAGATGATTCCCAGGGCATACAGCAAGGTGTACAGCGGCTCTCCCCAACCCAGCCAGCGGAGCAGGTCGCCAAAATAACGGCTGTTGCGAAGCCCATAGCCCACGGTCTGCGGCAAGGTCAGGATCGAGGAAGCGAAAATCACCGGCATCACGCCGCCGGAGTTCACCCGCAGGGGAAGATGGGTGGATTGGCCGCCCATGACCTTGCGTCCCACCACACGCTTGGCGTACTGCACCGGGATGCGGCGCTCGCAGCGCTCCACATACACGATGAACGCCACCACCAGGATCATCACCGCGATCAGCAGCACCATGGCGGGAGCGGTGAACGCGCCCCAGGCCTCGGTGCGCACCTTGTCGAACAGGTCTACGACGCCGCGCGGCAGTCCCACGACGATGCCCGCAAAAATCAGCAGGGACATGCCATTGCCCACGCCGCGCTCGGTAATCTGCTCCCCCAGCCACATGATGAAGGCGCTGCCGGTGGTCAGGGTCAGCATGGTCATCAGAATGAATGCCGGGCCGGGATGAATGACGAAGTCCCCGCTGCGCTGCAGCTGCCAGGCGATGCCGAAAGACTGGATCGCGCTCAGCAGGACGGTGAGATAGCGTGTCCACTGGGTGATCTTCTTGCGTCCCAGTTCGCCTTCCTTCTGCAGTTTGGCCAGCGGCTCATAGACCACGGTCAGGAGCTGCAGAATGATGGACGCCGTGATGTAGGGCATGATGCCCAGGGCGAAAATCGTCAGGCGGCGCAGTTGCCCGCCGGAGAACAAGTCCACAAAACCCAGCAGGCTGCCGCGGTTCTGCTCGAAAAACTGCTGCAGCTTGTCAGCGTTCACGCCCGGGGTAGGGATATGGCCGCCCAGGCGGTATACCGCCAGCAGGCCGAGGGTGAAGAAAATCCGCTTGCGCAGGTCGGGAATGCGGAAGATATTGGCCAGTTTTTCCAGCACTGGTTACAGCACCTCAACCTTGCCGCCGGCCTTGGTGATCTTCTCTTGCGCCGACTTGGAAAACTTGTGGGCGTGCACGGTAAGTGCGGCGCTCAATTCGCCGTCTCCCAGCACCTTCACTGGAAGCTGGCCCTTGATGACGCCGGCATGGCGCAGCACCTCGGGCGTGATCGTGGTTTCGCCTAGCGCCGCCAGCCTCTCCAGGTTCACAATGGCGTATTCCTTGCGGAAGATGTTGCTGAACCCGCGCTTGGGCATGCGGCGATGCAGCGGCATCTGTCCGCCTTCAAAGCCGCGCATCATGCGCGAACCGCTGCGCGAGCGCTGGCCCTTGT
>CAYOZX010000349.1:0-3411 GCA_964408515.1 uncultured Acidobacteriaceae bacterium | reverse complement strand
GTTCTCCAAGTGGCGCCGAATACGGTCTTGCGCGATTGGAAGCTCGCAAAGGCGTGGCTGTGGCGCGGGATAAAGGGGACAAAGGGCCATGACGCCCGACCGATGGAAACGAATTGAGCAGCTCTATTTTTCCGCTTTGCAGCGGCGGGAAAGCGAGCGCCCCGCTTACCTGGTTCAAGCTTGCCCCGAAGATCCGGAGCTGCGTCGGGAGGTCGAAGACCTGCTTCGGTCCCATGAGAGTGAAAACAGCTTCCTGGAAACCCCGGCCCTGGCCCACGCGGCTATCGATGTTATTGCAAAGCCTGTGACCTCCACTCGTTCATCGCGAATGATCGTGCCCGGCACCGCGGATTCCAGGCTTAGTCTGAGCGAGATCCCGCCTCCACTGCTGCAGAAGGCCGCCGACCGGTTGTCGTGGGTTGCTCTCGTGTGTGCTGGCACGGCCGTGGCTATGGCGGCGATGCAACACGTGCTTCAACCCGAGGTCGCGCAGCTTCAGAGAGAGATCCACATCCAGATCAACACGGCCCTAGTGATCTCCTTTTCGCTCATCGTCTTCGCCGTCAGACGGTTCGGGTGGGCATCAGCGCCAACTATTCTCCGTCTGGGGTTGCTTCTTGAGGTAATCGTCGGGTTTGCCCTGGCCACCTTCGAGTATTCGCTGCCCTGGGACCCGCGCCAACCCGTCCGGGTGTCTCCTGGATGGCACTTTGGATTGCGCTGTGCGGTCTGCTGGTTCCCAATCGGCTGAGCTGGACGACCGTAACCACCATGGTCACGGCGTCCATGGGTCCCCTCGCCTACCTAATCTTTCACCCGGCGCCGATTCCCTTCAATCGCCTAGCTATCTGGAACCTTCCGAATTTTCTGGTAGGCTTGGCCACTGTGCTCATCAGCCGGCGTCTGTATCACCTGGAAGTGCAGGTTCAGCAGGCCAAGGAGATGGGCAGCTACAAGCTGGACACGTTGATCGATAAAGGTGGAATGGGAGAAGTATGGCGCGCCCGTCACCGCATGTTGGCCCGCGACTCCGCCATCAAACTGATCCGGCCAGAACTTCTGGTCCGTACCGGAGAGAAGCAGGCAGCCGTGGTACGCCGCCGCTTTGAGCAGGAAGCCAGGGCCACGGCTTTGCTCCGTTCGCCCCACACCGTCGCACTCTACGATTTCGGAACCTCCAAGGATGGCGGTTTTTACTACGTCATGGAATTGCTAGATGGCATCGATCTGGAAAAGCTCGTCCGGCAGTTTGGGCCGCAGCCCCCGTCGCGTGTGATCCATATCCTGCGCCAGGCGTGCAATTCTCTAGCAGAGGCTCATCGCAGGGGGATGGTGCATCGCGACATCAAGCCCACCAACATTTTCCTTTGCCGCATCGGTGTAGATTATGATTTCGTAAAGGTCTTGGATTTCGGTCTGGTCAAAACGATAATTGGCGAAGCGGAGCCCCGGATGACCGCGGAGGGCAGTGCCACGGGAACCCCGGCCTACATGCCGCCCGAAGTCGCCCTGAGCCGGGAGCAGATTGACGGCCGGGCGGATCTCTACGGGCTCGGTTGTGTCGCCTGCTGGCTGCTGACTGGGCACCTGGTCTTCGAGGAGCAGAGTTCCACCGCAACTATTCTGGCTCACGTGCAAAATGAACCGGTGGCTCCTTCGCGACGGACCGGAGTTCCCGTGCCCGCCGCGCTCGAGCGCGCCACCCTTTCCTGCCTCGCCAAGTCGCCCTCTGATCGCCCGGCAAGCGCCGAGGCGCTCTCTGCTCTGTTGACGGATTGCGCCGACGCCGGCTCCTGGACGCAGGAGGAGGCCGAGCGCTGGTGGCGCACCCATCTGCCTGACGGCCCGCGGCCGACTCCGCCGGGGAGCGGGCAGCCAACTTCCACTTCCACCGCCGCCCTGCCCACACTGTGAATCGCCTCCGGTGCGTTCTCATGCTTTAGGCGCATATCCGATCGCGGAAGCTGTTGCGCGCCCGCGTGACTTGCCCAGACGGGCGGAGTCATTCACGGGAGGTTTTGCACCACTCGGGATGCTGGGAAGTCTGGCGATAGTCAGAGTGGGAATCGTTCAGGAACCGGTGTACTACGATGTAACTAGATCCACAGACAGATCCCGGGATTGGGCTATTCTAAACTGAACATGGTAATTCCATCGAATAGCCGGCTGACTCAGCCGCTGATCCGCGAAAATGGCGGGCATCGCCCGGTCTCATGGGACGAGGCGCTCAACCGCGTTGCCCAGGGTTTCCGAGCCGGGATCGAGAAGCACGACCCGCGGACCTTCGGCATGTTTAGTTGCTCCAAGACCACCAACGAGTTGAACTATGTTGCCCAGAAGTTCGTTCGCTCGGTGATAGGGAGCAACAACATCGACAGCTGCAACCGGACTTGACACGCCCCCAGCGTCGTCGGTCTGGCGACGGTCTTTGGGGCGGGCGGCGGTACCAGTTCGTACCGCGAGATTGAAGAAACGAACGTGATCCTGCTCTGGGGTTCGAACGCGCGGGAGACGCACCCCATCTTCTTTCATCACTTGTTGAAGGGGGTGCGCAATGGGGCCCGGCTTTACGTCGTGGATCCGCGGCGCACGTCCTCGGCACAGTGGGCTGACGTTTGGTTGGGCCTCGACGTCGGTTCCGACATCGCGCTGGCCAACGCTATGGCTCGTGAAATCATCGTTTCCGGGTTGGCCAATGAAGGGTTCATTCAGCACGCCACCAGCGGATTTAAGGCCTACCGGGACTGCGTCGAGAAGTACACGCTCGAGCGCACGGAGCGTGAGACGGGCGTCCCCGCCGAAGTCATCCGGGAGGCCGCGCACGCTTACGCCCGGGCTGAGCGCGCGCAAATCTGCTGGACGCTCGGCATCACCGAGCATCACAACGCGGTGGACAACGTTCTCGCCCTCATCAACCTTGGCCTCCTCACAGGTCACGTGGGTTGCTACGGCAGTGGTCTCAACCCGCTGCGCGGCCAGAACAACGTCCAGGGGGGTGGAGACATGGGCGCAATCCCCGACCGCCTGCCCGGCTTCCAGCACGTCGAGAACGGCGAATTGCGCGCGAAATTCGAGCGTGCCTGGGGCGTCCGGATCGAGCCCAAACGCGGCTGGCACTTGAGCGCCATGTTCGAAGCGATGGAGCGCGGCGAGTTAACGGCGCTCTACGTGCTGGGCGAGAATCCCGCCGATTCGGAGGCTGACCGCCATCACGCCCTGAAGCTGCTGGGCGGCCTCGAATTCCTCGTCGTCCAGGATCTCTTCTACACCCGAACCGCTGCCATGGCAGACGTCGTTCTACCAGCCGCTGCCGGCTGGTGCGAAACCGAAGGCACCGTCCCCTCGAGCGAGCGCCGCGTGCAGCGGGTCCGCCGCGCCGTGCCCCCGCCCGCCGGAGTACCCGACGACATC
>CAYOZX010000348.1:0-3412 GCA_964408515.1 uncultured Acidobacteriaceae bacterium | reverse complement strand
TGTCGAGGCCGTAGCGGGCGCCTTCAGGCCGGGTGATGAAGCCGCCATCGATCAGCGGAATGTTGCCGCGAATGCCCCGCACTCCGCCCCAGGTGCGCTCGCCGATGAGCGGTCCCAGCTTGTAGTACTTGAAGTAATAGCTGAAGAGGTCGCCGTCGGACGCGGCATAGTGGTTCGTAACGCAGGCCATCGCCCCGTGGAACACCACGGGGGGAACGGTGTTGCTCTCCCAGTTGCGCTGGGAACCCATGCCGGCGAGCACGCGTCGCAGGCGCGCAAAAATGAGCTGATCGACGAAGCCGCCACCGTTGTAGCGGACGTCGATAATCAAGCCCTCCTTGCGAATCTGCGGAAAGTATTGCTTGACGAATTGGTTCAGACCGGAACCGCCCATGTCCGGCAGGTACACGTAGCCGACGCGCCCGTTCGTGGCGGCATCCACTTTGCGGCGATTGCTCTCGATCCAGTCCAATTCGCGCAGGTTGAATTCGTCGGCGACGGGCTTCACCTGGACCGGATACGAGCCTTCTTCGGAAGGCTTGGAATTCACGGTTAACGTGACCGTTTCGTTCGCGGTATTGACGAAAAGCTCGTAGGGATCTTGCGGTGCTCGCAGCGGACGTCCGTTGACCGCAATCAGGTAATCGCCCGTCTTTACGGTCACTCCGGGCTCGGTTAACGGCGAGCGGACCTGCGAATCCCAGTTCTCCCCGGCATAGATCTTTTGGAACCGGTACATACCGCTGGCCTGGTCAACGCCAAATTCCACTCCCAACAGGCCAACATTCACCGGATGCAGATCCGGGTAGTCCCCACCACCCACGTAGGTGTGGGAATTCGAGAGCTCGCCGATCATCTCACCCAGGACGTAGGTCAGCGAGTAGCGATCGGCCACGTAGGGCAGCAGCGTGGAATACTTGTCCCGCATTTTTTCCCAGTCCACGGCATTCATCGCGGCAGAGTAGAAGTAGTCCCGCTCTTGTCGCCAGACCTCGCTGAAGATCTGCTTCCATTCCTGCGGAGGATCCACCAACACCTTCATGCCGGCGAGGTTGAGGGCCCCATCGCCGACTTTCTTGGCGCCGTCGGGCTTGGCGTCGATGATGCCGTAGGTATGGCCATCGCGGCCGCCGTCAGCCTCATAGAGCAACTTGGCGCCGTCAAATGAGAGCGCGAACCGCTGCACACCCTCGATGAGCACTTTGTCTTTGCGCTCTTTAACGTCGTAGACATGGACTGCAGCAGTCTCTCCCGGCAAGGGACCGGAGAGCCCCTGCACAGGCGTGGTGGAATAGAAAATGAAGCCTTTGGACGCCAAGTAGGTATTGATGACGGCAGGATCAATGGGCAAGGCCACGACGCGGCTCTGGATGCCCTCAAGATCGAGGCGGAACTCTTTGGGTTTTTCCTTATCCTTTTTCTCCTCCTTGGATTCGCCCTCCTTCCCCGCATTTTTGGCTTTCTCCTCGGGCTTGGCACCCTTGCCAGGCTTTTTGTCGGGACTCAGCTCGCCCTTGTCTTCTTCTTTCTTGATCTGGACTTCATCGCTCAGGGGCTGGAATGGTGAAGGCTCGTCGCCGCGCAGCGTGACCAGATAGATCCGAGTGGTCTTCGGATTGGCGAACTCGAAGTCCACGTTGCCCAGAACCTCGTTGAAGTCACGGTCGGAGAGAAAGTAAAGATATTTGCCATCCGGATCAAAAACCGGGGCGAAGCTGTTCGTCATGCTGGTGGTGACGGGAGTGATTTTGCCCTCCGCCAGCGAGTACAGGTTCACGAACGCCAGCTGGTTGGCGTCGTTCTTGTCGTACGCAAGCCACTTGCTGTCGGGCGACCAGGCAAAGTTCAGGATCTCACCGTATTTTCCCCGGTCCACTTCCACCTGCTTCTTCGCTGTGATGTCGACGTACCACAGGCGGCAATCCTTGTCTGACCAGGCCAGCCTCTTGCTGTCGGGCGACCACTGCGGAGCGTACTTGAAGCCTTTGTACCCGCTGGTGATCTGCTGTTCCCTGCCCATGCCGTCCTGCGGCGAAATGAACAGTTCCTCTTCGCCCGTGCGGTCAGAGATGTAGGCGATCCAGCGTCCATCGGGCGACCATGCCACAGCTTTTTCCCGGACGCCAGGCGTGCGGGTCAGATTGCGAATGCTGCCTTCCTTGGCAGGAACCGTAAACACGTCGCCGCGCGCGCCAAATACGGCGCGCTTGCCGTCCGGCGAAAGGTCAAAATCGGTGATGTTCTTGGCCAGGCCCGCCCAATGCGGCAAGCTCTGGTCGTGGTCGCCCGGCAGGAAAATGGTGAGTTTTTTCGTCTGCTTCGAAGCCAAGTCGAAGGTGTAGAGATACCCTCCGTTCTCGAAAATGATGGCCTCGGGGCCCAGGCTGGGCCACATCACATCGAAGTCGGTGAAGTGTGTGATCTGCTCCACCTCCTTCGTGCTCAACCCGAAACTGTACAGATTAAGGCGATGCTCCGCTCCGCGATCCGAGGTGAAGTAGATTGTTTCCCCGCTCCACATAGGGAAAGTGTCGGTCCACTCGGTGTGCGGGATATCCTCGACCGTATTGTTCTTGAGATCGTAGATGGAAATCGACTGAGCCAGCCCTCCCGTGTAGCGCTTCCAGGTGCGGAAGTTACGGAAAATCTGGTTATACGCGACCTTGGCGCCGTCAGGAGAGAATGACGTGAGGCCGCCCTGGTCCATCGGCAGAGGCTCTGGCAAGCCGCCATCGATTTTGACCATGAACCCTCGCTTGATCCATCCATTGGAGGCGTCGCGGCGGGAAAGAAACAGGATGCGCTGGCTGTCCGGCGTCCAGGTGAGAACCTCGTTGTGAATCCCCATCCGGTCGCTGAGCGGCGCCGCCGCGCCCTGAAAAAAGGTCAACTGCCGCGGCTGCCCGCCATCGGCGGGCATCACGTAAACGTTGAAATTGCCATCATACTGCCCGGTAAGAGCCAGCCATTTCCCATCCGGCGAGAACTTGGGAAAGAGCTCGCGCCCGGGATCAGATGTAATGCGCCGCGCGGTGCCGCCGGATGCCGAGGCCATCCAGAGGTCGCCGCCATACATGAAGACGATCTTGTCCTTGTAGATGTCGGGGAAGCGCATCAGCCGGCCTTCCTGCATCTCCTGCGCGAACAACCTCACCGGCAAAAGCAAGCTCCAGAGCAGAAAGATTCTGGTGAAGAAAGACATTAAGGCTCCTTGGCATGAAGGTGAACCAGGAACAATTCAGGCTCTTCTATGGGGACAAAGCATGTGATTGTAGCAGCTTGCGCACGCGGATCACGCATTGCAGTCCGTTGTATGGACGTTTGCTGCGCCAAAAGGAGAGCGCGTTCGGGGACAGCGGCCTCGCCCACCATCGCCTATAATGCCGGTTCCACGCTGTCGCATGACAAGGAG
>CAYOZX010000347.1:0-3431 GCA_964408515.1 uncultured Acidobacteriaceae bacterium | reverse complement strand
TGCGGCGGGTGACGGCTGCGGCCGGGTGTACTCCCGCGCGTGGGGGGGGTGGGCAGACCCGGGGGACGCGATGGGCCGACCCTGGGGGGTGACCGGAGGGACCCTAGCCAAGGACCTGCGTCTGGAATGGCGGTCGAAGGACGCCATCAACTCCATGTTGTTTTTTTCCCTGCTGGTGGTGGTAGTGTTCAGTTTCTCCTTCGATCCGGTGGCGGAAGAGTCGCGGCGGATCGCCGGCGGCCTGGTGTGGGTGGCGTTTCTGTTCGCCGCCGTCGTAGCCCTGAATCAGACGTGGGCGCGGGAACTGCGCAACCAGGTTCTGGATGCCTACCGTGTTTCGCCGGCTCCGGCCCCTGCGCTCTTCATCGCCAAGACGCTGGGCAACTTCATCTTCGTGACCGCCCTGGAAGCGCTGATGACCCCGCTGTTTGTCGTCTTTTATCAGCTCCGGGCTCTGGGGGCAGCCTGGCAGCTGATACCCATTGCGATCCTGGGCACGTGGGCGCTGGTGGTCAACGGAACCTTCTTTGCCGCCATCTCGCTGCGCACGCGCAGCCGCGAGATCATGCTGCCCCTGCTGCTTTTCCCCATTTCCATTCCGGCGATCATCGCCATGGTCAACGCTACCACCGCGATTCTGACGGGAGAGTTCTCCGCCCGTTTCTGGATCGCTTTGCTTGCCGCCTACGACGTGGTGTTTACTATGGCTAGCCTGCTCCTGTTTGAAGCGGTGCTGCACGCGGAATGAAAAGAGCCTTCCCCATCCTGGCGGTGCTGACGGCGGCGTTGCTCGGCTACGCCGTGTACCTGGGACTGGTGGTGGCCCCCACGGACCAGTTGCAGGGCGACGTCTACCGCATCATTTACTACCACGTGCCTTCGGCGTGGACGGCATTTCTTCTATTTGTGATCAATTTCGTGTGCTCCATTCAGTACGTTGTGCGGGGCAACCCGCGAACCTCCAGCCTGGCCAGCGGGATCGTGATCGCAGCCGCGGTGGTGATTTGCGTTGGCGCTTACCTGGTCCCCCTTCCTCAGGGAATGCACCCGTCCGCTCTGGCGACCACGGGAATTCTCGCCGGCGGACTCTATTTCCTGGTCCAGAAGCTGTTTTCCAGGGAAGGGGTAGACGCCCTCGCCGTGGTCTCGGCAGAGGTGGGAGTCGTTTTCTGCACGGTCGTGTTGGTGACAGGTCCGCTGTGGGCGAGGCCGGTGTGGGGAATCTGGTGGGCGCCCGGAGACATACGTCTGACCTCGACCCTGGTGCTCTGGCTGATCTACATCAGCTACCTGATGCTGCGCCGCTTCTCCAGCAGCAGCCAGACGGCGGTGCTGGCGGCGGCGCTGGCTATTTTTGGCGCGCTCGACGTTCCCCTGGTGTACTTCTCCATCTGGTTCTTTCGCACCCAGCATCCGCAGCCGGTGATCGGCGGCGGAGGATCGATCGATCCGCGCATGCTGCGCGTGCTGCTCATCAACTGGCTCGCATTTCTCTGCTTCGCCGCGCTGGTCTGCTGGTCGAGGTACCGCCTGGAAATCACGCGCCGCGAAGTGGATGAAGCCCAGGCGCTGCAGGGGCTAAGGAGTCCGCGATGAACTTCCTGTACGCCGCCTACACCGCCGCCTGGGTGATCCACATCGTGTATCTGTCCACGCTGGTGCAGCGGTACCGGCGTCTGCGCGACGACATCGAGGACTTGAAGCGGAATTAAGCAGCAGCGGCGGGCCTACGCGCTCATGTCGGAGCGCAGGAATTCGTACTCCTCAATCATGGCGGCGACGCCAATGCCCGCCCGATCGTCGGAAGTTTCCACCCGCACCACGCGGGCGACGAAGCGCACCCGTACCGGTTCAGTCAGGGTAATGTGGGGAGGGAAGGTCATGGTGACTTCGATCCGCATGCCTTCGGCCAGAGGACGATCCAGGTAGAAGAAGACTCCCCGCGCGCTCACGTTCTGGGTCTCGGTGGTTAGATCCCGCAGACCGTTTCCCGCCAGACGGACAGAGGCGGGAAGGCGCATGTTAAAGCGGCGCATCGCGCGCCGCTCCTGCGCTGACCGCAGCATGGAACTCTCTCTTTGCAGGGCCATGAAACCGGATCCGCCCAAATCATTCACCCCAGTTTGCACCACTGACCGGGCAGGGAAAACCCCTGGTGCCAAATTTACTTATTCGCCAATACTTTGCAAGCACAAAAAAATTGGGGAACTGCCTCGGTTAACGCCGCTTTGCCGGGGAAGGGTCTGGGAGGAAACTCCCGGCCACACCCCGAGCCAGCCTAGTTTGGCTGCAAGCGCAGTGCCACGCCGAGCCACCTGACGCCACGGGACCCGGACAATGCCGTCTAACGACTTGCGCACGAAGGCTCGTTCCGCGGCAACAATCGAAGTGAAAAATCTTGCAAACCTTGCCACACCTGCTCCCTCGGGCTGAGCTGGCGGCTTCCCAGCATCTCATGCCGCCAGTTTGTGCATCTGACCCTGGCAGAGTTCGTGTCAGGAATACCATGAGACGTCCGGGGTGCGCCCCCGGAAGGCGCCCCGGAATGCGGAGCCGCAGGCCGGGACTGGGGACGCGGCTTGACAGTCTAACCGTCGGATGTTTAAGTAGTTATTTATTTTTGCCCATGTTCTGGTGACACGTACGCACGCCGCTTCGCGGGCGCGAGCCGGGCGGCTGATTGTGCGCCATTACTTCTTCCTCTCCATGAATCGGGATGTTCGGAGGATTGCGTGACATTGAATTCCCGGGGATTACGAAGCTATTCCCCTGTCCTGCTGTTCTCGGCCATATTTTTGCTGGCGGTTCTAGCCCTGGGATTGAGCTCTCCGATCACCGAACTGGCATCTTCAGCCGGCCTTTCGTCCGCCCCAGCGCCCTGGGCCGAGCCCCAGCCGGCCTCCGCCCGTTCTGTTCGCGCTGGTCTGCAACAGTTGCCGCTGGGCTTTGAGCCAAACCAGGGTCAGGCCGGTCCGCAGGTCAAGTTTCTGGCCCATGGGTCGGGTTATGGCGTTTTCCTCACGGCCGGCCGCACCGTGCTCTCGGTGCGCTCTTCCTCGGGCAGGAATTCCGGGGTGGACATGCGGTTCGCCGGTTCAAACCCCAACCCGGCCGCCCGCGCCTTGGATCCCCTTCCCGGCAGGAGCAACTACCTCATCGGCAATGATCCTAAGGCCTGGCGTCGGAACGTTCCCCAGTTCGCCCGCATCCGCTACGAGAATCTCTATCCGGGCATCGACCTGGTGTACTACGGCACACAAGGACGGCTTGAATATGACTTCGTAGTCCGCCCACACGCCAATCCCGGCGCCATCGCCTTGCGCTTCCCGGGCTCGGGCCCCGCGAAGATTGACGCCGATGGCGATCTGGTCCTGCCCGCCGATCAAGGCAGCATCCGGCTCAAGGCCCCGCGGACTTACCAGTTGGCTGGC
>CAYOZX010000346.1:0-3435 GCA_964408515.1 uncultured Acidobacteriaceae bacterium | reverse complement strand
CGGCAGAGGACTCGTTGGCCGCAATGCGCGCCCGCAGCAAGTTAGGAATGGCGATGGCCGCGATGATCAGGATGATCGCCACGACAATCAGCAACTCGATCAGTGAAAAACCCTTCTGTTTCCGCATCTCGTTTCCCTCGTTCTCCGTGGATAAATTTTTTGGTCTGAGCGACCTAGCTGTCTCTCTCAAGGCACTTGATCTGCCAGACGCCGGGCGATGACAAGGATTGCGGGAACACGGCCTAGGTCGTTCATTCTGTTAGCGGATGGACACTCTGTGACCTGTTGAGGGAGTAGCGCAAGTCGGATAGGAATCATGGTCCGTGTCACTTTTTGTCTCCGTGTGACAAATTGTGTCAATTTGCGACGCTTTGACAGGCCAGGGCGTGAGGCGAAATCTGTAAAATAGGCCGGCGCCGGTTGCTTATGACTCAGACATCCCCCCTTCATGTCGACCCTGACATTTCCCGGGCCTGGTCGATCCCGTCCACCTTCTATACAGATACAGCCGTCTTCCTGCTGGAGAAACAGAAGGTCTTTGGCAAAAGCTGGCAGGTAGTGGGGCATCGGGACCAGTTAGCCCGGCCGGGCGACTATCTGACTACCGAACTGATGGGCGAGCCGCTGCTCCTGGTACGTGGAGCCCAGGGCGAACTCCGCGGCTTCTACAACGTCTGCCGGCACCGCGCCGGCCCGCCGGCCGAGGGATGCGGATCGCGCAAGCTGTTCCGCTGCGGCTACCACGGCTGGACCTACGGGCTGGACGGCAGGCTCATCAGCGCCCCCGAATTTGAGGGTCAGGTTGGCTTCGACCCCACGCAGTTTGCCCTGGCTCCGGTGCGCGCAGAAGAGTGGTTCAACCTGATTTTCGTGAATCTTGATGAGAGCGCCGAACCCCTGCTGAGCAGTTTGGGCGCGCTTCCGCAGCAGGCCGGGCGCTTCGACTTTCCGTCCATGAGGCTCTTCGAGCGGCGGACCTACGACATGAAGTGCAACTGGAAGACCTACGTGGACAACTACCTCGAGGGCTACCATCTCCCGAGCGTGCATCCCGGACTGAACCGGGAGCCGGATTACAGCGCCTACACCGTCGAGCCCTGTGCCAGGCACGTGAGGCAGTTCAGCCCTATACGCGGATCCCAGCCGGGAGACCTCACGCCGCGCCGCTATCCAGAGGCCGGTGAAGCCTTCACCACCGACTATTTCTGGATCTTTCCCAACTGGATGCTGAACTGCTATCCAGACAACGTTTCGCTGAATATCGTGATCCCGGTGGCGCCGGAGAGGTCGCTGGCGATTTTTGAGTGGTATTTGCCCGAGACCGCCCTGGGAAGCGCTGTGGCGAAGGCTTCGGTCGAGTTCAGCCACCAGATTCAGATCGAGGATGTGGGCATCTGCGAGACCGTGCAGAAGAACCTCCACTCGCGCAGCTATGATCGGGGGCGCTACAGCATGAAGCAGGAAAAGGGCGTGCACGCGTTTCACCGCATGTACGCGGAAGTGATGAATGCCGGCTGAGGCGTAGGCTCCTTGGCGCTGGCTCGCGTCAAAAGCTTAAGTCTTGGCTCTGTTTCGCCGGGCTTCCGCCGTAAGAAATCTGCTAGTACCTCCGCCACGAAGAAAGACCGAACCGCCGAGATCGCAAAGAACAACCGCGAAGAACGCGAAGAAAAGCAAGCCGTTCCTGGGATCTCCTTCGCGTCCTTTGCGCAATCTTGGCGACCTTCGCGGTTAAGAGCGTTATCCTGAGAACAAAGCTAACTGCGCTTCCACCGGAACAGAGCTGTGCTCCTGGCGCTCACGCCGAGCGATACCGTATTTCTCCCGCAGGCGCGTCATAAACTCAGAGATTCGCTTTCCGTAAGCCTTGGGCAGAAAGGCGCGGTCTTTGTATCGCCTCTCGTACTCCGCCGCGAGCTGAGGGAATTCCTTCTCCAGGAAGGGCATGAACACGGCAGCGGAGCTTCAGAAACAGGGGATTAGCGAAAATGTGGCTGGCCCCCGCCTCTGCCGCAGCGCGCACGATTCTTTCCAGATCGCGTGGGGCGTCAGTGATGCCGGGCAGCACGGGAGAACAGCTTACTCCTGTGGAAACACCGGCCTGGTTCAATCGGCGAACCGCCTCCAGGCGCAGGTCGGGCCGGGGGGCGCGAGGCTCGAGCAGGCGCGCCAGATCGGTGTTCAGGGTGGTGATGGTGATGCTCACCCCCAGCCGGTTCCGGGCAGCCACCTGGCCGAGCAGTTCCAGGTCGCGCAGGATCAGGTTCGATTTGGTCACGATGCCCAAGTCAAGCCCCTGGTGCTGTGCCAGTTCTTCCAGGATGCTGCGGGTGATTTCAAAGCGGCGCTCGGCGGGCTGATAGGGGTCGGTGGCCGTACCGATGGCAATTTCCTCACCAGGCTTTACCTGCCTTAGCTCCTGCCGCAGCAGATCGCGGGTGTGCTGCTTGACGTAGATCTTCTGCTCAAAGTCGATTCCGTTGCGCATCTCCATGAATTCGTGGGTGTAGCGGGCGTAGCAGTATTTGCAGGCAAACTCGCAGCCGCGATACGGGTTGATGGTCCAGGTGAAGGGCATCTCGCGCTTGCTGACGCAGCGGTTGAGCAGGGACCGGACAGGCAGGGTGAAGTATTCCACTTCGTGTCCCTGACGAAAAGACTGGCCTTCCGACGCCAGGCGGGCAATGCCTACGAGCTTGGGGCTGGAGAGAGGAAGAAGAGGGAGGGTCGCCATTGTTTCGCCTTGTGTTCGCCAATCGTACACCTGTCGACAGAGGGTGTCAACATGGCGGGTAGGCCGTGAGTAGGGCTGTTCCTCGCAGTCAGGGCACGAGGAAGAACGCGCGCCCCTGGGGCGGGAGCCGCGACCCGTGCTCAGCTCAACTGGGCCTGCGCCGCCGTTGCTGGTGGCGCCGGCGGTGCGAGCGCCACGAGGGTGACGCCGATAACGCCAAACAGCAGAACGCCAAACAGGAGATGTGTGCGTTCGGCGGTAGCGTGCCAGGCCTGCACCGCCATAATGGCGGCGTGAACCAGGCTCGACCACGCGGCGAAGGCTATGAGGCTGCGATTCGCGGACGGTTTGCGCGACGCCAATAACAGGAAAACGCCCAGCGTGGCATAGACGCCCGAGAACATCTGCATGAGCTCCGATTCATTCCTCTGAACCAGGGGGAGTGCAAAGGCGCAGAAAGTCAGTCCCACCACCACCAGTACGACCTTTAACGACCGTTCCCGAATCATCGTGGCCTCCCGCATGAGCGTATGAGTAAGTGCCCAAATTTCAGCCGAGGATAAGGCGCGCCCCGAGGTTTCCTTTGTGTCCTTTGCGCGATCTTCCTTTGCGCAATCGTTCTTTGCGCGAACTTGGCGACCTTCGCGGTTAAGAAAGGCCGAACCGCCGAGATCGCAAACAACAGCCGCGAAGAACGCGAA
>CAYOZX010000345.1:0-3447 GCA_964408515.1 uncultured Acidobacteriaceae bacterium | reverse complement strand
GATTCAACCCGGCGGAATCGAGCTGCCGCTCAAGCCGATGCTCGGCTGCATCGCGGTCGCGCCGGCCCGAAAGGAGGCCATCGCGTCCACCGTCCCCGGTCAATGGGGCGGCAACATGGACTACGCCTCGATGGGTGCCGGCGCCACGCTGATGCTGCCGGTGTCGGAACCGGGTGCGTTGCTGTTCCTCGGCGACGGACACGCGCGCATGGGCGAAGGCGAGGTCTACGAGGGCCTCTGCCGCCTCGGGATACTGCTCTTCCCAACGCCGGCGGCCACTGCAAGCCGCGTGTAAACTCAAGCAGACGATACCCGTGCGCTTTTCGGCCAGCCCCACTGCAATATTGTGGCGCCCCCAACCAAAGATGTCCTCGGCACGACGGGCGTTACCGTCACAATACTTCAGCGTCTTCTCTGCTTGGAAAGCCCGTCGAGTGGCACCGGTCATTTGCGAGGCAGCGAGGCGTAAATCGGCAATCTGTTGAGGCGTTGGAGACATGGAGACGGGCGGAGTCGAGCCGAACTTCAGCATGGAATACCCTCACGCAGAAGATGGATGGCCGAACAAACGAAAGCCCCACTCTAACCCCTCAACGCCTCGCTGTCTCGGTAAAATTTTTTCTAGATATGGCCTTAGTCTTTTCCTGTGAGAGTTTTAGTCCCGTGTTTTCGAGGACTATGCTTAGCTCCTCTTTCATGGCATGGGCTTGGTCTCTTGTCCCGTTGCACAGCACGACCCAGTCTAGGGTAAAGGAATGGTTAAGCGACTTTAGGCGACGCCTATCTGTTGCTGCGGGTTTCCCCATGGCAGTGCCTCACTAGATGTCCATTTCATAAGTTCATCGTCAGTTGAGTCGTAGCCCGCTTATAGGGGCGCGGGGGATACAAAGCACGTTCAAAACAGTGAGGTCGGGGACTAAACCACGCCCGCCCCTGCCGCTGTTGACGCCGGGTTTGACTGAAGGGGGTCGCCCGCACCAAGGGTTGCCCCGTATACGTCCAGCGATACGGATGGGCGTGATGGGTATTATAGACGTCAAGATAATCGAGCAAACGGGTTGTAAAGTCTTCCGGCGAAGAGAAGTCGCCACGTTTCAGAAAGCGACGCGCCAAGACGCTAAACCACAACTCGACTTGATTGAGCCACGACCCATGTTTGGGCGTAAAATGGAACACATGCGTATGCGTTGGGTCGCTCAAGAAGGTTCGCCGTTGCACGCCTCGGAGCAGGGTCTTGGGGTCAAAGGGGAGATGGCACCACGTGGCCACGAGGCGGCACACCTCCAGGCTCCAGTGGGTATTGAGGTTATCGACCACCCAATCATAGCGGGCCATGGTGGGGAGTTGCCGGCGGACATCGGCCAGATGCGCCGCAAAGTCCTCACTGGTGCGGGTCGGGCCCAGATGCCACAGCACCTGGCCGGTCGGCACCACCAAGGAGGCAATCAAGACACGCACCCCATGGCGGATATACTCCTGCTCACGTTTGGCTGGTTGGCCTGGTTGGGCTGGCTGCGTGGGATATTTGCGCTGGAGAATCTGCATACCCGTTTTCTCGTCGACACAGATGACCAGGCGTCCCTGCTGGAAGAAGCGCAGGGCGTTCACATAGAGGGTGCAGATGTCGCGAGCCTTGGCATCAAACTCCGGATCATGGCTATTCAACCAGTAGACACACCGATGCGGTTTGAGGTCCGCTTCGTCGAGCACCCGCCAGAGGGTCGAGCGGCTCATCGCCTGGGCTCGGGCATGGTCGCGGAGCACTGCCGTCATATCATCAAGGCTCCAGCACGTCACGGGGCGATGGTGGTCTGCCGGCGTACTCGTCGCGAGTGACAGGACATCGATGCGCTCTGAGGGGGGAAAAGCGCCGCGGCCGCCCAGGCCGGGGCGCATCTTGCAAACCAGCGAGCCCGTGCTCCAGATACCGGGTACGCCAGAGGCGGACAGTCTGGCGGTGACAGTGCAGGTCAGCCGCCACGCGGAGATTCGTCGGTGCCTCGGGAGCAGCTATACGTAAAATCAGCCGACACCGAAAGGCCAAGGCCTGGGGGGTGGAATGGGCACGGGCAAGGGATTCCAAGCCTTGGCGTTCGTCGTCCGTCAACCTGAGTGGAGACGCAAAAGGCATAGGCATCGTCGTTCTCCTGACAGGGCGTGAGAGACATAGGTATTGATGTCGCCTGAGCCTGCCCTTACATTACTCCCTTTGTCTAGAAAAAACTGACGAGGGATTTACGAAATGGACATCTAGTCTACCGGCTCCTGTTTCTTTTTACCGTCGAGGACCGGAACCTGCTTTTTAATCCGGAAGCCTCAGCCGAGGCGCATGGGCTGTATACCGAGGGATATTCACTGTCCCGGCTCCGGGACCGCGCCCTGAAGCGCCGTTATTACGACCAGTACGGTGACCTGTGGGAAGGGCTCCAGATTGTCTTCAGCGGCCTGGCCAGGGGACTGGCACCGCTCGGCCTGCCAGCGCTAGGCGGTCTCTTTGCGGACGATCACTGCCCTCGCCTGGATGCGTGTGCGATTGCCAATAACCGGCTCCTTCAGGCGATCCATGCCCTCGCCTTTTTCGTGAGCGGCGAGGCGCTTGCCCGTGTCAATTACCGGGATATGGGTACCGAGGAGCTGGGCTCCGTCTACGAAAGCCTCCTGGAGCTTCATCCGACCATCTCGGTTACGCCCTGGAAATTTGGCTTTATTGGAGAGGACCAGGAGGGCAGAGTCAACGGTTCCGAACGCAAGACCACCGGCAGCTACTACACGCCGCCTGTCCTGGTGAACGAGCTGATCAAATCCGCCCTCCTTCCCGTCATCGAACAGACCCTTAAGGAGAATCCTGAACACCCCAGAGAAGCACTTCTCGAACTTAATATCGTCGATCCTGCTTGCGGCAGCGGGCACTTCCTGCTTGCGGCCGCCCGGCAGCTCGCCGCTGAGATTGCCCGACTGGACGCGGGACTTGATACGCCTGGTGAGACGCTCCGTCAGCATGCGCTCCGCGAGTTTGTTCAGCACTGCATCTACGGTGTGGACAAAAACCACCTTGCTGTGGAGCTCTGCAAAACCGCGCTGTGGATTGAGACGGTGGAGCCGGGAAAGCCCCTCTCCTTCCTGGATGCGCATATCCGCTGCGGTGACAGCCTTGTGGGCATTCTCGATCCTAACATCATGGCGGATGGTATCCCCGACGAAGCCTATAAGCCACTGACCGGGGATGTGAAAACGGTAGCGGCCGCCCTCAGGCGGCGTAACCAGCAAACCGGGCAGAGCGTTCAAGGAGACCTGTTCAACCCGGAAGGATTAAAGCCTATCGTGGCTGCCTCCGTCGATTTCGATGCCATGCCGGAAGATACCCTTGAGCAGATCGAGGCGAAGCATGAAGCCTGGCAGAAATCCCTGGGAAATCAAGCCATGAGACAACAGGAACTGAAGGCGCAC
>CAYOZX010000344.1:1974-3453 GCA_964408515.1 uncultured Acidobacteriaceae bacterium | reverse complement strand
TTCAGCGGATTTGCCGGGTCCAGCCTGCTTTTCGATGGCGACCGCGTCACTGGCCTGTGCACCGATGACAAGGGCGTGGATAAGAACAACCAGCAGAAATCCAATTTCGAGCCGGGATACGAGCTGCAGACCAAGATCACGATTCTGGCGGAGGGCACTCGCGGATCGCTCACCAAAGAGTTGATCTCGAGATTCGATCTCGCCAAAGATCGCAACCCGCAAACCTACGGACAGGGAATCAAGGAACTGTGGGAGGTGCCCTCCGGGCGCATCGCTCCCGGCGAAGTGATCTACACCATGGGCTGGCCCTTGACCACAAGTGAATACGGCGGCGCCTGGATTTACGGTGGCAAAGACAATGTCGTGTCACTCGGTTTCGTCATTGGGCTCGATTATCCCGACCCGCGGCTCGATCCCCAGCGCGTATTGCAGGAGTTCAAAACTCATCCCTTTGTCGCCAGGCTGCTCGAGGGTGGAAAGATGATCCGCTACGGGGCGAAATCGATGCCCTATGGCGGCTGGTGGTCGATTCCGCCCGTCGCGGGTGACGGCTGGATGATCGTGGGCGACTCCGCAGGATTCCTGAATTCACAGCGCTTGAAGGGCATTCATCTTGCCATCAAGAGCGGCATGCTGGCTGCCGAAACCGCCTTTGAAGCGCTCAGGAAGAACGACTTCTCCGCCGCCACGCTCGGCGACTTTCAGCGGCGCGTCGAATCCAGCTGGATCAAGGAGGAGCTGTGGAAGGTGCGCAACTTCCATCAGGGATTCGAGCACGGATTCTGGCGCGGCATGTTCCACGCCGGCCTGCAGCAGTTCACCGGGGGACGTGGCCTGCGCAACCGCTATCCTTCAACTGCCGGATACCAGCGCCTGAAAAAACTGGCGGAACTGCCGGCTGACGGAGGCCCCCAGGCCCCGCTGCTGGGCCCGGCCAAGGGGGACGGCAAACTCACCTTCGACAAGCTCACCGACCTCTATCACTCCGGCACCAAACACGAGGAAGACCAGCCCGCGCACCTGGTGATACAGGACACGAGCATCTGCAACACTCGCTGCGTAAGGGAGTTTGGCAGCCCCTGTCAGAACTTTTGTCCCGCGAATGTCTACGAGATGGTGGATGACGCTTCGCAACCCAACGGTAAGCGCATCAGCCTGAATCCGTCGAACTGCGTGCACTGCAAGACCTGCGATATCGCCGACCCCTATCAGATCATCACCTGGGTCCCGCCCGAGGGCGGAGGCGGGCCGAACTACGATGGGATGTGAGACAGTTGTGGCGCGGGCGCCCCGCCCGCGATTGAAGGGCGGGCGCACTAGTCTAATCTGGGTGTCTCCGCGTCAACTGCGGTATCCTAATTTTCCCTGGAGAGGGATCGAAATGAGATTCTCGCATGCCTCAATCCCATTCGCCCTGGCTACGTTGCTGGCCTGTTCTGCCTCGGCCCAGCAGGTGAGCATCCCTTCCACCGGCTTCGC
>CAYOZX010000344.1:0-1874 GCA_964408515.1 uncultured Acidobacteriaceae bacterium | reverse complement strand
AAAACGTTCCGAGGGTGCCGGCGGAAACGCTTGCGCCTCCCGGCTTTGATGAGAAGCCATTGGAAAGGGAACACCCGCCGGAGAACGTCTCCGTTTGTCCGTTTCCTTTCAAGCGAACACTCAGCCATCGGCACTTAAGCGGGAACCATGCCGAGTGTGGACAATTTGTCTCCGGCGCTGAGTGCTGAGAACCGAATGCCGCTTACCGACAAATTCGGCCGCCCCATCACCGACCTGCGGCTTTCCGTCACCGATCGCTGTAACTACAAGTGTGTCTATTGCCGCACGGGCAACGAAGGCGCGATCTACGGCGACCTGCCTCTTGCCGACTACCTGCGCATGGTGCGGGTTCTGGTGGGATTGGGAATCACCAAAGTCCGCATCACGGGCGGTGAGCCGCTGTTGCGCAAGGGATTGGTCGCGTTTGTCCGGGAGTTGAGCAGGCTGCAAGCCACAAACGGAGGAGCGCTCGACATCGCCTTGACGACCAACGGGCATCTCCTGGCGGATCTCGTTCAGCCGCTGAAAGATGCGGGCCTGAGTCGGGCGACGGTCTCCATGGACGCGGTCGATTCCGACCGCTTCCTGCGGATCACCCGCGTACCCACCGGTTTCGACAACGTGCTGGCCGGCATTCGCGCCGCCCGCCGCGCCGGCCTTGGGCCGGTTAAGGTCAATTGCGTGCTGATGCGCGGCTTTAACGAGGACCAGATTATCCCCTTCGGCAGGTTCGCGCGCGAGGAGGGTGTGATTGTCCGCTTCATCGAATTCATGCCGCTCGAAGAAGGCCGCGTGTGGTCGCCGAGCACGGTCGTCACGCTGGATGAGATCCTGCATCGCATGTCGGAGTATCGGACGCTGGTGGAAATCCCGCACGCCCGCAGCGAAACCGCCCGCCGCTACCGCTTCGACGACGGCATCGGTGAAATCGGCATTATTGCTCCCGTTTCCCATCCCTTCTGCCGGCACTGCAGCCGCATCCGCATCACCTCCGACGGCAAGATTCGTACCTGCCTGTTCTCCGTATGGGACCACGATCTGCACGCGCAGATGCGACGCGGCGCCTCCGACGAGGAAATGGCGGAGTTCATCCGCGGCGTCGTCGAAAAGAAGGAGGAGCGCCACCACATCGGCGAACCCGACTTCGTGCCTGCCTCCCGCACCATGGTTCACATTGGGGGCTGATTTTTATGTGTGACCCTGGCGGTTAGTTTCGCATTCTCTCGCCAACGGCTCCAGCCAACCTTGAAACTCCAGCGGACTCGTTCCACCGCACCGGGGTTGCAGTAAAATGGTGCATACAAGCCCTATGTCCAACCGTACCTTCACACTCGACGAGGCCCAGGCCCTGTTGCCCGTGCTGGAATCGCTTCTGCACGCCGCCATTGACGGCAAGAAGCTCATTGAATCGGTGGACGCCGAAATGCAGGAACTTGCCCACCGCGTCTTTTTGAGCGGCGGCCTGCAAGTCAACATCCTGCACATGGCGCGGCGCAAGGCCGAACGTGAGAAGGCGGTCCAGCGGGTCAAGGACTCGCTCGCCGAGATTGATGCCACCGGCGCAAAGGTCAAGGACCTCGACATCGGCCTGCTGGACTTTCCCTGCGAAGTAGAGGGACAAATCGTCCTGCTCTGCTGGAAACTGGGCGAGAAGGGCATTAGCTACTGGCACGGCATCAGCGAAGGCTTCGCGGGACGCAAGCCGGTTGACGAAAAAATCGCCAAGGCGCGAAGAACAAACTAGAAACTATGCGTCGGTCTCGGCCTTCATTTCTTCTTGGGGTCTTGGGTAAACCGAATGACCAGGAAGGGAAGAAAAACCGCGGCGACCACGGCGAAATGGGCGAGGGCGAGAACCTCTTCGTGAACCTTGA